>CAZTXN010000018.1:0-29044 GCA_964617655.1 uncultured Nitrospiraceae bacterium | reverse complement strand
CCCGGGCCTATGCCGTCTCGGGCGACTACCTCGCGGCCGAGCCCTTCTGCACCTATGAGCCGGTGAAGGCCCGGAAATGACCTGATCCTGCACCCGTGCCGGCCCGTGAGCTCACCATGCGCTGCCGCGTGCCATCACCAACGCGTGCCTGCTCCCTTCCGCGGCTGTTCCGCGCCGCCGGGACCCTGCTCCTGCTCATCGCCGCGCTTTCCTGCTCTTCCCGGAACATCCATCAGGACATCGGGCTCCGCGCTCCGCGGGTCCGCACCATCGGCATCCTGCTGCCCCAGGCGGCCATCTACCAGCTCAGCGCCGGCGGCCAGGTCCAGCTCATCGAGGACTGGACCAGCCAGGGCAGGAACAACCTGCTCGCCGCTGCGGTGGAGCAGCTCGCGCCGAACAGGGTGAGGCTCGTGATGCTCGAGCCGGACCCCGGCGCCTCGCTGGAGCTGGACGAGGTGCTGCCGCTCTTCGAGGCCGTGAGCGCCGGCATGAGCGGCCGTTCCCACGGAGGCATGCCCGCCTTCGGCCGCCGGCCGGACCGGTACGACCATTCCGTGGGTCCGCTGGACCGCATCCTCGCGCCCCGGGAGCTGGATGCCATGCTGGTCATGACCGCCTATGACGAGATCTCGACCGCGGGAAGGAAGGCGCTCATCGCCCTCGGAAAGGTCACGGGCATCCTCTTCGGCGACCCGCCCAGCGAAGGCGCCACTTTCCTGACCATGGCGCTGCTTGACCGGGACGGCGCGGTCCTCTGGCGCGGGGAGCTGCAGGACCGCGGAGGGTATGACCTGCGGCGGCCGGGGAGCGCACGGGCCGCGGTCCGGAGCGTTCTCGAGACCTACCCGGGAGCGCTCCGGTGAGGCGGGCCGTCCTCCTTGTCGCGCTGCTCTTCACGGCCTGCGCGCGCCTGGACCTGCCGCCGGTCTCGGACGAGGCCGCGTTCCACATGGAGCGGGACGAGAAGCGCCTCTGGCTCCAGGCCTGGGCCGAGACCGATGCCATCGACCGGAGCGGCATCCTCTACAACGACGCGGCGCTCGAGGACTACCTGAACGGGATCGCCCGGAGGCTCCAGCCTGCAGCGGTGCTCCGGAACATCCCCTTCACCGTCCGGGTGCTCCGCGACCCTACCCTGAACGCCTTTGCCTTCCCGAACGGGATGCTCTATGTCCACAGCGGGCTGCTCGCGGCCATGGAGAGCGAGGCGCAGTTCGCGGCCCTGATCGCCCATGAGATGACCCATGCCACGCACCGCCACGCGGTCCGCTCCTTCCGGCACGAGCGGAACGAGATGGCCGTAGCCGCGGCCCTCAGGACCGTGACCGGCAGCCGCCGCCGCGAGCTGCAGGCGCGGGCGTCGGTCGCGGGGTACTCGCAGGAGCTCGAAGCCGAGGCGGACGCCGAGGGCCTGGCGCTGGCGGTCCGGGCGGGGTACGACCCCCGTGACGCGGTCCGGTTCTTCGAGCGGCTCCGGGAGGAGGTGCTCGCGCGGGATTCTCCGGAGCCCTTCTTCTACGCCACCCATCCCCGCATCCAGGAGCGGATCGAGAGCATGGCAGGTCTCATCGCGGCACGGTATGCGGGCGCCGGGGGAATCGTGAAGGCGGAGGAGTTCTTCCGCCGCACCGCAGGGCTGGTGCTGGAGAACGCGGCCCTGGACATCCGGGCGGCAAGGTTCGGCAATGCGCTCCGCTCCCTTGGCCGCTACCGCGAACGGTGTCCTGCCGACGACGCGAGGCCGCTCTTCCTGCTGGCCGAGCTCTACCGGAAGCGGGGCCTGGACGGCGATGCAGGACCCGCGAAGCGGTCCTACGAGGCGGCCCTCGCCCTGGACCCGACGCTCGCCGAGGCCCATCGCGGGCTTGGCCTGCTGCTCTTCCGCATCGCCGGCCAGGAGGCTGCGGAGCCCCATTTCCGGGCCTACCGCGCGCTCCGGCCCGCAGCAGCGGACCGGGATTTTCTCCCGGCCCTGCCGCAGGAGGGGGCGCCATGATCCGCTCGGCCCTGCGAATCGGGACGATGCTCGCCGTCCTGTGTGCTCTTGCCGCGGGCTGCGGGAACTGGGCCCGAACAGGCGGCCCCTTTGAGCAGCCGGACCACGCGGTCGTGCTGCCGGATGGCTGGTTCCGGCTGAAGGGCGTGGGAGACCTCCTCCTGACCAGGGACGGGCCGCCGCTCCAGACGGTCACCATCACCTCCCGCGCGGCTGACGCGCCCTTCCGGAACACGAAGCGCCGGATGGTGGAGGGCATGCATCCGCTCGAGGCTGCCGAGGCCTTCCTGGACGACCTGCTCTTCGACGAGGAGCTCCTGCAGCTCGAGGTCATGGACAGCAGGCCCGCGGTCGTGGGGGACGAACCGGGTTTTCGCATCAGCCTCGCCTTTCGTGACCACCAGGGCGTCGCCCGCCGGTCGGTGCGGTACGGCGTGCTGCGGGGGGGCCGGTTCTTCAGCCTGCGGTATGATGCGGCAGAGCGCCACTATTTCGACCGGGACCTCGCGGCCTTCGAGGACATGGTCTCCACCTTCGTCTTCCCATAGGACGGCGGTTGTCCCGGCCGTGCCGCTGCGGCTGATTGCGCAACAGAGCAACAAACAGCGCGTCTTGACAACCTGCTGTGTGACCGCTACCATCAAATCATCAGGGGTGGAGAAAGGGCGGGAGCATGGGCCAGCCTTCCTTACTGCGGGTCGTGCTCATCCTCTCGGTCGTCACGATCATCCTGTTCCCCCTCCATGCCCTCTTTGTCCAGTATCCCTCCTTCCAGCAGTTCCTGGCAGAGGACATCTCCCGCGAGGCCGAACGCATCGCCACCCTGCTCTCCTCGGTCCTGATCGAGGAGCAGGTGCTCGAAATGCGGCCCGGCCGGCCGCCGTCGCGGCTGCTCCGGCAGCTCGAGGACCTGCTGCAGGACAGCCGCATCCGGAAGGTCAAGATCTTCGCGCCCGACGGCAGGGTGCTCCTCTCGACGGATACCGCGGAGATCGGTGCGGTGAACAGGGGGTCCTATCTGCAGGAGATCGTGCGCACAGGCCGCTTGGGGTCCCATGAGATCAGTAAAAGCGGCCTCTCACTCGAGCAGAAGAGCGTTCCCTTTGATGCCATCGAGACCTATGTGCCGGTGCTGCAGAACGGCGCCGTGGTCGCGGTCATCGAGGTCTATTATGACGTGACAGCGGAGAAGGAGCGTCTGCGCACGCTGGTGAAGCGCTCCGCGGGATCGGTCCTCATCCTGGCATTCCTCCTGCTCTTCGCGGTCGTCATCAGCGTGAAGAAGGCACGGCGGACCGAGGATGACCTCCGGGCGAGCGAAAAACGGTACCGCGCGCTCTTCGAGAATGCCGCCGACGCCATCTTCATCCTTGAGGCCGAGGGGCCCGGGACGGGCCGGATCCTCGCGGCGAACCGTGCCGCGGCGGCGATGCACGGCTATACCCTGGAGGAGCTGACCCGCCTCAGGATCACGGACCTGGACACCCCGGAGTCCGCGCAGCGCGCGCCGGAGCTCATCGAGCGCATCCGGCAGGGAGAGTGGATCAGGACCGAGCTGGACCACCGCAGGAAGGACGGCACGGTCTTTCCCCTGGAGGTGCATGCCGGACCGCTCGATCTCGGGGAGCGAAAGTACATCCTGGCCTTCGACCGGGACATCAGCGGGCGCCGCCTTATCGAGGACGGCCGCGAAAAGATCATCGGCGAGCTCAAGGATGCTCTCGAGAACGTCCGGACCCTCCGCGGCCTCCTGCCCATCTGCGCCTCCTGCAAGAAGATCCGCGATGACAAGGGATACTGGAACCGGATCGAGACCTACCTCGCCGCGCACACCGACGCGGAGTTCAGCCACGGCGTCTGCCCCGAATGCATGGAGAAGCTCTATCCCGGCATGAAGCGGAAGGACCAGTCCTGACCGCCCGCCTGCTTGCTTTCCCCCGGACGGTATGGTAGAAGATGCGGTGCGTTGGACCGCGTCGAACCCCGCCGTCCGCGCGGAAGGACCCTCCATGCCCATCGTCAGCATCCAGAACGTCACCCACGGCTTCGGCGGACCGCCGCTCCTCCGGTCGCTCGACCTCCAGATCGAGCGCGGGGAGCGCGTCTGCCTGGTCGGCAGGAACGGCGCCGGCAAGTCCACGGTCATGAAGCTGATCGCCGGCGAGCTCCGGCCCGAGAGCGGAGCCGTCGTCTTCCCGCAGGGCCTGCGCGTCAGCCGGCTGGTGCAGGAGGCGCCGCAGGACCTCGGGGGGACGGTCTTCGACATCGTTGCAGGCGGGGTGGGGGAGCTCGGGAGGCTCGTCTCGGCCTACCACCAGGCGAGCGCCGCGGTGGCGCAGGACCCCGGGCCGCAGCGGCTGGCCGAACTGGAGGAGGCGCAGCATGCGCTCGAGGCGGCAGGCGGCTGGACGCTGCAGCAGCAGGTGGAGACCGTGCTCTCCCGGCTCCGGCTCCCGCCGGACGAGGGGTTCCCGGCCCTCTCGGGGGGCATGAAGCGCCGGGTGCTGCTCGCCCGGGCCCTGGCCGGGGACCCGCAGCTCCTGCTCCTGGACGAACCCACGAACCATCTCGACATCGAGGCCATCGCCTGGCTCGAGGAGTTTCTGCTCTCCTTCCGCGGTGCGCTGCTCTTCGTGACCCACGACCGCGCGCTCATCCGGAAGCTCGCCACGCGGATCGTGGACCTGGACCGCGGCAGGCTCACGAGCTGGCCGGGGAACTATGCCGCCTATCTCGAACGCAAGCAGGCTGCGCTGGATGCCGAGGAGGCGGAGAACGCCCGGTTCGACAAGAAACTCGCTGCCGAGGAGGCCTGGGTCCGGCAGGGCATCAAGGCCCGCAGGACGAGGAACGAGGGCCGCGTGCGGGCGCTCAAGGAGCTGCGCAGGGAGCGGGCGGCGCGGAGGGAGAAGACCGGGCTGGTCACGATGCAGGTGCAGGAGGCGGAGCGCTCCGGAAGACTGGCCATGGAGGCGAACGGCGCGAGCTTTTCCTATGATGGCCCGCCGGTGGTGAAGGACCTCTCCACGATCATCCTGCGGGGCGACAAGGTCGGCATCATCGGACCGAACGGCACGGGCAAGACCACGCTGCTCCGGCTGCTCCTGGGCGAGCTCGCGCCGCAGCAGGGCAGGGTGAAGCACGGCACGAACCTGGAGGCCGTCTACCTGGACCAGTACCGGGCCCTGCTGGACGACGAGAGGAGCGTGATGGAGAACGTGGCGAACGGCAGCGACCACGTCACCGTGAACGGCGGGAACCGCCATGTGATCGGCTATCTCCAGGACTTCCTCTTCCCCCCGGAGCGGGCGCGGAGCCCGGTGAAGGTGCTCTCTGGCGGGGAGCGGAACCGGCTGCTGCTGGCGAAGCTCTTCACGAAGCCCTCGAACGTGCTGGTCCTGGACGAGCCCACGAACGACCTGGACCTCGAGACGCTCGAATTGCTGGAGGAGCGGCTGATGGAGTATTCCGGCACGGTGCTCCTGGTGAGCCATGACCGGGAGTTCGTGAACAACGTGGTCACGAGCACGCTGGTCCTGGAGGGCGGCGGTGCGGTGAAGGAATACGTGGGCGGGTACGACGACTGGCTCCGGCAGCGGCAGCAGGCCGCGCCCGTTGCCATGGAGAAGCCCGCGCCAAGGCAGGAGCGGCAGCGGACCGTCCGCGAGAAGCCGCGCAAGCTGACGTTCAGGGAGCAGCAGGAGCTGGAGGCCCTGCCGCAGCGGATCGAGGAGCTGGAGGCGGAGCAGCGGGAGCTCCATGCCGACATGGCCGACCCGTCGTTCTATCGTTCGAGCGGGGATAAGGTGTCATCGGTCAAGGCCCGGCTGGAGGCGCTGGAGGCCGAGCTTTCGGCGGCCTATGCGCGGTGGGAGGAGCTGGAGGCGGTGAAGGGGTAGGATGTCTTTTTTCGGTTTGACAGCAGGCGGGATTTCGGGAATAATCGGGTCATGATCAAGTACGAGAGGATATCGGGAGACCTTCTCTCGCGCATGCCGGCGGCCCGGGAGATCCTGCTGGCTGATGACAATGTGGTGTTCGCCTATCTTTTCGGGAGCCGCGCCGCAGGGACCGGGAAGCCGCTGTCCGATCTGGATATCGCGGTCTCTGTCCGGGACACCAGCAATGCCGCGGAGTACAAGCTCGATCTCTTCGACCGGCTTTCGAAAGCCCTGGGCACGTCCGAGATCGACCTGGTGGTCCTGAACGCGGCGCCGGTGAGCCTCGCCGGGAGGGTCCTGCAGCAGAAGCAGGTGCTGGTGGACAAGGAGCCCGGCAGAAGGCATGCCTACGAGTCGCTGACGCTTCGCGAGTTCTTCGATTTTCGCGTCAAGGAAGAGGCGTATTTCGGCCGGAGGTACGGCGTTGGTCGATAAGGACGTCATCCTCAGGAAGGTCGCGCAGCTTGACGAGTACCGCGGGCAGCTTCGCGAGTATGCCGGCCTCTCGGCGGCGGCGTATCGCTCCGACTGGAAGGTCCAGCGCATCATCGAACGAACGCTCCAGATGATGATCGAAACCTGCGCGGACATCGCGAATCACGTCCTCTCCGACCGCGGCATGCGGCCGCCCGCGAGCTATGCCGATACCTTCGCGGTCCTGGCGGAGAACGGCGTGATCGATGGCGGGCTCGCGACCGTGATGGAAAAGATGGCCAAGTTCCGGAACGTCGTCGTGCATCAGTACGCGGGCGTTGATGCGGAGATCGTCATGCTCATCCTGCGGAAGCACCTCGAGGATCTCGACCGCTTCAAGGACGCGATCATCGGATATCTGAAGCAGCCGGGCGCGTAGCACTTCCCGCCGGTTCTCTTCCTCTCCAGTTTCTCCTGACATGCCGGCCCGCGACGCCGGGGCCGTGCGCTGTTTTCCGGCTGTTGTTTCCTGATGGAGGGGGTGAAGCGGCAGGGGTGATCAACGCGGGGCTGACGCGTGGACTTCCGGCGCGTCGCTGTCGAGCCGCCAGGATGTTATCGACAGTTACATACGGCTACGTTTTAGTTTCGCTATATGGTTCTGCTGTTATTTGATGCTCATCCTCATAAACCACATACCCAGGACGATCCGTGGTTATTACATGAACATGAATACCATGACCTTCAATGATCGATATCAACTGACGCATCTTATCAATATGTTCTTTCGCAGTCGGTTTGAACCAGCTGATTGCTTTATTTATCGCATGAGGTGCAGATGACCGCGTGAATGAATCAGGCTTCGCGAGATGATTGCTGAACCATTTCCGTATTTCTTGAACGATGTCTTCTTCGTATTTGTGCAGCAGCTGCTTTTCGCAGAGCTCGCCGACTGCCTGAAATAATCCCTCTCTTTTTCCAGAGTCGCAATCAAGTTTATCTACCACAAATCGGATGTACATGTTCTTTTCAGACTACAACCAAGTATCACTTCCCCGGCAGACAGTAGCATAGACTGCAGGTTCGGTCAATAAGATCGGGCTCAAAACAGGAGGCATCCTAGTGACATCATGCCGAGCCGGCAAGTTGACTGCATCCGCTTCATAAAGTATCAAGAATGAGAAGCCAGTATTGCTTTCAGGCAAGTTCCTATTCCTTCTTCTTGTCCAGCAGCTTCCTCAGGTCAGCAAAAGGCTTGTGCGTTGCGTGTTGGTCCTTCTCATCCTCGGGCGCTGATGTTCCCTCGAGCAGGTACTTCTGGTGCTCGTTGTCGTGGCAGTAGAGGCAGAGCAGCTCCCAGTTGGAGCCGTCCGGAGGATTGTGGTCGTGGTCATGGTCCCGGTGATGGACCGTGAGCTCCCGGAGCTTTTTACCCTCGAACTCCCGGCCGCACCGGCCGCAGACGTGCGGGAAGAGCTTCAGCGCCTGCTCGCGGTAGCCCTGCTCCCGCCGCTCCCGCGCGCGCCGGGCCTCGGCGATGATCCTATCCTGATCGTCGGAAGGCATGATGATCATCCAGAGATGAAACCAGCATCAATAAACCGCAAGCTTCATTAACCACGGATGGACGCGGATCAACACGGATAGGACCATGCAGCAGCGAATATCTCTCTTGCCTCAGGAAAGCGCGAAGAACACACATGGAGATCAACCGTTCTGTAACCTTCGGCCATTTCTGCCTTTTTGCGGCAGGAGGGGGCTCTGGCCCTGCCTGGTACTATCCGCGTTCATCCGCGCAGATCCGCGTCCGCAGCCCGCTGCGCTCCGCAACCCAACCGGTCAACTGATGTCCGGTCGCATCATTCAGGATCAGCAGGTCCTCTTTCCCGGAGCATGATCGCGAGCTCATCCAGGAACTCCGCGGGAGTTGCGATCCTCAATGGCGCGATGTCCGCTTTCCGCACTCTTCCGAAATGCTTCCTGTCGCCGGTCACCAGGAGGTCCGCCCTTCCCCTGAGGGCCGAAGCAAGGACCGGCGCATCCTTGTCCGCGACCACGGCGCGGAATCCGGCGACCTCGTCTGCGGAGGGAAGCGGAACGGTCTCGAGATGCAGCCTGGGCGGCATTTCCTCGTAGACCGGGAGGATCGCCGGCGCTTTCTTCCGGATGTTGCGCTCGATCTCGAGCAGGTTGAACCTGCCGGTCAGAAAGATCAGGCCGGGAAGGGCCAGGGTGCAGACGTCCAGAATGATGCGAGGCGCACCACCGGCGGAGAGCAGGCCGGAAAGAATGACATTGGAGTCCAGAAAGAACCTACCGGGCCTTCTTTCCATATTTTTCCTGGTAGAGCGATTCGCGCTCGCGGACGAGCTCGGCGAGCAGGTCGTCCGCGCTCACGCCGGATGTCTTCAGAATGCGGGAAATGCGTCTGCGGGCCTCGTCGAGTTCCAGGCGGCGGGGCGCCAGCAGGATCGCCTCGCCGAGGGGGATCAGGGTGACCTCCTGTCCTTCCTCAAGATGCTTCTCTTCGCGGATCTTCTTGGGGATGGTGATCTGTCCCCGGGCCTTGATCTCGGCAATATAGGGCTTGGATGACTGCATGGCGACGCTCCGGTGGGCGGGCATACCGAATGTATTCTGAATTCTGAATATCAGATTTCTGCAGCAATGGCAAGTACTGCCGTCAAGCCCGGCATGGTCATCCGGCCTGTCACGGTCGTCACACCGGGTTTACGGCAGCCGGTGAGCCGACCGTCTGGCCGTCGCGCAGGCCGGTCGTGTATCCCTTGACCGCGCTCACCACCTCTTGCAGCGCCGCAAGATGGTTCACCTGTTCGCGGAACTCCCCGCCGCCGGGCAGGCCCTTGGTGTACCAGCAGAGATGCTTGCGCATCTCGCGCACGCCCACGTTCTCGCCGAGCAGGGCGACCACGTCATCGAGATGGCGGAGCATCACCGTCTCGCGCTCCGCGAGCGACGGCGGCGGCAGGACCTCGCCCGCGGCGAGCAGGGCGCGGGCCTCGCGGAAGAGCCAGGGGTTCCCCTGGACGGCCCGCCCGATCATCACGCCGTCGCAGCCGGTCTCGTCCAGCATCCGCTTCGCGTCCGCTGCGGAGCGCACATCGCCGTTCCCGATCACCGGGATGCCGACCGCCTGCTTCACCCTGGCGATCATGCCCCAGTCCGCCCTGCCCGAGAACCCCATGGCCTTGGTGCGGCCATGGACCGTCACGGCCGCCACGCCTGCCTTCTCGGCCAGACGGGCGAGCTCCTCGGCGATGATGCTCTTCGCGTCCCAGCCGAGCCGGATCTTGACGGTCACGGGCTTGGCGGAGGCGTCCACGACGGCCCGCATGATCTCCCCAGCAAGTCCGAGGTCCCGCAGGAGCGCGGAGCCCGCCCCGCTCCGGAGCACTTTCGGCGCCGGGCAGCCCATGTTGATGTCGATGAGGTCGATCTCCCGCTCCGCGAGGATGCGTGCCGCGGCGGCCAGGGAGGCGGGGCGGCAGCCGAAGAGCTGGAAGGCCACGGGCCGCTCCTCCGGACGGGTCGCGAGCATCCCGAGCGTCCGGCGCTGGTCCCGGATGAGCGCCTCGGCGCTCACCATCTCGGAATAGACGATGCCCGCGCCCATCTCCCGGCAGATGATGCGGAAGGGGAGGTCCGTGATGCCGGCCATGGGCGCCAGCACCAGGGGGTTCTGTCTCAGGAGGGAACGGATCTCCATGGGGGCATTATAAGGGATTCGGGGAGGCAAGAGGAGGAGAAAAGTGGTAGGGGCGGCCCTTCGTGGCCGCCCGATAGCGTCTGTCTGGCGCGGGTGGCAGATGTATCGTAGGGGCGGGTTTGCAACCCGCCCCTGCCGTGCGCGGCGGCGGAAAGAAAGAAAAAGGCCCGGATCGCTCCGGGCCTTTCGTATTCCCTGTCTGTTCGTGACCGGCTAGGCGGTCCTGAAGGCCGCGAGCCAGACGATGTGGCTCTTCTCCTCGTTGATCACCTCGTCCACCAGGTCCTTCTCTTTCACCACGCCGCGCAGGGCGAGGAAGTAGAGGAGGGTCTCCTTCTCGAACCCCAGGGCGAACTTCACCGCGTCCTTCACGGTCCTGATGCCGTCCATGGACGGGAGCGCCTTGCCCTTGCCGAGGAAGAACTCTGACTCCACGAAGGCGCGCATGTAGTTCGAGACCTCGTCCCATTCCACCGGTTCCGCGCCGCCCTTGGCGATCATGCCCTTCAGGTCCGTGAAGGTCTTCTCGTGCAGGCGCTCCTTGGATGCCAGGGTGGAGAAGAGCTTCACCAGCCCCTGGTCCTCCTTGAACCTTTCCGCCATGGAGGTGTAGAACTGGCAGCCGAGCTTCTCGGTCTGGACCGCCATCTCCAGGACCTCGTTGATGCTGTACTTGTTCATGGGAGCAGGTCTCCTTCGAAGGGATCTTCGCAGTGATGCATTCGGCACGCGAGAGAACAGGAAAAAATAATAGCCTGTTATCGCAGGGGTGTCAATGGGATTCTGACGGTGCCTGCCCGCTGCATCGGCAGGATGGCGCCGCAATGCAGATATGCACCAATGACCTGCCATAATTGTCCTTGAATAGCATACGGTCTTTGTGTAAAATTCGACACAGTTCTCCCAGGGAGGATTCGGTCATGCTGCAGCGCCTTGGTATCGCGTTCCTGGCAGTCCTCCTTTCCGGCAATGCGGCCGTTGCCGCAGGATCCTCCTCAGTGCGCGATTACCGCGACGCGCAGACCTTTGCTTCCCGGCAGCAGTACCAGCAGGCGCTCGCCCTCTATCACAAGACCCTGAGCGCGCCGCCTGAGGGCGTCTCGCGGGGCGATATCCAGAGCCGCATCGGCGACATCTATTTCCGCATGAACGATTTCGGCCGGGCGCTCCGCGCCTATCAGCAGGCGGTCGCGGACCCCGGCCTTGCGGATAAGCCGCAGACCCAGTACTGGGTCGGGTTCTGCAACTTTCTGGTCGGCAGGGACGCCGAGGCCGTCGCCGAGCTCCTGAAGGTTCCTCAGCTCTATCCCGATGCCAAGGCCTGGGCCACGACGGCCTGGTACTGGGCGGGAAGGGCGAGCGAGCGCATGGGCAGGAAGGAGCAGGCCGCGGAGTACTACCGGAAGGCTGCGGGCGGGAACGGAAAGACCTCGCAGGGGAAGTTCGCGAACAAGAAAGCGGAAGCGGCAAGAGCAAGCACCAAAACAGAAGCACCAGGTCCCCAATAAGCGCCAAATAGCAGTCACCAAAGTTCATCGTTCGAAATTTGCGGTCTCGATATCAGCCGACGTCCGTGATGCGGCAACCGGCAGTTGGGTCCTTTTCAAGTCATGCTGAAAGAGCTGTCCATCAGGAACTTCGCGATCATCGACCAGCTGCGCGTCGAGTTCGGGCCGGGGCTGAACGTCTTCACCGGCGAGACCGGGGCGGGCAAGTCGATCGTCGTGGACGCGCTGAACCTCGCGCTGGGCGGCCGGGCGAGCAACGATCTGATCCGGACCGGGAGCGACGAGGCGGTGGTGGAGGCGGCCTTCGGCATGAACAGCTTCGCACCCGCGGCGGTCGGCGCGGTGCTGGCGGACCAGGGCATCGCCCTGGAGCCGGGCGAGGACCTCATCGTCCGGCGGGTCATCTCCTCGGCCGGCAGGAA
Source organism: uncultured Nitrospiraceae bacterium (assembly GCA_964617655.1). GTDB lineage: Bacteria > Nitrospirota > UBA9217 > UBA9217 > UBA9217 > JAKAHZ01. The sequence goes on along the minus strand of CAZTXN010000018.1, from coordinate 17,033 downwards.
CAAGGTCTATATCAACGGCAGCCTGGCGAACCTCGCGACCCTGGCGGCCGTGGGGACGCACCTGGCGGACATCCACGGCCAGCATGAGCACCAGTCGCTCCTCGCCCTCGATCAGCAGCGGGAGATGCTCGATGCCTTCGGCGGCCTGGTGCGGCAGCGCGGCGAGTTCGGCGGCCTCGTGGAGCGGTACCACGGCCTGCGGAGGGAGCTGGCCGAGCTCGAGACGGGCGAGCGGGAGAAGGCCCAGCGCCAGGACCTGCTGCGCTATCAGGCGAACGAGATCGAGGCCGCGCGGCTGCGGGAGGGCGAGGACGAGGCGCTCGCGGCGGAGCAGCGGGTGACGGCGAACGCCGAGAAGCTGGCCGGGCTGGCCGCGTCGGCGGACGAGGCGCTCTACTCCGGAGACCATGCGGCGCTGGCGGCCATCCGCCGGGCCGCGGCAGGCCTCCGGGAGATCGCGGCCATCGACCCGGCGCTGGCGCCGGCGCTGGAGCTGCTCGAGTCCGGCAGGGCCCAGGTCGAGGAAGCGGCGCGCGAGGTGGCGTCCTACGCAGAGCGGGTGGAGCATGACCCGGCGCGGCTCGAGGAGATCGGCGACCGGCTCGATCTCATCGGCAGGCTCAAGAAGAAGTACGGCGGCACCATCGCCGAGGTCCTGGCCTTCGGCGGGCAGGCGTCCGGGGAGCTGGCGCGGATCGAGCGGAGCGGCGAGGAGATGGAGCGGCTGCGGAAGGAGATCGCCGCGCTGCGGGAGCGCATCACCGCCGGGGCGCGGGAGCTGACGAAGCTGCGCACGACCTCGGCTAAGGAGCTCGAGAAGAAGGTCGAGGCCGAGCTGGGCCACCTGGGGATGAAGAAGACGGTCTTCCAGGTACGGCTGACGCGGGAGCCGGGCGACGATACCACGGACGGGGCGAAGGTCTTCGCGCACGGCGCGGACCGCATCGAGTTCCTCATCTCGCCCAACCCGGGCGAGGAGCCCCGGCCCCTGGCGAAGGTCGCTTCGGGCGGCGAGCTCTCGCGGATCATGCTGGCGCTCAAGACCATCCTGGCCGAGGGGGACCCCATCCCCACGCTGGTCTTCGACGAGGTGGACGCGGGCATCGGCGGGGCCGTTGCCGAGGAGGTGGGCAGGAAGCTCAGGAAGATCGCCGGCAGGCGGCAGGTCTTCTGCATCACCCACCTGGCCCAGATCGCGAGCATGGCGACGAGCCACTACGGCGTTGCCAAGTCAGTGAAGAAGGACCGGACCAGCACCGAGGTGCGCGTGCTCGGCCGGACGGAGCGGGTGGACGAGGTGGCCCGCATGCTCGGCGGCAGGACCATCACCGAGGCGACGCTGAAGCACGCCGAGGAGATGCTCGACCGGGGAACGGCGTAGTGGGGAGTGCCGATTTCGGATTTCGGATTGCGGATTTCGGATTGCGGATTGCGGAGTGCGGAATTAACGGCGACTGCCGGACACGAATGTCACGAATGGACGAATGGCACGAATAACGTTCGGAAAAAAGACTTGACAGGATAGCAGGATCTGAAGGTCGCTGAAATAGTTGCGGATCGTTATTCGGGAAGAAGATTCTTCAAGAGTTCCATAAAGGATCGCATCATGGGTAAGATCGTCGTGAATACGGAGTACTGCAAGGGCTGCGAGCTCTGCACCGCGGCCTGCACCTTCCGGCTGATACGGCCGGGCAGGGAGTTCAACAAGAGCGGGTACTACTACATCGAGTTCCGCGACCCCGAGGGCGCCTGCACCGGGTGCGCGCTCTGCGCCGAGATCTGCCCGGACGCGGCCATCGAGGTCTGGAAGGAAGAGAAGGCGAAGGCCGGGAAGCGGTAGGCGGAATATTTTGACAGGATGAAAGGACCTGCAGGATGGCGGGGAAGAAGCCGGTCGCATCCGTTCTTGTCATGGCATCTCTCAGTGTCCTCAGTGTCAAAGGTCCTCTCGCGGTCGGATCGAACGGGCTGGATCGAGGGAAAGGGACGAACGAATGGCGAAAGTGCTGATCACCGGGAACGAAGCGCTGGCCGAGGCGGCCATCCGCGCGGGCTGCAGGCGCTACTTCGGCTATCCCATCACTCCGCAGAACGAGGTGCCGGAGTACCTCTCGCGCCGCATGCCCGAGGTGGGCGGGACCTTCCTCCAGGCCGAGAGCGAGCTGGCGGCCATCAACATGGTCTACGGCGCCGCGGCGGTGGGCGAGCGCGCCATGACCTCGTCCTCCAGCCCCGGCATCAGCCTGATGCAGGAGGCGCTCTCCTTCATGGCCGCGTCTGAGCTGCCGGCGGTGATCGTGAACATGCAGCGGGGCGGGCCGGGGCTCGGGAACATCTCGGCCTCCCAGGCGGACTACTTCCAGGCCGTGAAGGGCGGCGGCCACGGCGACTATCACCTGCTGGTCTATGCGCCGTCGAGCATCCAGGAGATCGCGGACCTCACGGTGCGGGCCTTCGAGAAGGCGGACGAGTACCGCACGCCGGTCATGATCCTGGGTGACGGCGTGCTCGGCCAGATGATGGAGCCCGTGGAGCTGCCGGACGTGCAGCCGCGGACCTTCGAGAAGCCCTGGGCGCTCGGGGGCGCCAGACCGGGCGAGCCGGGCAGGGTGGTCCGGTCGCTCTACATGCTGCCGGGCGAGGAGGCCGGGCTGGAGCGGCTGAACTACCGGCTGAAGGAGAAGTACGACCGCATGGCCGAGCGCGAGGCGCTCTGCGAAACAATGCAGATGGAGGATGCCGAGATCGCGCTCGTGGCCTTCGGCACCGCGGCGCGCATCGCCAGGAGCGCCGTGGCCGTCGCGCGGGCCGAGGGGATCCGGGCGGGGGTCATCCGGCCCATCACGCTCTTCCCCTTCCCGGAGAAGGAGATCGCCCGGTACGCCTCCCATGTCGAGAGCTTCCTGGTGGTCGAGATGAACATGGGCCAGATGCTGGAGGACGTGCGGCTCGCGGTGAACGGCCGGGCGCCGGTCTCCTTCTACGGCCGGCCGGGCGGCGCCATCCTCGCGGTGGAGGACATCGTGCAGGCGGTCCGGAACGTGGCGGAGCGGGAGGCGGCGGGAAGGTGATCGAACTGCCGCAAGGCGACAGGCGTCAGGCGTAAGACGTCACGGGGAGAGGGATATGAAGCGAGAAAAGACCATTCTGGACCTGATCGGCAGGACGCCGATGGTCCGGCTGCGGAAGCTGACCGGGCCGGAGGACGCCGAGGTCTGGGTGAAGCTCGAGGGGTTCAACCCCGGCGGCAGCGTGAAGGACCGGCCGGCGCTGGCCATGATCGAGGACGCCGAGCGGAGGGGAAAGCTCCGGCAGGGCATGAAGATCGTGGAGCCCACGAGCGGCAACACCGGCATCGGGTTGGCGCTGGTCGCGTCGGTCAAGGGCTATCCCCTCGTCCTGACCATGCCCGAGACCATGACCATCGAGCGGCGGCAGCTGCTCCAGGCCTACGGCGCCGAGATCGTCCTGACCGAGGGCGCGAAGGGCATGCGGGGCGCGGTGGAGAAGGCCGACGAGATCCTTGCCTCCGGGCCGGAGTACTTCAAGCCCGACCAGTTCGGGAACCTGGCGAATCCCCTGGTCCACCGCCAGACCACGGCCCGGGAGATCCTGGAGTTCATGGGCGGAAGGATGATCGACGCCTTCGTCTCCGGAGTGGGCACGGGCGGCACGGTCACGGGCGTGGGCGAGGTGCTCCGGAAGCGGCTGAAGGACGTCCGGATCGTGGCGGTCGAGCCGGCCGCCTCGCCGGTGCTCTCCGGCGGCACGCCGGGGCCCCATCCCATCCAGGGCATCGGTGCGGGGTTCGTGCCGAAGATCCTGAACACCGGCGTTTATCACGAGATCATCCAGGTCCAGAACGACGATGCCAAGGCCATGACGCGGCGGCTGGCGCTGGAGGAGGGCATCCTCGCCGGGGTATCGTCCGGCGCCGCCTGCTGGGCCGCGCTCCAGGTCGCGGCAAGGCTCGGGAAGGGCAAACGGGTGGTCACGGTGCTCCCTGACGGCGGGGAGCGCTACCTTTCCACCGGCGTCTTCGGGAGCCCGGCCGGGTGAGCGCGGGGGAAGCGCCACGCTCCCGGCCGTTCCTCTTCCGCCGGGTCGCGGACCTGCTGGTCCGTCCGAACGCCGCGTGGCAGGAGATCAAGGCCGAGCGGACCACCGCAGCGCGGCTGCTCTTGGGGTATGTGGCGGTCCTTGCCGGGATCGCGGTGATCGAGCGGGCGCTCCTGAGCGGCTTCCGCCTCTATGCCATGGGGATCGAAGGTCCGGAGGCCTGGACCGCGCTCTGGCGGACCTTCTGGGAGAACGTCCCGTTCTTCGTCGTGGACCTCCTGAACCTCTACCTGGTGGGCAGGATCGCGAACGGGCTCTTCCCGCCGCCGGAGGACGAGCAGGACCGGGGGCTCAGGCTCGCAGCCTACGCCTCCACGCCCCTCTGGGTCGCGCGCATCGTCATCCCCTTCGACCTGCCGGTCGTCGGATGGTTCGCGCTCGCGGCGGTGCTCTATTTCCCCTATCTCCTGTACCGGGGCGCGTCCGTGCTGCTGGACCTGCCGCCCCGGCGGGCGGCCGGCGCGACGGCGGTTCTGGCGCTGGCCGCGGCGCTCATCGTGGGCATCGTCAATTACATCCTCTATATATTCGTGCTCTAGCAGTCTGCTGAAAAAGCCCGTGACCGTCATTGCGAGGAGCGATCTTGCAAGCCTGCCCCCGCGTGATGAAAGCGGGGGAAGCAATCTCGTATCTGCTTGCAGTTCCTGACGACGAGTTTGCTTCGCTTCGCTCGCAAAGACACCGAAAAACGTTTTTCAACGGCCTGATGGACCTGCAAGGGCGGGTCTGAAACCCGCCCCTACGGGATAGGACCTTTGGACCGCATGTGCAGGTCGGGTAGAACGAAGTGAGACCCGACATATTCCTGGATTCCCCCCGTATCAAGTACGGGGCAGGCTGAAACTCTTCGCGGGAATGACGTTAGGGATAGCCCGGTCCCGCCGGCCTTCCCTCGCGTCCCTCGCGCCTTCGCGGTTAGGGCCGATCGCTCGAGCCGGTCCGGGGGGAGGACCTCCTTGCCATGACCCGCATCTATCTCGACCATAACGCCAGCACGCCCATCGCGCCTGAGGTGCTCGAGGCCATGATGCCCTGCCTCACGACGCGGTACGGCAACCCGTCGTCGAGCCACAGCTTCGGCGCTGAATGCCGCGCTGCCATCGAACGGGCGCGGGAGCAGGTCGCGGCGCTGCTCGGCTGCACGGCGGAAGAGGTCATCTTTACGAGCGGGGCCACGGAATCGAACAACATGGTGATCAAGGGCCTGGCCAAGGCAGCGGGCAAGGGCAGCCACTTCATCACCTCCCGGATCGAGCATCCGGCGGTGCTCGAGCCCTGCCGGCATCTCGAGAAGTACGGCTATACGGTCACGTATCTCCCTGTTGATCATGACGGCCTGGTCTCGCCGGGGGACCTCGAGAAGGCCGTCACGCCCGCGACCGCGCTGGTCTCGATCATGCATGCCAACAACGAGGTGGGCGCGCTCCAGGACATCGCCGCTCTCGCGCAGATCGCCGCAGGCAGGGGCGTGCCCTTCCATACCGACGCGGCCCAGAGCTTCGGCAAGGTTCCCTGCACGGTGAAGGACCTGGGCGTGGACTTCCTGACCATCGCAGGCCACAAGTTCTACGCGCCCAAGGGCGTGGCTGCGCTCTACATCAGGAAGGGACGGACCCTCCCGCCGTTGCTGCACGGCGCGGGCCATGAGCGGGGCCTCCGGCCGGGCACCGAGAACCTGGCGAGCATCGTCGGGCTCGGCGCTGCATGCGAGCTGGCGGGAAGGCTGCTCGAGAGCGAGGGCCGCCGCCAGAAACAGCTCGGCCAGCGGCTGCTCGACGGCCTGCGGGCAGCGGGCATCAGGGTCCACCTGAACGGCCATCCTTCGAAGAAGCTGCCGAACACCTGGAACCTGAGCTTCGAGGGATACACCGCCGCGCAGGTGATGGACGCCCTGGGCCGTGATATCGCGGTCTCACCCGGCGCCGCCTGCCACGGGGACGATGTAACGGCCTCGCATGTGCTGGTGGCCATGGGAGTGCCGGAGGACCTCTCCCGCGGCGCGGTGCGCTTCAGCCTCGGCAGGGAGACGACCGGGGCGGAGATTGATGCGGTGATCGGAACATTGAAGCGGAAGCTGGGAAGCGCCTGAGGCGACAATGCAAGAACCAATATCCAAGCATCAAATGACAAATAAGCACCAATAACCAAAGAGCAGTACAGCGCGTTTGGACATTGTCGTTTGAACATTATTTGATATCTGGTAGTTGGGATTTGTCATTTTCTGACCATGCCTACCGACACCATCCTGATCGTTGACGACGAGGAGCCCATCCGGAAGACCCTGGCGGGCGTGCTGCGGGACGAGGGCTACGAGGTCGTCGCCGCGGCCTCGGGCCGCGAGGCCCTGGACCTGCTCGCCGCGGCGCAGCCCGGCCTCGCGCTGCTCGACATCGCCATGCCCGGCATGGACGGCGTCGAGACGCTCCAGCGGTTCCGGGAGCAGCGGCCCGAGATGGCGGTGATCATGGTGACCGGCCACGGCGGGATCGACGAGGCGGTCCGGACCGTGAAGCTGGGCGCCTACGACTTCCTCACCAAGCCGCCGGACACGGCGCGCATCCTGCTCTCGGTCCGGCGCGGGCTGGAGGACCACCGGCTGCGCCAGGAGAACGAGCGGCTCCGGCGGAGCATCGAGCGGCGCTACGAGATCATCGGGGAGAGCGACGCCGTCCGGTCGCTGAAGCGGCAGATCGCCCTGGCCGGCCCGACGAACGGCTGGGTGCTGATCCACGGCGAGAGCGGGTCGGGCAAGGAGCTGGTCGCCCGGGCCATCCACCGCGCCAGCAGGCGGGCCGACGGCCCCTTCGTGGAGGTGAACTGCGCCGCGATCCCGCAGGAGCTGATCGAGAGCGAGCTCTTCGGCCATGAGAAGGGCTCCTTCACCGGCGCGGTCTCCCAGAAGCGCGGCAGGTTCGAGCTCGCGGACGGGGGCACGCTCTTCCTGGACGAGATCGGGGACATGAGCCCTGCGACCCAGGCCAAGGTGCTGCGCGTGCTGGAGGGCCAGGAGTTCCAGCGCGTGGGCGGCACCAGGACCATGAAGGTCGATGTGCGCGTGGTGGCCGCCTCGAACAAGGACCTGGCCGCGGAGATCGGGAGAGGGACCTTCCGCGAGGACCTCTTCTACCGCCTGAACGTGCTGCCGCTCGAGGCGCCGCCGCTGCGGGAGCGGAAGGACGACATCCCGCTCCTGGTGCGCCACTTCCTGCAGGAGTTCGCCGCGGAGTACGGCCAGAAGCCCAGGACCATCGAGGACGGCGCGCTGGAGCTCTTCCTCCGCCATCCCTGGAAGGGCAATGTGCGGGAGCTCAGGAACTTCATCGAGCGCATGATCATCATGCTGCCCGGCCCGGCCATCGCGGCTCCCGACGTCCCGCCGCCGGTGGGCGGAACGCGGCCCGCGCCGCCGCCGGCCGGGGGCGCCGCGCTGCCGGCGGCCGCCTTCGGCCAGGCCACGCTCCGGGAGGCGCGCGCGGCCTTCGAGCGGGAGTTCATCCGGCGGAAGCTCCGGGAGAACAACGGCAACATCAGCAAGACCGCGGACGAGATCGGCGTGGAGCGCAGCAACCTCCACCGGAAGATCAAGGCTCTCAAGATAGAGACGGAATGATCGATGTAGGGGCAACCCTATGTGGTTGCCCTGATCCGGGCGGCCACGCAGGGCCGCCCCTACGTGGTTGCCCTGATCCGGGCGGCCACGCAGGGCCGCCCCTATGTGGTTGCCCTGATCCGGGCGGCCACGCAGGGCCGCCCCTACGGCTATCGCCTGACGGTTATTTCTTCCCATGATCGAGCTCACGAACCTCACCAAGTCCTTCGGCGCGCTGCAGGCCGTCAAGGGCATCAGCCTGACCGTCGCCGCCGGCGAGGTCTTCGGCCTGCTGGGGCCGAACGGCGCGGGCAAGACCACGACCATCCGCATGCTGACCACGCTGACCCTCCCGACCGCGGGCTCGGCGCGCGTCGCGGGCCGCGACATCCTGGCCGAGCCCCTGGCGGTCAAGAAGGCCATCGGCGTGGTGCCCCAGACGCTGAACCTGGACATCGACCTCACCGTTGTCCAGAACCTGGAGTACCACGGCAGGCTGCACCGCATGGAGCGCAAGGACCGCGCGGCCCGGGCGGACGAGCTGCTCCGGTTCACGGGGCTCTGGGACAGGCGGAACACGCCGGTGGAGCAGCTCTCAGGCGGCCTCCGGCGGCGGCTGCTGATCGCCCGGGGCCTGATGCACCGGCCGCAGGCGGTCTTCCTGGACGAGCCGACCGTGGGGCTCGACCCCCAGGCGCGGCGGCTGATCTGGGGCCTGATCGAGGACCTGAAGCGGAGCGGCGTCACCATCCTGCTCACGACCCACTACATCGAGGAGGCCGACGCGCTCTGCGACCGCGTGGCGGTCATGCGGCAGGGGAGCATCATCGCCCTCGACCGGCCCGGGGCGCTCAAGGCGGCAGTCGGGAAATACGCGCTCGAGTGCCTGGCCCGGCACGACCTGCCGCGCCGGTTCTTCCAGGACCGGGAGCAGGCCTTCGCGGCAGGGAAGGACGTCTGCGCGGACGTGGTGGTGCGCGACGTGACCCTGGAGGACGTCTTCATCAAACTGACGGGAGAACGCATCGATGCCTGACTATAACAGGGTCGAAGAACTTCTTTGACACGGAAGAGGCGGATTTGCACGACGATAAAGGCGGATAAAACGAGAACTGTCCTGACGAGCAGAAAGTTGTTTTAATGCCTCTTCATAAGGACCTCATCCGCAGTTATCCGTGTCAAAATGATCTGTTTTTTGATACGTCCATGAACTTCTATCCCATCTTCTGGAAAGACATGATGGTGATCCGCAAGAAGCCCTGGAAGTTCCTGGCTTCGAGCATGATCATGCCGCTCCTCTACCTCGTCACCTTCGGCTGGGGCCTGGGGCGGAGCATGGCCGTTGCGGGCGGGGGGAGCTATCTCGACTTCGTGCTGCCCGGCCTCCTGGCCATGTCGGCCATGAACAACGCCTTCGGCCCGGTCTCGACCTCGGTGAACGTGAGCAAGCTCTACACCAAGACCATCGAGGAGGTGCTGGTCTCGCCGGTCTCCGCCTGGGGCATCGCCTTCGGCCGTTCGCTCACCGGCCTGGTGCGGGGGCTCTTCTCGGCCCTCCTGCTGCTGATCGTCGGGAAGGCATCGGGCGCGCATTTGCCGGTCTCGTTGGTCCTCTTCCTGGTGCTCGGGCTGACGGCATTCCTCTTCGCCTCGGCCGGCGTGGCCGCGGCCATGGTGGCCAAGTCCCACGAGGACATGTCGAACTTCAACAGCTTCGTCATCATCCCCATGTCCTTCCTGGCAGGCACCTTCTTCACGCCCGACAAGCTGCCCGAGCCCTTCCAGAGCGCCATCCTGGTCTACCCGCTGACCCATGCCAGCATGACCCTCCGTGCGGTCGCCTCGGGAGGCGAGCCCTCCCTGGTCTCGCTCCTCGTCCTCTTCGGCTATGCAGGGTTCTTCTTCTACCTCGCCGGCAGGATGGTGCGGCGGGTGCTGTAGCAGGGTTCCGGCTTGATTTTTTCCGTCATTTGTACTATTTTCATCGCATGGACAAGGAACGGATCATAGCGCTTCTCCGGGAGAACATGAGCGGAATGCAGGCGCGCTTCGCTGTAGAGCGGATCCTGTTGTTCGGTTCCATCGTGCGGGGTACCGCTACACGCACGAGCGACATCGATATCCTTGTCGACTTTCGCGGTAAGCCCGACTTTGACCGGTTCATGGACCTCAAGTTCTTCCTGGAGGACCTGCTGCAGAGAAAGGTCGACCTGGTCACGCGGGACGCTCTGCGGTCGCGCATGCGTCCGGGCATCGAGCACGAGGCGCTCAATGTCGCGTGACGAATGTTGTGAAACAGGCACGGCACATACCTGCAGTCTTCCAAATAGCTCAATTCACTTCTCTGGTTTTCGACGATCCCATCCTCCGGGACGTGAATCCGTACAATGTTAATGAAATACTGACGGCAAGATCCGTATGGAACAAGTTCAACTCAATTGGATCGCCAACTTCATCTGGGGCATTGCCGATGATGTGCTGCGCGATCTTTATGTCCGGGGCAAGTACCGGGACGTGATTTTGCCGATGACTGTCCTTCGACGGCTCGACGCGGTGCTTGAACCGACGAAGCAAGCGGTTCTCGACATGAAAGTCTCGCTCGACAAGTCGAAGATCGTCCATCAGGATCAGGCTTTGCGTCAGGCGGCAGGCCAGGCGTTCTACAACACCTCGAAGTTCACCCTGCGCGACCTCAAGGCCCGGGCCAGCCAGCAGCAGCTTAAAGCCGACTTCGAGGCATACCTCGACGGCTTCTCACCCAATGTGCAGGATATCCTCGACAACTTCGAGTTCCGCAACCAAATACCACGCCTTTCGAAGGCCGATGCGCTCGGGACGTTGATCGAGAAGTTCCTGTCGCCGGACATCAACCTGAGTCCCAATCCGGTCATGAACAGCGACGGCTCAGTAAAGCACCCCGGCCTTGACAATCACGGCATGGGAACAGTCTTCGAGGAGCTGGTCCGCCGCTTCAATGAGGAGAACAACGAAGAGGCAGGCGAGCACTGGACGCCGCGCGATGCTGTGAAGCTTATGGCCAAGCTGATCTTCCTGCCCATAGCCGAAGAGATCGAATCCGGCACGTACCTGCTCTATGACAGCGCCTGCGGCACAGGCGGCATGCTGACCGTGGCAGAAGAGACGCTGCAGGGGCTCGCCGCATCGCATGGCAAGCAGGTCGCCACCCACCTCTATGGCCAGGAGATCAACGCCGAAACCTATGCCATCGCCAAGGCCGACTTTCTGCTCAAGGGAGAAGGCGAGGCAGCGGACAACCTGGTGGGCGGTCCCGAGCATTCAACGCTCTCGAACGATGCCTTCCCTTCGCGCGAGTTCGACTTCATGCTCTCGAATCCACCCTACGGCAAGAGCTGGAAGAGCGACCTGGAGCGCATGGGCGGCAAGGGCGGCATCAAGGACCCGCGCTTCGTGATCGAGCATGCAAGTGATCCGGAATACACGCTCACCACCCGGTCCTCAGACGGCCAGATGCTCTTCCTCGCCAACATGCTCTCCAAGATGAAGCGGAATACGAAGCTCGGAAGCCGCATTGCCGAGGTGCACAACGGCAGCTCGCTCTTCACCGGCGACGCAGGCCAGGGCGAGAGCAACATCCGCCGCTGGATCATCGAGAACGACTGGCTCGAAGCCATCGTGGCCCTGCCGCTCAACATGTTCTACAACACCGGCATCGCGACCTACATATGGGTGCTCACGAACCGCAAGCCCGAGCATCGCAAGGGCAAGGTGCAGCTTATCGATGCCACGCAGTGGTTCAAGCCCCTCCGCAAGAACCTCGGCAAGAAGAACTGCGAGCTGTCGGAAGAGGACATCCAGCGCATCTGCGATACCTTCCTTGCCTTCAAGGAGACCGAGCAATCGAAGATTTTCCCCAATGCCGCCCTCGGATACTGGAAGGTGACAGTTGAACGCCCTTTGCGGCTCAAGGGAATCGACCCCAACCGCGCTTACTCCCCGAAGGAGATCAAGGCCCTCAAGGAATCTGCCGAGCGGGCTGACGATGCTCCGCCGGTCATCAGGACGATCCACAAGAAAGGCGCGAGTCCTAATCCCCTGCGAGGGCTGTTCGAACACGTCCTCCCCTCGGCCTCCGGGAGAGGGGCCGGGGGTGAGGGCCGACAGGTTGTCGTCGAGTACGAGCCTGATCCCGACCTGCGCGACACTGAGCAGGCGCCGCTCCTTCAGGATGGTGGCGTCGAGGCATTCCTAAAGCGCGAAGTCCTTCCCCATGCGCCCGACGCCTGGTACATTCCGGGCAGCGTCAAGACCGGCTACGAGATCAGTTTCACCCGCTACTTCTACAAGCCGCAGCCGTTGCGGACTTTAGAGGAAATCCGGGCTGACATTCTGGCGTTGGAGAAGGAGACTGAGGGACTGCTTGGCGAGATCATCGGGAGTGAGTAATGGCTAATCCTGGGGCAGGTGACTCAAGGGACGGCAGGGACTTAAGGGAAAGTCTCAGAGCTTCAAAGCTTTTCAGTTTCCTGAGTCCCTCACGTCGCTTTTGTCCCTGGTATGGAGGTTCTAAGAATGACTGAAGGTTTTATTCCTCCTCATGGCGGCTACCGAAAGCTGCTCTCCTACCAGAGGTCAGAAATCGTCTATGACAGTACGGTCCGTTTTTGTGAACGATTCCTGGACAAGCGTGACCGTACGGTTGGCCAGATGATTCAGGCGGCCCGGTCAGGCAAACAGAACATCGTCGAGGGCAGCATGGCCTCGGGTACGTCGAAAGAGATGGAGATCAAGTTGACCAACGTGGCCCGTGCAAGTTTGGAGGAGCTGTTGACCGACTTCCGCGATTTCCTTCGGGTCAGGGGCCTGGAGGAATGGGCAAGGGACCACCCGCAGGCGCGCCGGCTCAGCGAGAGGCTTCGCACCCCGGGAGTGAGTTATGAGACCTTCAGGAAGGACATCGAAAACTCCGATCCGGCAATCGCCGCAAATACCATCATCGGCCTGATCAAGGTCACGAACTACCTTCTCGACAAGCAGATTGCCCGACAGGAAAAGGCGTTTCTTGAGGAAGGCGGTCTGCGCGAGCGCATGACAAGGGCGCGTCTCAACGCGCGGGCCCGCCGGACCGGAGCAAAGCCCCTTGATCGTCCCGGAGGTCGAAATCGGTGATCATCGACGTCAAACCCTATTCTGCGATGAAGGATTCTGGTGTGTCGTGGTTAGGGGGGATACCGGAGCATTGGAATGTGCTACCGGCATTTGCAGTGTATAGACCAAAACTGGTCAAGAACACTGGCATGCTTGAAAACACGGTTCTCTCTTTGAGCTACGGTAGAATAGTTGTGAAACCAGCAGAAAAGCTACGAGGGTTAGTACCTGAGTCTTTCGAGACCTACCAGATTGTGGATCCGAGCGATATCATCGTTCGCACAACTGACCTTCAGAACGACAAGACCAGTCTACGGACGGGGCATTCGAAGTGTCGAGGAATCATCACGGCAGCATATATGTGTTTACGGACAACAGGCCGGGTTACGAACGAGTATGGGTATCAGTTTCTCAATGCGTATGACCTACTCAAGATCATTTATGGTTTCGGCTCAGGCTTGCGGCAGAACCTCGATTTTAGTGACATAAAACGAATGCCGGTACTAGTGCCGCCGCTTCCCGAACAAGCCGCCATCGTTCGCTTCCTCGACCACGCGGACCGGCGCATCCGGCGCTACATCCGCGCGAAGCAGAAGCTGATCATGCTGTTGGAAGAGCAGAAGCAGGCCATCATCCACCGTGCCGTCACCCGCGGCCTCGACCCCAACGTTCGCCTCAAACCCTCTGGCGTGGAATGGCTGGGTGATGTGCCGGAGCATTGGGAAGTGTGGCAGATTGGGCATTTCTCTCGGATTGGAAATGGTTCAACGCCATCACGTGGAAATTCAGCCTATTGGTCTGGGGGGCATTATCCATGGCTCAACAGCTCGTGTGTTAATCACGAGACTGTGACGCGGGCCGAACAGTTCGTTACCAATATGGCTTTGAGAGAGTGCCATTTACCAATCGTTCCTTCTGGGAGCGTTCTGGTAGCTATTACTGGACAGGGCAAGACGCGCGGCAAGGCATCTGTGCTCAGGATTGAGGCAACTATCAATCAGCATATTGCGTTCATCACGCCACGCACCCATGTTGCATCCGCAGACTATTTGCGGCTTGCCTTGCATGGAGCCTATTCGCAACTGCGTCTCATCAGCGACGATTCAGGAAGCACCAAGGGCGCGCTTACATGTGCCGATATCAAACACTTCAGGGTAGCACTGCCGCCTCTAGATGAGCAATCAATGATTATTGAAGCGGTAGAAGCTGAAACTCAAACCTGTGATGCGGCTGTAACAAAAGCAGAAGCTGAAATTTCCCTCCTCCGCGAATACCGTACCCGGCTCATCGCCGACGTAGTGACGGGAAAGCTCGACGTGCGCGAGGCGGCGGCGAAGCTGCCGGAAGAGGCCGGGGAGCTGGAAGAAGTTAACGAGAGTGAAGCGCTGAGCGAGGCTGAGGAAGCCATGGCTGAAGACCTTGATGCTGTTCCCGAGGAGGCTGAGACATGAATCCCCTCCTCCAGCTTCTCAGGCCTAAGGAACGCCGAGGTAGTAAGCCGCGCTGTCATTTGTTGACTCACGGTTCGGTGGCTGAGGTTGCTGCGCGCCTAACTGCTCTTGCGACCCCGTTTGTGCGGATATCCACGAATGACCACTGGATGCCCGAAGGCTTCAATAATTTAGAAGAAGCACAGCTACACAAGGCAGACCGTTTGTTAGATATCAATGTTCGTGAGCAACTTCTAAGTTGGTGGCTTGTTCCCGGCAGCGCACGTGCGATGACCCCCAATTTTGACATTGCCAGCACATGTACAATCCAGGGGTTGCCGGGTTTGTTGCTAATCGAAGCTAAGGCGCATGACATGGAACTCATTAAAGAAGTTTCCGGTAAAGGCCTTCCGCGGATAAGTTCGGATAAACGCAGAGCCAGCCACGAGAAGATTGGTGTCGCGATCCAAGCCGCACGCAATGGCCTTGAGATGGCAACTGCGCTGCAGTGGCATATTTCCCGGGAGTCCCACTATCAGATGTCGAATCGATTTGCATGGGCATGGAAACTGGTGAATCTAGGCGTACCCGTTGCGTTGTTATATCTGGGATTCCTTCATGCTGACGAGATGACAGATCGGGGTAAATCGTTCAGCAGTTCTGGCGAGTGGGAACAACTTGTGCTATCTCATAGTGAGGATCTTTTTCCCGGGGCTGTTTGGAACCAGACATGGACAGTGCATGGACTCCCATTCTTACCTTTAATCCGGTCCATGATGCTGCAACTCGAATCCGGAGCGACACCATGACAACCGATCGAACCACTGAATATCTGATTGGCCTCGTGCGCGAGTTGTGCAAACTTCCGCGAGAGACCGAGTGGGTGGAATTCAAGGACAGCAATGACGATCCTGAGGAGATCGGAGAGTACCTCTCAGCGCTGGCGAACGCTGCAGCTCTGAACGGGAAAGCTTTCGGCTACCTGGTCTGGGGTGTCGAAAACCAGACCCATCGCATTATTGGCACTCGATTCTCTCCGTCCACAGCAAAGAAGGGCAACGAACCTATCGAGACCCGGCTATTGCGCCTTCTAACGCCAAAAATACACTTCCACTTTTACGAGTTCAAAGTAGATGATAAGCCGGTTGTCCTTCTCGAAGTGGGACGGGCCTTTCGCCATCCGATCCGATTCCAAGGAAATGAGTTCATTCGCATCGGTCAGGTCAAGAAGCCCCTCAAGGACGCGCCGGACCGAGAGCGGCAGTTGTGGCGGATATTCGATCAGACGCCTTTTGAAGACGGCGTGGCGGCAGAGAAAGTGAGCAGCGAGGAAGTGCTGAAGCTGCTGGATTATCCTTCCTATTTCGAACTGACGAATCGCCCCTTGCCTGAAGCACGCGAGGGCATTCTTCAGGCATTGAAAGATGATGATTTGATACAGCAGTGTGACGCCGGAGGCTGGAACATTACTAATCTCGGCGCGATTCTATTTGCTAAGCAACTTGGTGCTTTTCGTTCGCTTGAGCGGAAGGCCATGAGAGTCATCCTTTATCGCGGCAACAGCCGTGTCGTAACCATCAAGGAACAAACCGGGACGAAGGGCTATGCTAGCGGCTTCAAGGGGCTGATCGATTACATAAACGGGCTTGTGCCGTCCAATGAAGTGATCCAGCAGGCCCTCCGGAAAACAGTGCCTATGTATCCGGAGCTGGCCATTCGCGAGCTGGTGGTGAATGCGCTCATTCACCAGGACTTATTCGTTACCGGAGCCGGTCCCATGGTCGAAATCTTTGAGGATCGCATGGAGATTAGCAACCCGGGACTGCCTTTGGTAGCTACGGACCGTTTTCTTGATACGCCACCAAAGTCAAGAAACGAAGCGCTCGCTTCGCTCATGAGGCGGTTCGGCATTTGTGAAGAGCGCGGCAGCGGCGTGGACAAGGTGGTTTTTCAGACCGAGTTTTACCAGTTGCCGGCACCTATGTTCGAAGTCTCCGGAGAATCCACCCGTGCAGTCCTGTTTGCGCACCGGCCCCTCACCCGGATGGATAAGGATGACCGCATCAGAGCTTGTTATTTACATGCCTGCTTGAAATATGTCAACCGGGAATATATGACGAACACTTCTGTTCGGGAGCGTTTCGGTATTGAACCGCAGAACATTGCTGCAGCCTCTCGGCTGATCAAGGAGGCGGTTGATGCGAAGGCGATTTTGCCTTACGATATAACGGCCGCTCCAAAGCTGATGAAATACATTCCTTGGTGGACGGCTGCTGACAGGGCTGGTACTTGATAGATACTTCATTATATGCAAGGGTTGCCAAGGAAGGCATGCAATAGGCTTTTAATATCAATGGGTTATGATGTCTTGCGATACTTGATGGGTACTTGATGGTTGGCCGTATAGCAGGTTAAAGCGGCATAAGGACGCGCCATGAAATCCGACACAAGCGAGAAGGGCCTCGAACGGCTGATTTGCAGTGCCCTGACCGGCGCGCCCTGCGATCCGGGGAGTGGTTCTGCTGAAACGTCTCAGGACCGGCCAGCGACATATGGCGCAGGCTGGAAGTGCGGCATACCCGAGGAGTACGACCGCGAGTACTGCGTAGACCTCGGTCAACTATCGACCTTCCTGCGGGCAACACAACCCGATGCTACCGGGGCACTGGACCTCGAACGGGACGGCCCAACGCGGCGTAAATTTCTGGCTCGCCTCCAAGGCGAGGTCAGCAAGCGCGGCACCATCGACGTGCTGCGCCACGGCATCA
>CAZTXN010000017.1:0-29841 GCA_964617655.1 uncultured Nitrospiraceae bacterium | reverse complement strand
CCCGCCCACCTCCTGCCGCACGTCGTCGCAGATGATCGTATGGACCAGCGAGGGCTTGATCTTGACCTGGCTCATGGACGCACCGTAACACAGAACGCTCCCGTCGTCAACGGCTTTTCCCTTGACAAATCGGCGCGATATCAGTAATCTAAGCGCCACGCTGCGGCCCGGGAGCGCCTGCGCTCCGCGCTGCCGGGCGACCGACACGCATGAACCCTTCCGAACAGAACCAGCTCCTCGAAAGCCTCCATCCCCTCGAGAACAGGTTCCTCCTGGCATTCGACCGCGAGGGTCCCCTGAGCGCCAGGGCCATCATGGCCGCCTCGGGCCTGGACGAGTCGCGGCTCGACATGGCCGCGGGCTGGCTGGCCTCCAAGTCCCTGATCGAGCAGGCAGGGGAGGAGGTCGCGACCTTCGTCTCGCTGACCGAGACCGGCGAGGCCTACCGCGGGAAGGGCACGCCGGAGAACCGGATCATCGCCGCGCTGCGCGAGGGAAAACGCTTCACCGTCAAGGACGTCATCCAGTCCTGGGGCATGGACCCCTCGGAGGTCAGCTCCGCCACCGGCTCTCTCAAGGCGAACAGGGTCATCGCCATCGTGCAGGGCGGTCTGCTGGAGCTGGATCCCGCGGGGGAGACCGCTCCCTATGAACTGCTGAGAAGCGTCATCGAACGGGCCGGCGCGGGCAGCACGGACCTGAACTCCTTCCCGGAGCGCGAGCAGGCGGTCATCCAGGAGAACTTCCATAAGCGCGGCAAGGGCAAGGGCATCTTCCGCGTCACCGAAAAGAAGAACCGCTCCTACCGCCTCACCGCCGCGGGACAGGCCATCGTCCGGTCGCTCAGGGAGCGCGGTGCCGTGACCGAGGAGGCCTCAGCGCTCACGCCGGAGATGCTGAAGCAGGGGACCTGGAGGAACGTCCGGTTCCGCACCTACAACATCGCCCTCAACCCGCCGCGCACCAGCATCGGGAGGAAGCACCCCTACCGCGAGTTCCTGGACCGCGTCAAGTACCAGTTCGTGAGCATGGGCTTCGAGGAGATGCGCGGCCCGCTGGTGGAGAACGAGTTCTGGGACATGGACGCGCTCTTCATGCCCCAGTTCCATCCCGCGCGGAACATCCATGACGTCTACTTCCTGAAGGAGCCGACCCACAGCAGGGAGATCGAGGCGCCCTTCGGCAGGCAGGTGGCCGCGGCCCACCGCGACGGCGGCAGGACCGGCTCCTCGGGCTGGAAGTACGAGTTCAGCGAAGAGCGGGCCCGCCGGCTGATCCTCCGGAGCCAGGGCACGGCGGTCTCGGCCCGGACGCTGGCGTCCAAGCCCAGGGCGCCGGGCAAATACTTCTCGATCGCCCGCTGCTTCCGCTACGATGCCGTGGACGCAACGCATGCGCCGGACTTCAACCAGGTGGAAGGCATCGTGCTGGGCCGGGACATAAATTTCCGGACGCTCCTCGGCCTGCTGAAGCTCTTCGGCAGCGAGATCGCCCGGGCGAAGGAGTTCCAGTTCCGGCCGGCCTACTTCCCCTTTACCGAGCCGTCAGTGGAGCTGCATGTGAAGCACCCGGACCTGGGCTGGATGGAGCTGGGCGGGGCGGGCATCTTCCGGCCCGAGGTGACCCTGCCCCTGGGCGTGGACGTGCCGGTCATCGCCTGGGGACTCGGCCTGGACCGCATGGCCATGGTGGCGCTCGAGATCAAGGACATTCGCGATCTCTTCTCCACGGACCTGGATCTGGTGAGAACGAAACGGGTGAAGATCGGATCATAAGCTCCAAATGACAAATCCCAAATAGCAAACAAATCACAATGGACAAGGTTCAAAATTCGAAACGGTACGATCTGGAGGAGAGGACGTTTCGGTTTGCCAAGAACGTAGCTCTCTATGTAAAGCTGCTCCCGAGAACGATCAGTAATCTGGAGTATTCCGGTCAGGTCGTAAGGTCCTCCGGTTCCGTTGGCGCAAACTATATCGAGGCAAACGAAGCGTTGAGCAAGAAAGATTTTCTGATGCGGATCAAGATCTGCCGCAAGGAGGCGAAGGAATCAGCCTATTGGCTGCGCCTGATCGTGGAGACAAATGAGAACGGTCTTTCGCCGGAAGGGTTGAAACTTTGCGGCGAAGCGGGGGAGCTCAAGAAGATCCTGTCCGCCATCCATGGGAAATCCGTGTAGGCCAGTTTGGTACTTGGGTGATTGGAAATTGGTCATTGTTTGAATTTTGCTATTTGCTCTTTGGAGCTTTGACGAAACGTGCCGACGATCGATATCAAAAAGCAGGACCTGGACAGGCTGATCGGGAAGAAGCTTTCCCTCGAGGCGCTGGAGCGCCACCTGATGCTCGCGAAGGCGGAGCTGAAGGGCTATGACCAGGCGACCGACGAGCTGAAGGTGGAGCTCTCGGACAGCAACCGGCCGGACCTCTGGTCCGCCGAGGGCGTGGCGCGGCAGGTCCGCGCGATGCTCTCGGGCAAAGCCGAGCAGTATCCCTTCTTCAGGCCCGGCAGGAAGGCCACGCGCGTCATCCGGGTGGCGAAGGAGATGAGGAAGGTCCGGCCCTATATCGCGGCCTGCACGGCCCAGGGGCTCCGGATGAACGACGATATCCTGACCCAGATGATCCAGAGCCAGGACAAGCTGGCCGAGATCTTCGGCAGGAAGCGCTCCACGGTCTCGATCGGCATCTACGAGCTGGACCGGATCGCCTTTCCCGTGGACTACCGCCTTGCCGCGCCGGACGAGATCGCCTTCACGCCCCTGGGCATGGAGGAGAAGCTGACGCTCGGCCAGATCCTGGAGAAGCATCCCAAGGGCCTGCAGTACGGCGGCATCGTGCGGCCCTTCGGGAAATATCCCATCCTGCTGGACAGCATGGGCCGCGTCCTCTCCTTCCCGCCGATCATCAACAGCACCGAGATCGGCGAGGTGAAGACGAACACGCGGAACGTGCTGGTCGAGATCACGGGCACGGACCAGCGCATGGTGGCGCTGACCCTGAACATCATCGCCGTGAGCCTCTATGAGCGGGGGGCGGAGATCGATCCCGTGCTGGTGGTCCATCCCTACGAGACGGAGATGGGGAAAAACGTCACCTTTCCGCGCGACACCTCGTCCTCCGTCACGATCCCGCTGGAGCGCTTCTCGAGCGCCCTGGGCGAAACGGTCGCCCTGGCCGACCTGCGGAAGCGGCTCGAGGCCTACGGCCACCGCGTCAAGGGCGCGAAGGGGAAGGTCACCATCACCCATCCGCCCTACCGCGACGACATCATGCATCCCATGGACATGGTGGAGGACTACGCCATCAGCAGGGGATACGACTCCTTCGAGGCCGTGATGCCGCAGCAGTCCACGGTCGGCGGGCTCTCGGCGATCGAGCAGCTCTCCGACAGGGTGCGCGGCCACCTCGTCGGCGCGGGGTTCCAGGAGTTCGTGACGAACATCCTCTGCTCCCATGAGGAGCTGCAGGACGCCCTGCGGCCGGGCGAAAGGCTGGTGGAGGTGGAGAATGTCATGTCCCTGGCCTACTCGGTCCTGCGCGGCACCGTGGTCCCCTCGCTCCTGAACGTGGAGGCCGCGAGCTCCAGGGCCTTCTATCCCCACCGCACCTTCGAGGTGGGCGAGGTCTCGGTCCTCGACGGCACCGCGAACA
Organism: uncultured Nitrospiraceae bacterium; assembly: GCA_964617655.1. Classification (GTDB taxonomy): domain Bacteria; phylum Nitrospirota; class UBA9217; order UBA9217; family UBA9217; genus JAKAHZ01. The sequence continues at coordinate 26,188 of CAZTXN010000017.1, read as the reverse complement.
TGGGGACCCGCACGGACCTGAACGCTGCTGCGGTCATCTCCCATCCCACGGCCAACTTCTCGGAGATGCACGCGGTCCTGGACGTGCTGCTGTACTACCTCGGCGTGGAGTACCGGCTGGAGCCTGCGGAGCATCCGCTCTTCCTGAACGGCCGGTGCGGGAAGGTCTTCACGGGTGACCGCGAGCTTGGGTACATCGGCGAGGTGGCGCCCGCGGTCCTGGACCGCCGGCAGATCGCCATGCCCTGCGCTGCCTTTGAGATCAACCTGGACCGGCTGCGGGAGGGCGGGAAGGGGTAGTTCCGTATCGGCAGAACTGGCGGGAGATCACCGCAGGTCCATCGGCGAACCATGCCGTTTGCAGACGCTTCTGCACATTCACTTCACATTCCGCACTGGCAACTCCGCACTCCTAACTGTCTTCACATCCTGATACGGCCGGGCCAGGAATAGATGTTCATCCGGTCGCCGCGGGCGAAGCCGATCAGCGTGATCCCCATGTCCTCGGCATAGTTGACCGCCATGCAGGACGGCGCCGCGCGGCTGATCAGGACCGGGATGCCGTTCCTGCCGGTCTTGGTCATGATCTCCGAGGTGACCCTGCCGCTCGTGACCAGGACCTTGTTCCCCGTGGCCACGCCCTGCAGGAAGGCCTTCCCGATCAGCTTGTCCACCGCGTTGTGCCTCCCGATGTCCTCGGAGAAGAAAAGGACCTCCCGTCCGCTCGCCAAGGCGGCGCTGTGGACCCCGCCGGTCTCGAGGTAGAGGCTCGAGATGTTCCGGAACTCCTGCAGCAGCGCCCGGATGTCCGCGATCGAGAGCAAGGGGCCCTTCATCTCCAGCCGCCGGTCCCTGGACCGGTCGTAGTTCGTGAAGGTGACGCCCTTGCCGCAGCCCGAGGAGATGGCGCGCGTCTCGAAAAGCCGCTTCCAGTCCGCGGGAAGGGCGGGGAGTTCCACGCGCACCGCGGGCTCATCGGGCGATACCGTGATCGGGCCGAGGTCCGCCCGGTCCCGCAGCAGGCCTTCGGAGAGCAGGAACCCGATTGCCAGCTCCGGAAGCTCGGTGGGCGTGCAGAGCAGGGTGACCAGCGGTTCGCTGTTCAGGACGAGCCGCACCGGCAGCTCGGCAGCAGCCTCGTCGATCACGCCCTCCACCCGGTCGCCTGATATCTTCAATGCGGGGATCTCGGTCTTCGGTCTCACGCCGTGAATATACCATACCGCAGCGACGGGAGACAAGGGACGAGCGGAGCGCCGAGGGGACTCACCCCACCCAGCCTCCCCTTGCCAAGGGGAGGGGCGGAGGGGTTGGTCAGGACGTGAAAGGGATGTGCAAAAGAGAGGTCAGATCGAAGGTTTCTGCGGTGCGGTTGAGCAGTGCAGGTGAATGATGGACAGTGCGGCCCTGTTAACGCGATGCAGATCGCGTTGGAACAACAAAAAAAGGCCGCTGACACCAGGTGTCAGCGGCCCGGGGGAAACATCCAGGGGAGAGGCTCAGAAGGAGAGGTTCAGGCGGAGCGAGTAGGAGTTCACCTCAGCGAAGTCCGCCTCGGCCACGAGGTTCATGAGGGGGAAGAAGGTGATCTTGGCGCCCACGAAGGCCTTGCCCTCGGTGAGGCTCTCGTCCTGGAGGGTCACCAGGTCGCTCTTCTCCTTGCTATCGATCCAGACCAGGGCATAGCCCGCGTAAGGGGTGACCATGGCGATGCCCTTGCTGATCGAGAGGTCCAGGTACCTCGTGCTCAGGTCGAGGTCCTCCACGCCCGAGAGCTTGGTGTAGGCGCCGCGGATGGCCAGGGCCGGCATGGCCACGCCGCCCTTCAGGATGGCATACTTGATCTCCCCGCCCATATACTCGATGTTCGTGCCCGGGATCTTGGTGTAGACCACGCCGAGGTCGATGGGCACGAAGGGGAAGCCCACCTGGGCATGGAGCTTCGGTACCGGCAGCGTGCTCGGCACCTTGTCGCCCGAGACCGCCTCCACGGCCTTCCAGTAGTCCTTGTCCGTGTCGAGCGAGACCGCGGTCACCTCGATGCCGATATCGAAGCCCGGGAGCTTGTCGCCCAGCGGCTCAGCCGGCGCCAGCGGCACGTAGCTGATGGCGAGGCCGAAGTCGCGGCTGAAGTTCTTGAACTGCTCCTGCGTGTAGCCCGGGGGCAGGGTGATCTCGGTCCTGGCCAGGGCGGGCGCGGCGCAGAGGAGCACCAGCAGTACGGCGATGATGGTCCGTTTCATGATAACCTCCTGGAATGCATTGAAATAACAGGTTGAAGCATCTGCACATCAAAGTAACAGACCCCCCGGGCATTGTCAAGGTACTAATCCCTGCCAGGACCGCGTCTGTCTGGATGAGCGCGGCGAATACCGCTTGACAGGACGCCGCCGCAGTGTTACCATTCTGGAAATTCGTAACACGGAGGAGCCATGGCGGGCATCACGCGGTTCGGCATGTCGATCGAGAGCGGACTGGTCAGGAAGTTCGACGCCCTCATCGCGAAGAAGGGGTACGGCAACCGCTCCCGGGCCATCCAGGACCTGATCCGGGACAAGCTGGTGGAGGATGAATGGGAGGCCGGCGACCGGGAGGCCGTGGGCACCATCACGCTGGTCTACGACCATCACACGCGGGAGCTGGAGCACGCGCTGACCGAGATGCAGCACCGGTCGTTCCACCAGATCATCTCTGCCCTGCATGTGCACCTCGACGCCCATAATTGCCTCGAGGTCCTGGTGGTGAAGGGCAAAGGACAGGACGTGCGCAGGATCGCCGACCGGCTGATCGGCACCCGGGGCGTGAAGCACGGCAAGCTTACCGTCACCACGACGGGGAAGGAATAGCGCTGCAGGCGGGGGCGCAGGAAAGGGAGTAACGGAAGCATGAAGAGGTGGACGATGCTGGTCCTGGCAGGAGCGGTGACGGTCATGGGCACGGCTGCGTGGGCGGCCCATCCGCTCATCACCGACGACACGGGGACCCAGGGGAAGGGGAAATTTCAGCTCGAAGTGAACGGGGAAACGGTCAAAGACAAGGATGGGGACGAAGAGCTCGGTTCCATGGCGCTCGGCGTGGCGTTCGCTGCCGGCCTGCGGGATGATCTCGATATCATTGTGGGCATGCCGTTCGTGAGCTATAAGGCCGAGGTCGGGGGAACGACGGTCGCAGATGAACAGGGGCCGGGCGATGTCGTCATCGAGGCAAAACTGCGATTCTTTGAACGGGGCGGACTCGGCTTCGCGTTCAAGCCGGGGATCACGCTCCCGACAGGGGATGACAACAAGGGCCTGGGGACAGGCGAGACGGGAGAGCATCTCTACTGGATCGCGAGCATGGATAGGGAACCGCTGACCTTCCACGGCAACATCGGATATATCAGGAACGAGAACAACGCCGGCGAGGAGGAGAACCTCTGGCATCTCTCCCTCGCTGCGGAGTATGCGGCGACCGGGAGCACGCGCATCGTCGGGAACATGGGGATGGAGAGGAACCCCGACCCGGCCGCTGAGGACGACCCGGCGTTCGGACTGGTCGGTGTGATTTACTCGCCGAAGGAACAGATCGATCTGGATGTCGGCGTCAAGTTCGGCCTGAACGACGCTGAGGACGATCTGGCGTTCCTGGCCGGCGTGGCGATACGGTTCTAGGAGGACGGCCATGCATATGACCGACGCGCTGCTCTCGCCGACAGTGGGCGTCTCGTTCTGGGCCGCTACGCTCGGGGCGCTGGGCTATGCCTCCCGGCGGCTGCGGGACCGGCTGGACGACCGCATGATACCGCTCATGGGCGTTCTGGGCGCCTTCGTTTTTGCGGCCCAGATGATCAATTTCACCATCCCGGGGACCGGATCGAGCGGCCACCTGGCCGGCGGGCTGCTGCTGGCCGTGGTCCTCGGCCCTGCGGCAGGCTTCCTGGTCATGGCCTCGGTCCTGACGGTGCAGGCCCTCTTTTTCGCCGACGGCGGGCTCCTCGCCCTGGGCTGCAACATCTGGAACCTGGGCTTCTATCCCGGCGTGATTGCCTACCTGCTGCTCTTCCGTCCGCTGGCAGGGAGCGGCAGCGGAAAGCGGGTGCTGCTCGCCTCAATCGTGAGCAGCATCGTCGGGCTCCAGCTCGGCTCGCTCTCGGTGGTGCTCCAGACCGTGCTCTCGGGCAGGAGCGAGCTGCCTTTCACTGCCTTCGCGCTGGTCATGCAGCCCATCCATCTGGCCATCGGCCTGACCGAGGGGCTGATCACCGCAGGGGTGCTGGGGTATATCCGGCATGCCAGGCCGGAGCTCCTGGAACACACCCGCGCGGAGCAGCCGCTGGGGCCGGGCCTCTCCCTCCGGAGGGTCCTCGGGGGTCTCGCGGTGCTTGCGCTGCTCTCCGCAGGCCTCTTCTCCTGGTTCGCCTCTACACGGCCTGACGGGCTCGAATGGGCCATCGAGCGGGCCACGGGCGGGAAGGGACTGCCGCAGCAGGAGGAGGGGATCGCCGCAGCCCTCCGGGAGGCCCAGGAGCGGACCGCGGTGCTGCCGGACTACGGCTTCCGCCGGACGGAGGGCGGACCGGAAGAGGAGCAGGGAGCAGCGTGGCCCGCGCCCGACCCGGGCGCCTCTACCGCGGGCCTCCTGGGCGCGGCCATTGTGCTCGTGGTCGTGGTCGCGGCGGGGATCGGCATCAGGACCATGCGCAGGCCGCATGCCTGACCGCCGGTCATCGGCTGGGGACGGGAGGAACTGGGACCGCCATGGCGTTTGAGAAGGAGTATTTCGATCTCGGACGGCTCGACCGGCTCGCCTACCAGGAGACCGTCATCCACCGGCTCGACCCCCGGGCAAAGGTCATCGCCACGATGCTCTTCATCGCGACGGTCGTCTCCTTTCCCAAGTACGCGGTCGCGGAGCTCGTTCCCTTCCTGCTCCTGCCGGTGCTGCTCATGGCCCTGGGCAACATCCCGGTCCGCTTCATCGCGAAGAAGGTCCTGCTCGTCTCGCCCTTCGCCGTCCTGGTCGGGGTCTTCAATCCCCTCCTGGACACGCGGCCTTGGGCATCCCTCGACGGCCTCATTATCTCGGCCGGCTGGGCCTCCTTCGCCTCCATCGTGCTGAAGTTCACGCTCACCGTCAGCGCAGCGCTCGTGCTGATCGCGACCACCTCCTTTCCCGGCGTCTGCCAGGCCCTCCGGCGGATCGGCTTTCCCGCGCTCTTCATTTCCCAGCTCCTCTTCCTCTACCGCTACCTCTTCGTGCTGCTCGAGGAGACGATGCGCGTGGTCCGGGCCCGCGACCTGCGGTCCTTCGGCGGGAAGGGGATGGGGCCGCGGGCGCTGGCGCGCGTCGCGGGAACGCTCTTCCTCAGGACCATGGAGCGGGCCGAGCGGATCTACCGGGCCATGCTCTCCCGGGGCTTCCGGGGCGAGCTGCCGGAGCTGCGGCAGCACCGCCTCCGGCCGGCGGACCTGCTCTTCACGGTTGCGGCCGCCGGGGCGGTTCTCTTCCTCCGCTTCGTGCCGGTGACCGCGCAGGTGGGGCGCTGGGCCCAGGAGGCGGTGCGATGAGCCATCATTTCATCGAGTTCCGGGACGTCTCGTTCCGCTATCCCGACAATACGCGCGCCCTGGAGGGTCTGAACTTCAGGATCACCCACGGCGAATCGGTGGGGTTCGTGGGCGCCAACGGCGCGGGCAAGTCCACGCTGCTGCTGCATATGAACGGCTCGCTCCTGCCCACCTCCGGGACCGTGACCGTGGGCGACCTGGCGCTCCAGAAAGGCACGGTGCGCGAGGTCCGGCGGCGGGTGGGCATGATCTTCCAGGACCCCGACGACCAGCTCTTCATGCCCACGGTCTACGAGGACGTGGCCTTCGGACCGCTGAACCTCGGGATGGACCCGGCCTCGGTCCGGGAGCGGGTCGAGGAGGCGCTCAGCCGGGTCGGCTGCCTCGGGCTCCGGGAGAAGCCTCCGCACCATCTCTCGGGCGGCCAGAAGAGCGCCGTGGCCATCGCCGCGGTGATCGCCATGGACCCGGACATCCTGGTGATGGACGAGCCGGCCGCGAACCTGGACCCGCGGTCCCGGCGCTCGCTCATCACGATGCTCCAGGGATTCGTGCATACCAAGGTCGTGGCGTCCCATGACCTCGACCTGATCCTCGACGTCTGCCGCCGCTGCATCGTCATCCGGGAGGGCTCGATCGTCGCCGACGGCCTGACGGAGCGCGTGCTCGCGGACCGGAGGCTCCTGGAGGAGAACAATCTCGAGCTGCCGCTCTCGCTCCAGGGCCGCGGCGGCGCTGGCATCTCCCCGAAAAGCGGGGTATAATACGGTCCCGCAAAGGAGCTGGAAAGACATGCACAAGGGACACCACGGCCACCACCATCACGACGGGCGCCGCTCCGGCGAGGACGATGGGCTGCGCAGGCTGCTCGCCCTGCTGGACCACTGGGTTGACCACAGCGACTCGCACGTGGAGGGCTACCGCGAATGGGCCGGGAAGGCGGGTGCTGCGGGCGAGGAGGAGGTCGCGCGGGAGGTCCACCTGGCCATCGAGAGCAGCCAGGCGGCCCGGGACCATCTCAAGCGCGCCAAGGCGGTCCTGGCGGCGAAGCTGCTGCTGAAGAAAGAGTGAGGAAAGCACAAGAGAGTGTGGGAAGGTAAGAGGGTAGGAGAAAAGAGAAGGCAGAAAAAAAACGGAGGAGCGGGAGAGAGAAGATGCAGCAGCCCTTTGACGACGATCTGCGCGAGACGGTCCAGTTCCACGGCCATCTCTGCCCCGGCCTGGCGCTCGGCTACCGCGTGGCCCGGGCGGCGCTCAGGGAGCTGGACGCGGAGCGGCCCGAGGACGAGGAGCTGGTCGCGGTCGTGGAGAACGATTCCTGCGCGGCCGACGCGATCCAGTTCATCACCGGCTGCTCCTTCGGCAAGGGCAACCTGGTCTTCCGCGACCACGGCAAGCATGTCTACACCTTCTTCAACCGCCGCAGCGGCAGGGCCGTCCGCATATCCGAGGACTACCGGGGGTTCGAGCAGGACGAGCGCTATGCCCGGCTGAAGGAGCGGGAGGCCGCGGGCGAGGACGTCTCCGCAGAACGGAAGGCCCTGCTCATGGAGAAGGCATCGGCCATCCTGCAGGCAGGAGAGAAGGAGCTCATGCGGATCACGGAGGAGTCCGCTCCGCCGCCGCCGCTGGCCCGGGTCCGCGGTTCGGCCCGGTGCGCGATCTGCGGCGAGCGCTTCATGGAGTCCCGTGGGAGGGTGAAGAACGGGAAGATCGTCTGCATTCCCTGCTTCGGCGCGTCCTGACCGTTCCCCGGGCCGCGCGGCGCGGGATTTCCCCTGAATATCCTTGACTTTGGGCCCTTGCGCCGTTATTATAACCTCGCTCGTCAGCCCAGAGCCCCATCCCGGTCCCATCAGGAGCATCCTATGAAAAAACAGCTTGTTTTTCCGTCGGTTCTCATGCTGGTGGTCCTTTCAGCCTGCGGGGTCCCGAAGCAGGACCACGCGCGGGTGGTGAACGAGCTCGCTGACTGCGCAAAGCAGCGCGACGAGCTCGCGGTCCAGGCCGAGGCATGCCGGAACCAGGTCAAGAACCTGACCGAGCAGAACGAGTCGCTCGGCCGGGAGAAACAGACCCTCCAGAGCGAGGTAAGCGAGCTCAAGGCCGAGGCCGCGAAGGTGGCCGTACTGGAGAAAGCGACGGCCACGTACGAGGAACTGCAGCAGAAGCTGGAGAAGGAGATCCAGGACGGCAAGATCCGGCTGAAGGAGATGAAGAACCGGCTCACCGTGACCATGGTGGACAAGATCCTCTTCTCTTCCGGAAGCGCCGAGATCAACAAGGACGGCAGGCTCGTGCTGGACAAGGTCACCTCCATCCTGAAGGGCATCAAGGACAAGCGGATCCAGGTCGAGGGCCACACGGACAACGTGCGTATCTACAGCGCCATCAAGGAGCGGTATCCCACGAACTGGGAGCTCTCCACGGCGCGGGCGACGCAGGTCGTCCGGTACCTCCAGGAGCACGGCGGGCTCGATCCTCAGAAGCTCTCGGCCACCGGCTACGCGGAGTACCAGCCCGTGGCGACGAACGACACCGACGAGGGCAAGGCGATGAACCGCCGGATCGAGATCGTGCTGCTCCCCCTGCTGGAGTAGCCGCCAGCCAGGGACGATCGCTCATTGCCGGGAGAGGAAGACCGACGACGCATGTTCACCGGCATCATCGAGGAGATGGGCTCCGTCCGGACGCTCCGGCAGAGCGGCGGTTCGGCGCGGATCGTCATCAGCGCCTCCCGGGTGCTGGAGGGAACGGCGCTCGGGGACAGCATCTGCGTCAACGGGGTCTGTCTCACCGTGGTGGAGCTGGGCAGGGCGGAGTTCTCGGCCGACGTCGCTTCCGAGACGCTGGCCGTCACGACCCTCGGCGGGCTGCGGTCCGGCTCGCCGGTGAACCTCGAGCGGGCTCTCCAGCTCTCGTCCCGCATCGGCGGCCACCTGGTCAGCGGACACGTGGACGCCGTGGGCCGCATCCGGGAGAAGCGCGAGGAAGGCAACGGCTGGCGCATCTTCTTCACCGCGCCGGACGCGGTACTCCGGTACGTGATCAGGAAAGGCTCCGTCGCCGTGGACGGGATCAGCCTGACCGTGGCGGACCTGGACGCCTCGGGCTTCTCGGTCGCCATGATCCCCCATACGGCGAAGCTCACCACCCTGGGGGCCAAGACCGCGGGCGATCCGGTGAACCTGGAAGCGGACATCATGGGCAAGTACGTGGAACGGCTGCTCGGCCGGCACGGCGCGGGCGGCGTGGACCTGGAGCTGCTGAAGAGGACGGGATTCGCGTAGCAGCGCGACCTGAGCGGGATGCCGGAAACAACGGTGCAGGCGGCTCCGTTCCGGACCAGGCATCGAACAGTTGCGAGGTGACGGACAGATGAAGTTCCATACGATCGACGAGGCCCTCGAGGACATCCGGAAGGGCAAGATGGTCATCCTGGTGGATGACGAGGACCGGGAGAACGAGGGCGACCTGACCATGGCCGCCGACAAGGTGACGCCCGAGGCGGTGAACTTCATGGCCAAGGAGGGCCGCGGCCTCATCTGCCTCTCTCTTACGCCCGAGCGCGTGGAGCATCTCCAGCTTCCCATGATGACCACGGACAATACTTCCTCCTTCGGCACGGCCTTCACGATCTCGATCGAGGCCAAGAAGGGCGTGACCACCGGCATCTCTGCCGCGGACCGGGCCCGGACCATCCGGACGGCCATCGATCCCCAGGCAGGGCCCGAGGACCTGGCCCGGCCGGGCCATGTCTTTCCGCTCCGCGCCCGGCCGGGCGGCGTGCTCCAGCGCGCCGGCCAGACCGAGGGCTCCGTGGACCTGGCGCGGCTCGCGGGGCTCACGCCCGCGGGCGTCATCTGCGAGATCATGAACGACGACGGCTCCATGGCGCGGGTGCCGCAGCTCATGGAGTTCGCCCGGAAGCACCACCTCAAGATCGTGACCGTGAAGGACCTCATCGCCTACCGGGTGAAGAAGGAGTCCCTGGTCCGCCGCGCTGCGGTGACGAGGCTTCCCACCGCCTTCGGCGGCGAGTTCACGGCGATCCTCTACGCCAACGACATCGACCAGCAGCAGCACATCGCCCTGGTGCGGGGCGAGATCAAGCCCGAGGACGAGGTCATGGTGCGGGTCCATTCCGAGTGCCTCACCGGCGACGTCTTCGGCTCGCTGCGCTGCGACTGCGGGGACCAGCTGCAGAACGCCATGAAGATGATCGCCCAGGAGGACAAGGGCGTCATCCTCTACATGCGCCAGGAGGGCCGCGGCATCGGGCTCGAAGGCAAGCTCAAGGCCTATGAGCTGCAGGACACGGGCAAGGACACGGTGGAGGCCAACCTGGAGCTGGGCTTCAAGGCGGACCTGCGCGACTACGGGGTGGGCGCCCAGATCCTGCGGGACCTCGGGGTGCGGAAGATACGTCTGCTCACGAACAATCCCAAGAAGATCATCGGCCTGGAGGGCTACGGCCTGTCCGTGACCAGCCGCGTCCCGATCGAGATGCATCCCCATCCCACGAACGTCCATTACCTCAAGATCAAGAAGAGCAAGATGGGCCATATGCTGGAGAAGGTGTGACGCAGCGCGGACCGGGAGCGGCGCTGACCGCCGGCCCCGGCCGTGACCATCCGCAGGAGGGCGTATGCCGAGAACGATCGAGGGCACACTGAGCGCGAAGGGGTTCACCTTCGGGATCATCGCGTCCCGGTTCAACGACTTCATCACCGGCCGGCTCGTGGACGGCGCCCTGGACGGGCTGCTCCGCCACGGCGCGGCCGACGGGGACGTGGCGGTCGTGCGGGTGCCGGGCGCCTTCGAGATCCCGCTGGCGGCCCAGCGGCTGGCGCGGGCGAAGAAGTACGACGCCCTCATCTGCCTCGGCGCGGTCATCCGGGGGGCGACGCCCCATTTCGAGTATGTCAGCTCCGAGGTGAGCAAGGGCGTGGCAGCGGTCTCCCTCGAGACGGGCGTGCCGGTCATCTTCGGCGTGCTGACCACGGACACCATCGAGCAGGCGATCGAGCGGGCGGGGTCGAAGAGCGGCAACAAGGGGTGGGACGCCGCGCTCTCGGCCATCGAGATGGTCAGCCTGCTGAAGCAGCTTCCCTGATGACGGGCGCTGCAGCGACGCGGCGCCGGACGATACGGAGCGTATGAAGCGACGACAGGCCAGGGAGTATGCCCTCCAACTGCTCTTCCAGCTGGACATACGGAAGGAAAAACCGACGGCCGCGCTCTTCAAGCGATTCTGGGCCGCCGAGGAGCCCGAGGACGAGGTCAGGAAATTCGCCGAGGAGGCGGTGCGCGGGACCTTCAAACACCTGCGCACCATCAACGGGAAGATCCTGGCCTGCGCCAAGAACTGGACCCTCGAGCGGATGGCCGCGGTGGACCGCAATGTGCTCCGGCTGGCCGCCTACGAGATCCTGTACCGGATGGACATCCCCCCCAGCGTGACGATCAATGAGGCCATCGAACTCGCCAAGAAGTTCGGGACCGACGAGTCCGGCGCGTTCGTGAACGGCATCCTCGACAGCGTCGCCCGCGAGGCGGGCAAGGTGGACGCGAAGCAGTTGCGCTGAAGGGGCGGGGAGAGCGTGTGGTCCTGCAGGTGCTCATGCATGACATCAAGACCGTGGACGCGGACGCCGTGGCCGTCGGATTCCATGAGGACGTCCGGCCGCTCCAGGGCGGCGCGGGAGCGCTGGACTGGCTTCTTTGCGGCGCCCTGTCCCGGCTCATCCTGGACGGCAGGGTCCGGGGCGCCCTGGACGAGGCCGCGCTTCTGACCACGGCGGGCAAGACGGCTGCGCCCATGCTCTTCCTGATCGGCCTGGGGCCGCATGCCGGCGGGACCGCTTCGGCCCTCCGGACCGCGGCGCGCCGGACGGCCGAGAGCCTGGTGAGCGCCGGGGTGCGGCGCGCGGCGGTCGACCTCTTCCCGCTCGGCGGGGAAGGGGATGCCGCGACGCTGGAGGCGATCCGGGAGGGGTTCCAGGCCGGGTCCGGCGGCAGGGAGCTCGAGATCGCGCTGCTTGCGCCGGATGCCGCTTCCTTCGACCGGCTCTCCCGCGGTCTGCGCGCATGAGCTATTCCCCGCACAGGAGCGTTCCATGATATCCCGCTACAGCAGGCCCGAGATGACCGCCCTCTGGGACCCGGAGAGCCGCTACCGGTCCTGGCTGCTCGTCGAGGTGCTGGCCTGCGAAGCGAACGCGAAGCTCGGCCTGATCCCCGCCCGGTCGCTGGCCGCGATCAGGAAGCGCGCCGGGTTCGATGTGCGGCGCATCGACGAGATCGAGGCGGAGGTGAAGCACGACGTCATCGCCTTCCTGACCTCGGTGAGCGAGCACGTGGGTCCTGACTCTCGCTTCATCCATCTCGGTCTGACCTCCTCGGACGTTCTGGACACCTCGCTCGCCTATCTGCTCTGCAGGGCATCGGACATCATCATCGCGGACCTGAAGGCCCTCCGGGCGGTGCTGAAGCGGCAGGCTCTGCGGTACCGGGACACGGTCATGATCGGCCGCTCCCACGGCGTGCATGCCGAGCCGGTCACCTTCGGCCTGAAGCTCGCGCTCTGGTACGAGGAGACCGGCAGGGCGCTGGAGCGCATGGAGCGCGCCCGGAAGGTCATCGCCGTGGGCAAGGTCTCGGGCGCTGTGGGGACCTTTGCGAACATCGACCCCTTCGTGGAGCGCTATGTCTGCCGGAAGCTGGGGCTTGTCCCCGAGCCGGTCGCGACCCAGGTCGTCCAGCGCGACCGGCACGCGGAGTTCTGCTCGACGCTGTCCCTGATCGCCTCGTCCCTCGAGAAGTTCTCCGTCGAGCTCCGCCATCTGCAGCGCACCGAGGTCCTGGAGGCCGAGGAGTGCTTCTCCGAGGGCCAGAAGGGCTCGTCCGCCATGCCGCACAAGCGGAACCCCATCTCGGCCGAGAACCTGTCGGGCCTGGCGCGGGTCGTGAGGGCCAACTCGCTCGCCGCCCAGGAGAACGTGGCGCTCTGGCATGAGCGCGACATCAGCCATTCCTCGGTCGAGCGGATCATCCTTCCCGACAGCACGATACTGGTCGACTACATGCTGGCGCGGTTCACCCGGCTCGTGGAGCGGCTCTTCGTCTATCCGAAGAACATGGAGCGCAACATGGCCCTCTCCCGCGGGCTGTTCCATTCCGAGACCGTGATGCTGGCCCTGGTGGGGAAGGGCGTCACGCGCGAAGCGGCCTATCGCCTCGTGCAGCGGAACGCCATGGAGGTCTGGAAGCAGGGAGGCGATTTCGCCGGCCGCCTGAAGGCTGACCGGGAGGTCGCGAAGCACCTGACGCCGCGGGAGATCGACCGGTGCTTCGACCTGAAGCATGCGCTCAAGAAGGTGGAGTACCTCTTCCGCCGCGTCTTCGGGAAGAAAGGGAAGTAAGGCCGGCGCCGAAGGTTCCCCGGGCCCCGGCAGGGATGGTCGCATGTTCGATTCGTTCAACGAGGAGTGCGGGGTCTTCGGGGTCTACGGCCACCCCGATGCCGCCAACCTGACCTACCTGGGGCTCTATGCGCTCCAGCACCGGGGACAGGAGTCGGCGGGCATCGTCTCCACCGACGGCAAGAAGCTCCATTGCCAGAAGGAGATGGGGCTGGTCGCCGACATCTTCACCGAGGAACGCATCAAGAAACTTCCCGGCCACGCGGCCATCGGCCACAACCGCTACTCCACGACCGGCGGCAGCGTCACCATCAACATCCAGCCCCTGCTCGTCAATTTCGCGCTGGGCGGCCTCGCGGTGGCGCACAACGGGAACCTGGTGAACGCCGGGCTCCTGAAGGCCGAGCTCGAGGCCTACGGCTCGATCTTCCAGTCCACCATGGACAGCGAGGTGGTCATCCATCTCATCGCCCAGTCCCGGATGGCGAACCTGCACGAGCGGATCGTCGACGCGCTCCAGCATCTGCAGGGGTCCTACAGCCTGCTGCTGCTCTCCGAGAGCGAGCTGGTCGGCGTGCGGGACCCTCACGGGTTCCGGCCGCTCGTGCTCGGCCGTATCGGGGAGGGGTTCGTGCTGGCGTCCGAGACCTGCGCCCTCGACCTGATCGAGGCGACCTATGTGCGCGAGATCGAGCCGGGCGAGATGGTGGTCATCAGCGCCTCCGGTCTCCAGTCATCCTTCCCGTTCCGGAAGGCCGAGCCGTCCCACTGCATCTTCGAGTTCATCTATTTCTCCCGGCCGGACAGCACGGTCTTCGGCCAGAACGTCTATACCGTCCGGAAGGAGTTCGGGAGGCAGCTCGCCCGCGAGAACGGCGTAGTCGGCGACGTGGTGATCCCGGTGCCGGACTCGGGCGTGCCGGCCGCGCTGGGATACGCCGAGGAGTCAGGGATCCCTTTCGGGCTCGGCCTCATCAGGAACCACTATGTAGGCCGCACCTTCATCGAGCCGCGCCAGGCCATCCGGCATTTCGGCGTCAAGATCAAGCTGAACCCGGTCCGGGACGTGCTGGAGGGAAAGCGGGTGGTGGTGGTGGACGACTCGATCGTGCGGGGCACGACGAGCAAGAAGATCATCAAGATGATCCGGAACGCCGGCGCCCGCGAAGTCCATATGCGGATCAGCTCGCCGCCGACGACCCATCCCTGCTACTACGGCATCGATACGCCGACGCGGCAGGAGCTGATCGCGTCTTCCCACAGCATCGAGGAGATCCGGAAGTACATCACCGCGGACACGCTCGGCTATATCACGCTGGACGGGATCCGGAAGGTCGTGGACCGGCCGATGAACTACTGCGCCGCATGCTTCTGCGGCGACTACCCCGTGCCGTTCCCGGGTGAGATGATGCTGCAGCTGGGGCTGTTTGACAAAGAATAATTACATCAAAGCACCAAGCATCAAGCGCGAAATTCCAAATAAGCTCCAAAATGAGAGGCAAGCACCAAGCATCAAGCGAAAAATGACAAGCAAGCTTTCATGGGCAGAATTTCAATTAGCATTTTCGTTTGGAATTTGGAGCCTTGAAGATTGTTTGGGATTTGGTGCTTAGGATTTGGAGCTTGTCGTAGGAATGGTGCCGAGGCGCAGAATCGAACTGCGGACACGAGGCTTTTCAGGCCTCTGCTCTACCAACTGAGCTACCTCGGCATGCCGGGGACCGTCGCAACAGAGCCGTAAAATAACAGACCCCAGGGAGCCTTGTCAAGATAATTTTCCCGGAGGAGAACGAAGGACGTCATGCAGATGCAGAAGGTGTTCGAGCGGCCGTTGTGCCTGAAGGAGAAGCCCTTCCGCTACTGTCCCGGCTGCAGCCACGGGGTGCTCCACCGCATGGTGGCGGCGACGATCGACCGGCTGGGCATCCGCGACCGGACCATCGGCATCGCGCCGGTCGGCTGCGCGGTATTCGCCTATGACTACCTGGACATCGACATGATCGAGGTGCCCCACGGCAGGCCCCCGGCCATCGCCACGGGCATGAAGCGCTCCCGGCCCGACGCGGTCGTCTTCAGCTACCAGGGCGACGGGGACCTGGCGGCCATCGGCACGGCCGAGATCGTCCATGCCGCCGCGCGGGGGGAGAACATCACCGTGATTTTCGTGAACAATGGCAACTACGGCATGACCGGCGGCCAGATGGCGCCGACCACGCTTCCCGGTCAGCGTACCACGACGACACCGGCGGGAAGGGACGTGCGCGAGGCGGGCCATCCGCTCAGGGTGAGCGAGCTCCTGGCCACGCTGGACGGTCCGGCCTACATCGAGCGCGTCGCCGTGGACTCTCCCCGGAACGTCATGAACGCCATGCGGGCCGTCGGCAAGGCCTTCCAGAACCAGCTCGAGGGCAGGGGCTTCTCCTTCGTCGAGGTCCTGTCCCTCTGCCCCACGGACTGGGGCATGACCCCTCTCCAGGCGGCGGACTGGGTGCGGAACAGCATGATGAAACAGTATCCCCTCGGCGTCCTGAAGGACGTCGCGGCCGGGAAGCGGGAGGCCTGATGTATCAGGATGTCATGATCGCGGGGTTCGGCGGCCAGGGGGTGCTGCTGGCGGGAAAGATCCTCGCCCATGCCGGCATGCTGGAGGGCAGGCGGGTCACCTGGTTCCCTTCCTACGGCGCCGAGATCCGCGGGGGCACGGCGAACTGCACGGTCATCATCGCGGACCGGGAGATCGGCTCTCCGGTGGTCCGCAACCCCTCGGCCATGCTGGTCCTGAACGAGGCCTCGTTCGTCAAGTTCGAAGGACGCGTCCGGACGGGAGGGATGCTCTTCCTGAACACCTCGCTGGTGCAGCGGCCGTCGACGCGCACCGACATCGACCGGATCGAGGTGCAGGCGAACGACCTCGCCCGCGACCTCGGCGACCTCCGCATCGCCAACATGATCATGCTCGGCGCCTTCCTGCGCAGGACCGGGGTCGTCACGCTCGAGTCGATGCTCGATGCGCTGCGGTCGGTGCTTCCCGAGCACCGGCATTCCCTCCTGCCGCTGAACGAGCGGGCGCTCCAGTGCGGCGGCGAGGCCTGCGCCTCCTAGGCCGCCCTCACTGATGATGAATGCACGCGAGCTCTCAGAAAGGGGCGTTCCCGGCCGCGCAGAGATTGCCATTCGCCAGGCTCTTTTCTCCAGTCTCGTTTTGACAGCGTTTCTGTCTTGTGTTACTGTGTCTCCATGCCGGAAGAGGTAAAACCACAAGATACGGTCTCCATCGAGGTCCAGGAAGCGCTGCGGAGCCTGGTCGCCGCTCTTAGGGCAGTCAAGATCTACCCTGCCAACAATCCCATATTCTCCCAGTCCGTGCGAAAGGCATTTGAGTCCCTGGAGCGCTGTCTGCAGGCTACCCCCCGCTTTCCCATGGGCATCCAGAAGACCTATTTCCTCTTCGATGGCATCCCGGTCGCTAAAGATGCCCAGATCAATCGCGCCATCGCACAAGACCTTTTCAACAAGGGCTACCGAGAAGTAGCCTTCTTCGCCGGGCTGAACGAGCAGGAGCTCATCGACTTTCTGCAGGCGCTGGCGCTCCTGCCGGAGGAGATCGCGATGCGAAGCGGGATCATCTCGATCCTCTGGGAGAAGGAGATCACCCATATCAAGGTGGGCGAAGCCACACTCGAAGAGGTCATTGTACCGCCGACGGACGGAGCAGAGTCTCGTGACAGCAGCGTACTGCAGCGCCGGCTGCGTGAAGCACAGGAGATACTCGATCCTCTTGTGGCACGAAAAGAACTGCAGGTTGCCGGCCGCATGCTGGTCCTGGGAGACCTGGTCGAAGATCCCCGAGGCTTCGGTATGAACATGATCGAGATAGCCCGAGAGACCACCGGGGAGGGCCAGACGGTCGAAGAACGGCTTTATGAGCTTTATCAGGAGACCGGAAAGCATATTCTGCAGGAGAGCCCTAAAGACCAGGACGGGCTCTTTCGGGGCATGGCACGGTCCGTGCTTGAAATGGACCCTGAGCTGCGCGACAAGTTCATCTCGAGCAGGCTCTATGCTCACCTCGACGCAGAGCGGCTTGGCGAGCACGAGCTGGACGCCGGCGGCAATATTCCCCACGACCTCCATGAGATCGTGACCGGACGCTTCTCGAAGGAATGGAGCGTCCCCCAGGTGGCCGAGCTGCTCAAGGGAACGGCTCAGCAGCCTGCCCGACTGAAGAGCGCCGCGGACCCGCCGTCCCGGTTCATGATCGAGCCTGTCTCGGAGGAGAGCCGGGAAATGGCGAGTGAGATGACCGAGTATACGCCGGACGAGATGGAGATACTGCGGTCCTTCGGCGAGGTGGGAAGCGAAGCGGACATCCTGGAGGCAACGGTTCGCACCCTGGTCTTCCTGCTTCCCCTGGTCAGGGACCCGGCAGGCGGTCCGCCGGCCGAGAAGGAGCTCGCCCAGTTCTCCGGCGTGGTCCATCAGCTCGAGACCACGCTGCTCTACCTTCTCAAGAGCAAGGAGTACGACCTTGCCACGATCATCATTCGCGCCTTCCATCTTCCCGTCCATGCCGCGTTCCGTGCCCGGCTCGCCGAGGCCATCAAGAAGGCCTGCAGCCGAGACATCATCAAGGACGTGCTGAACGATATGCGGACCAGCAGGAAGGGATCCCCTGAGCATCACCATGCGTACGGATACCTTGCAGCCCTCGACCGAGAGGCGACCGCGGTGCTGCTCGAGACCCTGGCGACCGAGAAGGACCGTGCGCTCCGCAGGTACCTCGTCGATATCCTGAAGGAGCTGGGCCGCGGCCAGATCGGGATGATCGCGCAGCGGCTGAACGATTCGCGGTGGTATGCGGTCAGGAACATCGTGAACATCCTGGGAGAGAGCGGCTCGGAAGAGGCGGTCGCCCATCTGGAGCGCGCGTCGGGCCACGTCCAGATTCAGGTGCGGACGGAGGTGATCAAGGGACTGCTGAACATCGGCGGCAGGAAGGCGGCGACAGTGCTCTGCCGGTTCCTGCAGGACATTGACGCTGAGCTCCAGTTGCAGGCCGTGCGCGGCCTGGGCATCATCAGCGGCGCCGGCGCCGGCGAGGCTCGTGCGGTCGAGGCACTCCTTCGGCGCCGATCGCTCAAGAAGAAGGACCTGGATCTGAGCATTGAAGGGATCCGCACGCTCGGCAGGATCGGCGATCCCGTGTCCGAACGGTTCCTGGCAAGGTATCTGCGGCTGCGCTGGTGGCGGTCGCGGAGGCCGCAGGAGGAACTGCGCGATGCCGCGGCCACGGCCATCGAGGCGATCCGCGGGAGGCAGGGACATGACGGCTGAACATTCCGGCGCGCACAGCGAGGCAAAGCAGACCTTCTATGCGAAGCAGCGGCTGATCGGCGCGGGAAAGCTTGCGTTCCAGCAGCTTGCCGCGGTTATCAGGAACGCCTCGGTCTATCCGGCGGCCCATCCCTTCCTGCTCGCTTCGGCCGATCAGCTCCTCGCCAGGATCCAGGAGCTGCTCCAGGCGCGGAAGGAAGTGGCCTTTTATCTCGTCGCGGGCGAGCTCTTTTTCGAGACCCATTCCGTTCCGGTCGACCAGAGCCTGGCCATGCTCATGGAGCAGTTCACCGGGAGGGAGATCGGCGGCGTGGTCTTTAAGCCCGCGATCGATCGCGACGAACTCGTGCGGTTCGCCTACCTCATGAACCGCGATGCCTCGGTCTTCAGGGACCCGGGCGGGCTCTCCGCCGTCACCGCCCGGGAAGGACTGCCGCATATCGAGCTGCACCATGTGCTGCTCGTGGACAAGCGGTTCGGCAAGGCCCTGAAGGAGGTCAAGAAGCGCTCGGGAGAGGTCTTTCTGGAGGCCGTGGATACGGTGCAGGAGATCATCCAGTCCGTGCACCGCGAGAAGGCCATCAACATGCGCAAGGTGAGCTCCACGGTCCATGCCATGGTGGACGACGTGCTGGACAACCGCGATGCCCTCCTGGGGCTGACGAGCATCCGGATGTACGATGAATACACCTTCGCCCACTCGGTGAACGTCGCGGTCCTCGCCATCGCCCAGGGCACGTTCCTTTCTTTCGACAAACCGCAGATAGCGGCCCTCGGCGTAGCCGGCATGCTCCATGACATCGGGAAGATGGCGGTCCCGCTCGAGATCATCAACAAGCCCGGAAAACTGACGGACGAGGAGTGGCAGGTCGTCAAGCGCCATCCGATCGAGGGCGCCCTCATCCTCTCCGGCGTGCCGGCCCTCACGCGGCTCGCCATGATCGCCTCCTTCGAACATCATCAGCATGGCGACGAACGGGGATATCCCCGCATGGATGACAGCCGTCAGCAGCACCCCTTCTCCCAGATCGTCGCTATCTCCGATGCCTACGATGCCATTGTCGCGGCACGGGTCTACTACCGTGTGCCGACGCCTCCGGACGAGGCGGTCAGGATACTCCTGAGGAAGCGGGGCCCGACCTTCCATCCGGTGCTGGTAAAGGCCTTTGTCAATATGGTCGGCATCTTTCCGGTCGGTACGCTCCTGAAGCTGGATACCGGCGAGATCGGCATCGTGATGCACCAGACGCGGGACCTGATGCGGCCCCGGGTCCTGCTGCTCAACCGGTTCGACGGTTCCGAGCGCGACGACCCCCAGGCCGAGGTCAGCCTCCTCGAGACGGAGAAGGGGAACTATCGGCGGTCCATTTCAGGGACGATCGACTCGGGAAGGGCGGGCATCGATATCAAGCCCTACCTTACCTGAGTTTCCGCAGCCCTTCCATCCTGTTCGTTTCCCGCAGCATCTGTCTGCACCCTCCTGTGTTGACATCCATCGAAAATTACTGTATTTTTATCGGGTTGAATGCGCATGCGAAGCTCGGGAACGCGGGGCGGATGAACGGTCCCCGCGGTCCGAGGCTCCCGCCGGCGATGGGAAAGGAGCGATGCGAGGGGATGGTCATTACCTGCGGATGCGGTGCGCGGCTCAAGATCATCGATGACAAGCTCACCGCAGCGGGGGTCAGGGTCAAATGCCCGAAGTGCGGGGTCGCCCATCTGGCGAAGCGCGGGCAGGAGGCTGTGCAGCCGTCGGCGCCCTCCATGCCCTGGTTCGCTCCGGCATCGCCCCGGCAGGATGAGGGAGGGGACGTTCCCCTGGTTCTGGTAGCCCATGACAGCAGCGTGGTCGCAGACATGATCACCGGTACGCTGCAGCGGGCCGGGATGCGGACCGACTACGCGCCGAACGGGCTCGAGGCGCTCCGGAAGGCGACCGAACTCAGGCCGCAGGCCATGGTGGTGGATGTGGGGCTCACGGGGATCTATGGTTTCGAGCTCTGTGAACGGCTTAAAGGCAGCAGCGATACGCGGAGCATTAAGATCATTCTGCTCTCCTCCGTCTATGGCCTGACGGCCTACAAGCGGGCGCCGGTGACGCTGTACGGAGCGGACGACTATATCGAGAAGCATCACATCCCCGATCAACTCGCGGACAGACTGCGTCGCCTCCTCTCCGGGGAGGCCGCGGCGGTCCAGCCGCCTGTTGCCGGGGCGCAGCGGGAGGCGGAGGAGGACGTCGGCGAAGCGCCCGGCAGGCCGCTCAGCCCGCTCATCAGCCGGAAAGGCATCGCACAGCCGCGGCCCGGAGCGGCGGAGGACAGCGCCTCCGGGGAAGCGGGCGTGCCCCCGCATGCGTCCGGCGGGGATATTCCTGCCGCACCACCAGAGCGGTCCGGTCCGCGGCCGTGGCTGAAGATGCCTGAGGCGCCATCCATCCTTCCGAGGACCCCGGTGACCCTGGATGCCTCGCGGGGGGTGCGGAGCACCCCGGTTGGCCCCGTCAGCACGGAACCGATTGCAGCGCTCCCGGAGACGGGCAGGGATGCGGCGCCGCAGGCGGCCGGGCATCCGCCGTTACCGGCACAGGACGACGGTTCTATCAGGCTCGACGCGGCTTTCTTCGAGCACGAGGAGTACACGGCCCCGGAGGCCGGGCTGCGGCAGGCGCCGGACCCCGAAGAGGTAGAGAAGGCGAAGCGGTTCGCCCGCATCATCGTCTCGGACATCGCCCTGTACAACCAGGACGCCGTGGAGCAGGGGATCCGGAACGGGACCTTCGGCGAGCTCCTGAAGGAGGACATCGCGGAGGGCAGGACGCTCTATGACAGCCGCGTACCCGTGGCGATCCGCGCATCGAAGGACTATCTGCAGGAGGCCTTCGACGATTTCATCGCCGCAAAGAAGAAACTTCGTTGACAGGGCAGGCAAGTTGGTATATTATACCAGCCTTGTCGGGGCGTAGCGCAGCCTGGTAGCGCACTTGGTTCGGGACCAAGGGGTCGGAGGTTCAAATCCTCTCGCCCCGACCATTCCTTTATCCTCTATCCTCCCGGGGGCATGCGTAGGCAGTCAGGACCATCGACGTTCATCTTTCCTGTACGCAAGGGGTTTGCATGAGCGAGAGGGAGCGGCCGGTCGACGACCTGATGGGCAAGGAGCCCTTCGGCGAGGAGACCGAGGAAAAGGAAGCGATCGAGCGGCTGGACAAGAAGGAACGCCACCCAAACGAGGACGATGACGACGGCTCCGCGTCGCGGGGCCTCGACGCCATCAAGTACTACCTCAAGGAAATCCGCAGGACCCCCCTTCTTACCTTCGAGCAGGAGCAGTCGCTGGCCAAGCGGATCGCGCAGGGCGACCAGGAGGCCCGCGCACAGATGATCGAGGCCAACCTCCGGCTTGTCGTCGCCATCGGCAAGAAGTACATCAACCGCGGCCTGCCGTTCTCCGACATCATCGAGGAGGGGAATCTCGGCCTCATCCGCGCCGTCGAGAAGTTCCAGTACCAGCGCGGGTTCAAGTTCAGCACCTACGCGTCCTGGTGGATCAAGCAGTCCATCGAGCGGGCCATCGTGAACCAGACGCGGACGATCCGCCTGCCGGTGCATATCGCGGAGATCGTGAACGCCTACCTGCGGTCGTCCCGGCAGCTCACCCAGAAACTGGGCAGGGACCCGTCGGTGGAAGAGATCGCGAAGAAGATGCGCACGACGGTCGAGAAGGTGCGGAGCATCTCCCAGGTCGTCCGCGAGACCTACTCCCTGGACATGCTGATCGGCGACCAGGAAGAGGACACGCTCAAGGACATCCTGCAGGACAACAACTCCCTCTCGCCCGCCAGCGTGTCCGACGACATCAGGAGACGGGAACATATCGACGAATGGCTCGGACAGCTCTCGGTGAGCGAGCGGAAGGTCGTGGAGATGCGGTTCGGCCTGAACGACGGCGAACCGATGACGCTCGACGCCATCGGCAAGGAGTTCGGCATCACCCGGGAGCGGGTCCGCCAGATCGAGACCCAGGCCCTGAACAAGCTCCGGTCCATCACCAAACGGAAGAAGATCGACCTGGAAGGAATGCTGTGATTGTAGATTGCGGAATATGATGCAAACTCCTGTGGTCTTCAATCCCGAAATCCGCAATCCGAAATCCGCAATCGAAGGCCCCCGTAGCTCAGGTGGATAGAGCAGCGGTTTCCTAAACCGCGTGCCGGGTGTTCGAATCACCCCGGGGGCGCCAGTTCTTCCCGGTCGGGAAAATAAACCCTTGACAAAAAACGGTTAATCCCATAGAATTCACCCTCACTCAACGGAAGACAGGCTCGTAGCTCAGGGGGAGAGCGCTACCTTGACACGGTAGAGGTCGGCGGTTCGAAACCGCCCGGGCCTACCATTTCTGCCATACTATCATCATGATGCGTGATATGAAGACGTATGAGTGACATACGGCTCAGGCTGCCTGACGGTTCGGAGCGGAGCTATCCCGCAGGCATCACCGGACAGGGAGTCGCCGAGAAGATTGGTTCCCGCCTGGCAAAGGATGCGCTGGCCGTCCGGATCGACGGTCGTCCTCAGGACCTGAACATCCCCGTACACAACGACGCCGCGGCAGAGATCATCACCTTCGGGAGCAGGGACGGCCGCGACATCTACTGGCACAGCACCTCGCACCTCATGGCGCAGGCGGTGAAGCAGCTCTTCCCCGCGGCGAAGCTCGCCATCGGACCTGCCATCGAGGAGGGGTTCTACTACGATTTCGATCACGAGCGCCCCTTCACGCCCGAGGACCTCGCGCGGATCGAGGAGCGGATGGCCGGGCTGGCGAAGGCCGGCACGCCGGTCCTCCGGCGGGTCATGGGCAGGGCGGACGCGATCGCGTTCTTTGCGGATCGGGGCGAGGACTACAAGGTCGAGCTGATCCGGGAACTCCCGGACGGCGAGGTCTCGGTCTACGAGCAGGGCGATTTCGCCGATCTCTGCCGCGGCCCCCATGTCCCGTCGACCTCGCGCATCAAGGCCTTCAAGCTGCTCTCGGTCGCGGGCGCCTACTGGCGCGGCAACGAGAAGAACCGGATGCTCCAGCGCATCTACGGCATCTCGTTCCCGGCGAAGGCCGAGCTCGAAGAACACCTCGCGCGGCTGGAGGAGATCAGGAAGCGGGACCACCGGAAGCTCGGCAGGGACCTGGACCTCTTCTCCATCTCGGAGGAATCGGGCGGCGGGCTGGTGCTCTGGCATCCCCGGGGCGCGCTGATCCGCAAGACCATCGAGGACTTCTGGCGCGACGAGCACCAGCGGAACGGCTACGATTTCGTCTACTCCCCCCACGTGGGCAGGGCGGCCCTGTGGGAGACCTCGGGCCACCTGGGGTTCTACCGGGAGAACATGTACTCGTCCATGGATGTGGAAGGGCAGGAGTACTACGTGAAGCCCATGAACTGCCCGTTCCACATCATGATCTACCGGAACAGGCTGCGCTCCTACCGCGAGCTGCCGCTGCGGTATGCGGAGCTCGGAACGGTCTACCGGTTCGAGCGGTCCGGCGTGCTGCACGGCCTGCTGCGGGTGCGCGGCTTCACCCAGGACGACGCGCACATCTTCGTGGCGCCGTCCGAGATGGAGTCCGAGGTCATCCGCGTCATCGGCTTCGTGGTGAAGATGCTGCGGACCTTCGGCTTCGAGGAGTTTCAGGCCTATATCGCCACGAAGCCCGAGAAGTCCGTGGGCGACGATTCGATGTGGGCGCGGGCGACGCAGGCCCTCCGGGTCGCGGCCGACAAGGCGGAGCTGGCCTGCGAGATGGACGAAGGCGGCGGCGCCTTCTACGGCCCCAAGATCGACATCAAGATCAAGGACGGCCTGGGCAGGTACTGGCAGTGCTCCACGGTGCAGTTCGACTTCAACCTGCCGGAACGCTTCGACCTGACCTTCATCGGCGACGACAACCAGCAGCACCGGCCCTACGTGGTCCACCGGGCCCTCCTGGGATCGCTGGAGCGGTTCTTCGGCATGCTGATCGAGCATTATGCCGGCGCGTTCCCGGTCTGGCTGGCGCCGGTGCAGGCGAAGGTGGTCACGATCACGGACCGCCAGCTCGAGTTCGCGAAAACAGTGCGCGACCGGCTGCGGGCCGCGGGCATCCGGGCCGAGCTCGACGCGCGGCCGGAGAAGATCGGCTTCAAGGTCCGCGAGGCGGCGCTCGAGAAGGTGCCCTACACGCTGGTGGTGGGAGACAAGGAGCTGCAGCAGGACGCGGTCAGCGTGCGCGAGCGGGGCGGCAGGGACCTCGGCGCCATGCAGGTGCAGACGTTCATCGAGCGGATCGCGGACCTCATCAGCACGCGGAGCGCGGCGACCGAGCTTGCGCCGCAGGCATCAGGCGCCGCGTAAGACGGCGGGAGCATTCTGGACGCCGCCTAAGCATGCGGCATTCTTCGTTCGTTGAGATTTGAAAATTGTATTTTGGTGCTTAATCTGAGAAGGGGGTGATCGCCCATTTCTTCACGGATCACAACACGGATCAATCACATGATCAGGGCGCGCGAGGTGCGCGTCATCTCGGCCGAGGGCGAGCAGTTCGGCATCATGCCGGTCCGGGAGGCCATCGCGAAGGCCGAGGCGCTGGGCCTCGACCTGGTGGAGGTCGCGCCGAACGCGGCGCCGCCGGTCTGCCGCATCATGGACTTCGGGAAGTACAAGTACGAGATGAACAAGAAGGCGTCGGAGTCCCGGAAGCATCAGACGGTCATTGCCATCAAGGAGATCAAGCTCCGGCCGCGGACCGATGACCATGACATCAATTTCAAGCTGAACAACATCAAGCGGTTCCTCGGCGAAGGCGACAAGGTGAAGGTGAGCGTCATGTTCCGCGGCCGCGAGATGGCCCACCAGGAGCTGGGCAGGGCCGTGCTCGACCGTGTGGTGCAGGAGCTCCAGGGGATCGCGGTGATCGAGCAGGCGGCGCGCATGGAGGGAAGGAACATGTTTCTCATGCTGGCGCCGGTCAAGAAACAGCAGGCGGCGGGTTAGCATACCCGCAGCAGAAAGAACGAAGGGAAAGGGAACGCCATGGCAAAGATGAAACTGAAGACGAACCGGAGCGCGGCGAAGCGCCTGAAGGTCACGGGGACCGGGAAGGTCATGCGGCGGAAGGGCTGGAAGCGCCACCTGCTGACGGTCAAGAATGCGGGCCGCAAGCGGAGCCTCACGGGCACCGTCGAGGTCGACAAGGACAATATCACCAACATCAAGCGGATGATCCCCTACGGGCTGGACTGAAGTCCGGCCGGGGGGCCGCGAACCGCGGTCCAGGATGCTCTCTCGATCGGCTGCATGCCTGGACCCTGAAGGAGGAACCACGAAATGCCGAGAGCGAAAGGCGGCCCGAAGACACGGGCCAGAAGGAAGCGGGTGCTCAACCTCGCGGAAGGGTACTGGGGCGCGAAGTCCCGGCTCTACCGCACAGCGACCGAGGCGGTCGACCGGGCGCTGAAGTACGCCTACCGGGACCGCAAGGTCCGGAAGCGGGATTTCCGGAGGCTCTGGATCGCGCGCATCAATGCGGCGGCCAGACTGAACGGACTCTCCTACAGCAGGTTCATCGCCGGACTGGCGAAGAACGGCGTGGCCCTGGACCGCAAGATCCTCGCGGACCTGGCGGTGAACGATCCGGCCGGGTTCGCGCGGCTTGCCGAGACCGCGAAGACCGCGACCGCCTGAAGCGAAGCGAAAACGAGGACGGCCGCTGGAAACAGCGGACCGGCAGAGTATAAACCATTATCGCAAGGCCCTTTACGAAGGGCCTTTTTTTATTGACATGCCGGGGAATTTCGGTTAAAAATCTAGGAAAATGATGGAGATACGCGGCCGTACATTCCTGACGG
>CAZTXN010000016.1:0-30775 GCA_964617655.1 uncultured Nitrospiraceae bacterium | reverse complement strand
CGAACAATAATGTTGCCATTTGGAGATCACTATGATAATATTATCTGCTTAACACGGATAATATTAATATCCTTTGTTTCTGAGGAGTTAGGAGGCCGTGTGAGCAACGCCGTAATCGGCGTGGACCTGGGCGGAACGAACCTCAGGACCTCGCTCCTGAACGCGGAGGGCGAGATCCTCGACCGTTCGAAGGAATCCACCCAGGCGGCCGAGGGGCATGCCCGGGTGATCGAGCGCCTGCTCGCAAACATCGAGTTCCAGAGAACGAAGGCGCTGAAACGGGGCCTTGAGGTGGCAGCGATCGGCGTGGGAGCGCCCGGCGTGATCCAGGCGGCAAGCGGGGTGGTGGTCAAGTCGCCCAATTTCCCCGACTGGAACAACCTCCCGCTCAGGGATGTGCTGGAGAAGGCGCTGCGGCTCCCCGTCCGGATCGAGAACGATGCGAACGCCGCCGCCCTGGGAGAGCATTGGCGGGGCGCGGGAAGGGGGATCGGCAGCCTCGTCCTCCTGACGCTCGGCACCGGGGTCGGCGGCGGGATCATCCTGGACAACCGCATCTGGCGCGGAGCGGACGGCATGGCCGGCGAGGTCGGGCATATGACGATCCTGCCTGACGGAAGGCCCTGCGGATGCGGCAACCGGGGCTGCCTCGAGATGTACGCTTCCGCGCGCGGCATCGTCATGACCTACCGGGAGCAGAGGCCTGGAAGCGGCGCTGACCGGGGGGCCGGCGATATCACGGCCGCGCAGGTGTTCCAGGAAGCAAGCGGCGGCGATCCCGTTGCCGCGGCCGTGATGCGCGCCATGGGCCGGTCCCTCGGCATCGGGATCGCAGGACTGATCAATATCTTCAATCCCGAGATGGTCGTGCTCGGCGGAGGCGTGAAGGACGCCTGGCCGCTCTTCATCGAGGCGGCGCGGGAGGAGATCAGAGCGCGCGCCTTCGCCTATCCCGCGGAGCGGACCAGGATCGTGCCATCCCAGCTTGGGGATGACGCGGGCATGGTCGGTGCGGCGGCAGCGGCGCTGCGGAACTACTGAACGAACGAAGGGGGATTGCTCCACCGGGACCGGAACATGGCAAACAGGAACATCAGGAACTTCTGCATCATCGCCCATATCGACCACGGGAAATCGACGCTTGCCGACCGCATCCTCGAGTTCACCGGCGCGCTGTCCGACCGGGAGATGGCGGCCGCGGGAAGGGACCAGGTCCTGGATGACATGGACCTGGAGCGCGAGCGGGGGATCACCATCAAGGCCCATGCCGTGCGGCTCGGGTACCGGGCCGCGGACGGCCGGGACTACGTGCTGAACCTGATCGATACGCCCGGCCACGTGGACTTCACCTACGAGGTCTCACGCAGCATGGCGGCCTGCGAGGGCGCGCTGCTGGTCGTGGACGCCTCGCAGGGCGTCGAGGCCCAGACCCTGGCGAACGTCTACCTGGCGCTGGACCATGACCTCGAGATCATTCCGGTCATCAACAAGATCGACCTGCCGAGCGCCGATGTCGAGGAGGCCCGGCGGCAGGTGGAGGATGTGATCGGGCTGGACGCATCCGGCGCGATCCCCGCATCGGCCAAGGAGGGCATCGGCACGCGGGAGATCCTGGAATCGGTCGTGCGGACCATCCCGCCGCCGGCGGGCAGCGACGCAACGCCGCTCAGAGCGCTGCTCTTCGATTCCTGGTACGACAGCTACCAGGGGGTCGTGGTCCTGGTGCGCGTGGTGGACGGCTCGGTGCGGCCGGGCCAGCGGATCAAGCTCTGGTCCACGGGAGCGCAGTACGAGGTGCAGTCCGTGGGAGTCTTCACGCCGAAGCAGGCGCCGGCGCAGCAGCTCTCCGCGGGCGAGGTGGGCTACATCATCGCCGGGATCAAGCGCGTGGCGGACGCCAAGATCGGCGATACGCTCACCGATGCGGCGCGGCCCGCCGAGCAGCCGCTGCCGGGCTACAAGGACGTGAAGCCCATGGTCTTCGCCGGGCTCTACCCGGTGAACAGCGACGACTACCCCGAGCTCAAGGATGCGCTCGAGAAGCTGCGGCTGAACGATTCGTCGTTCACCTATGAGCCGGAGACCTCGCTCGCCCTGGGCTTCGGGTTCCGCTGCGGCTTCCTCGGCCTGCTGCACATGGACATCATCAAGGAGCGGCTGGAGCGGGAGTTCGAGCTCGCCCTGATCCCCACGGCGCCGACGGTCGTCTACCGTGTCACCCGGACCGACGGCGAGGCCGTGCTGGTGGACAACCCGGCGAAGCTGCCGAACGTGCAGGATATCGCGAAGATCGAGGAGCCCTTCATCAAGGCGTCGGTCATCACGCCCGAAAGCTATGTCGGCGCGCTCATTGCCCTCTGCCAGGAGCGGCGCGGCATCCAGAAGGACATCACCTACATCACCCGCGACCGCGTCCAGATCCATTACGAGCTGCCGCTGAACGAGATCGTGATGGACTTCTACGACCGGCTCAAGTCCCTGACCAAGGGCTACGCCTCCCTGGATTATGAGCTCTCGGACTACGTGGAGTCGGACCTGGTCAAGCTGGACATGCTTTTGAACGGCGAGCCGGTGGACGCGCTCTCGCTCATCACCCACCGGGACAAGGCCCCGCAGCGCGGGCGGCAGCTCAGCGAGAAGCTGAAGGAGGTCATCCCGCGGCAGCTCTACGAGGTCGTGATCCAGGCGGCCATCGGGTCCAAGATCATCGCTCGCGAGACGGTGAAGCCGCTCCGGAAGAACGTGCTTGCGAAGTGCTACGGCGGGGATATCACGCGCAAGCGGAAGCTGATCGAGAAACAGAAGGAAGGCAAGAAGCGCATGAAGCAGATCGGCAGCATCGAGCTGCCGCAGGAAGCGTTCCTTGCCGTGTTGAAAGTGGGCGATTGACCGGGCCGGTCCCGGCGCGGCGGCGCCTCTGCGTCGCATGAGCGCATCATCACATCGGAAGCGAAACGGAGGTTCCATGTCCGAGGAAGTGCAGCAGGAGCAGCGCCAGCGAAAGCCGAAGCGGTCGTTCTACAAGGAGTGGATCGAACCGTTCCTGATCGCCGCGGTCGTTGCGCTCTTCATCCGTCAGTTCATCGTCGAGGCCTTCAAGATACCGTCGGGGTCCATGATCCCCACGCTCACCATCGGCGACCATCTGCTCGTGAACAAGTTCCTGTACGGACCGCGGATCCCCTTCACGGACCTGCGCTTCTTCCGCTGGAAGGAACCGAAGCGCGGGGACATCATCGTCTTCAAGTATCCCGAGGACGAGGACAAGAACTTCATCAAGCGCATCATCGGGCTGCCGGGCGACAAGATCGAGATCCGGCGGGGCGTGCTGCGGATCAACGACCAGCCGGTCACTCTGACCGAAGCGAGGCCGTCCGGCGGCGGCGCTGCCCGGGAGGCGGCCGCCTCCGCTAACGGCCAGCGGCTCTTCGAGGAGGACCTGGGGGCGGTCAGGCACCAGGTACAGTACCTCTATGATCAGCAGGAACGGAACTTCGGACCGGTCACGATCCCGCCGGAACAGGTCTTCGTCATGGGCGACAACCGGGACAACAGCCAGGACAGCAGGGTCTGGGGGTTCGTGCATTTCGACAAGATCCTGGGCAAGGCGCTCATCATCTACTGGTCCTGGGACGGGAATGAAGGGCGATGGCTCCGGTGGGAGCGCATCGGCGACCTGATCACCTGAGCGGGAAGCGCGAGGAGGGCGTGCATGAAGATGCTGCGGAGCGAATCCGGCGCAAGCAGGCTGAAGGCGATTTTCTGGCTTGGTGTCGTGGTCCTGTTCTTCTATACAGGGATCAAGATCGTCCCGGTCTACTGGGAACACGAGTCCATGAAGGACACCATGCGGACCAAGGCGGGAGTGGCGCAGGTGCTGAAGGACGAGGAGATCCTGCGGGACCTGGTGCAGAAGGCGAACGAGCTGAACCTCCCGTTGAAGGCCGAGAACTTCATCATCGAACGGGACATGGAGCGGCGGAAGATGCGCATCCGGACCGCCTGGGAGGTGGAGGTGCATTTCCTGGGCGATCTGTACGTCCATGTCTTCCGGTTCAGCCCGTCGGTGGAAGAGAACATCATGAGCCTGTGACGGGGCGTCCCGGCCGCGGCCGGCGTGAAGAAAGGCAAGGACGGACGAAGACCGTGATCAGGAGCATGACAGGATACGGCAGGGGTTCTGCGGCGGAGGGGGCGCTTGGGCTGTCCGTTGAGCTGAGGTCCGTGAACAACCGCTTCCTCGACGTCCAGGTGAGGCTGCCGCGCAGCCTTGCCCCGCTCGAGACGCGCATCAGGAAGGCGGTGCAGGAGCGCTTTGCCCGGGGGCGGATCGATGTCTTCGTGAACCGCAGCGGGCATGACGGCGGTCCTTCCCGTCTTGTCCTGGATGAAGCGCTGACCGCGCAGTACCTCGGCATCCTGAAGGAACTGCAGGAGCGTTTCGGGATAGGCGGCGAGGTCGGACTGGCGCAGTTCCTCTCGGTGCCGGACATCATCCGGCGCGAGGAGGTGGAGGAGAGCGCCGACGCGGTCTGGGGAGTCCTGGAGGAAGCGATCAACGCCGCAGCCGCTGCGCTCCGTTCCATGCGCGAGGAGGAGGGGTCAGCCCTTGCGCGGGACATCGCAGCCCGCCTGGAGTCGCTCAAGGCGATGGCAGCCGGGGTCGAAGAGCGGTCGCCCGTGGTCGTGGAGCTGGCGCGGAAGCGGATGGCCGATGCGCTCCAGAAGGTGCTGCAGGAGCAGCCTGATCCGGCGCGGATCGCGCAGGAGATCGCCATGCTCGCGGAGCGGACGGATGTGACCGAAGAGCTGACCCGCCTGGCGAGCCACGTGGCGCAGTTCCGCACATTCCTGGAGGGGCCGGGGGACGAACCTCTCGGCAGAAAGCTCGATTTTCTGATCCAGGAGATGGGGCGCGAAGTGAACACCATCGCATCGAAGGCGCAGGACGCCGAGGTGTCCCAACAGGCCGTGCAGATGAAGGCGGAGCTGGAGAAGGTCCGGGAGCAGGTGCAGAACATTGAGTAGACAGGGCGTTCATATCCCGGCCGGCTGCGACCAGGTCATCCTGCTGTCCGCGGTCCAGGCGGGGACGTTCATCCCGCGGTGCATCGGACGGGAGGAGGCATGATGCAGCGGGAGGGGATCCTGTTCGTGGTCTCGGCGCCCTCGGGAGCGGGCAAGACCACGCTCTGCCAGGCCATCACGAGCTCCCTGGAAAACCTCACCCATTCGATATCCTATACCACTCGGCAGCCGAGGCCGGGAGAGATCGACGGGCGCGACTATTTCTTCGTATCCGAGCAGCGCTTCCGGGAGATGGTCGGGGCCGGCGACTTCGCCGAGCACGCCCAGGTCCATGCGAACAGCTACGGCACATCGAAGCGCGTGCTGAACGACATGGTGCGCCAGGGGATCGATGTGATCCTGGACATCGATACCCAGGGCGCACGGCAGATCCGGGAACACTATGGCGGCGGGGTGTTCATCTTCATCATGCCGCCCTCGCTGGCCATCCTCGAGGAGCGGCTGCGCAACAGGAGGTCCGACCGCGACGAGGATATCCGGCGGCGCATGCGCCGGGCGGTGGACGAGATCCGCGACTATACGCTGTACGACTATGTCATCGTGAACCGGGACTTCGACCGCGCCCTCTCGGAGCTTCGCTCCCTGGTGGTCGCCGAGCGGTCCCGGACCAGGCTCATCAACAGCGGCTGGGTGGATGATCTGCTCAGAGCGGCTGAGTGATCTTTATGAAGGAGGTGGTCCATGAACAGGAAGGCTGAAGACATCATCTCGCTCCCGATCGAGATCGGGGAAAGGACGGCTGATTCGAAGTTCCGGCTTGTGCATATCGCATCGCAGCGGGTGCGGGAGCTCTCCGGGGGGGCGACGCCCCTGGTGGATTCGCTCTCCATCAAGGATACGACCGTCGCGCTGGAGGAGTGCCTGCTCGGCGCCTACCGGATCGTGACGGGCGACGCAGCGCAGGTGGCCAAGGAAGAGATGCGCAAACGCAGGGAGCAGGAACTGCTGGAGGAGCAGCTTTCGGCCAAGGAAGAGGAGATCCGCAAGGAACTGTCCGCATACCTCAACGAATTCCAGCAGGATGCCGAATCGGCCGAGGAGGACGAGGAGCCTGCAGGGGACGAGGAGGCGGAGGAGGAGGATGATGAGCCTGATGCCGGGTCAAAGGAAGAGAGCCGCGAAGAGGTCTGACGGGGGATAGGGGCCATGCTGTCAGGCAGACGGATCCTCATGGGAGTGAGCGGCAGCATCGCAGCATATAAGGCGCCTGACGTGGTCCGCCGGCTTCGCGACCAGGGAGCAGCGGTGCGCGTCGCGATGACACGGAATGCAACGCGCTTCGTGACGCCGCTGACCTTCGAGGCGGTGAGCGGCCATCCGGTCCTCTGGGACGAGTTCGCGGCGGGCGCGACCGGCCCCATGGGCCACATCACCGTCAGCGAGGGGCTTGACTGCGCCCTCGTCGCTCCGGCCACGGCGAACCTCATCGGCAAGCTGGCGGCCGGGATCGCCGATGATGCGCTCACGACGGTCCTGATGGCTGCTTCCTGCCCGCTGATCATCGCACCGGCGATGAATATACGCATGTACCGGAACGCGTTCCTGCAGCGGAACATCCGGTTGCTGCGCGATGCCGGTGTCCGCTTCGTGGATCCTGAGGAGGGTTCGCTGGCCTGCGGCGACACGGGACAGGGCAGGCTCGCGTCCACTGAGCGGATCCTGGAGGCCGTGCGGGAAGCGCTTCCCGGCGGCCGCAGTCTTGCCGGCGAACGGGTGCTCGTCACCGCCGGGCCCACGCAGGAGCCGATCGATGCCGTGCGGTTCATCAGCAATCCCTCGTCCGGCAGGATGGGATACGCTCTTGCGGCAGCGGCCCGGGACCGCGGAGCGGAGGTAACGCTGGTCTCCGGTCCCTCGTTCCTTGCACCGCCGACGGGTATGCAGACCGTTTTCGTCCGGACCGCCGCCGAGATGCACAAGGCGGTGCGGGAACTGGCAGAAGCGAGCACTATTATCATCATGGCAGCGGCAGTTTCGGATTTTCGTCCGGCACAGCCCCGGGAAGAAAAGGTCAAGAAGGAAGAGGCGGAACTGACGATCACGCTGGAGAGGACCGAGGACATTCTCTTCGAACTCGGGGCGCAGAAGCGGAAAGGCAACCGCATGCTGGTCGGGTTTGCCGCGGAATCCGAGAATCTGGCGGAGAACGCCCGTGCCAAGCTCGATCGGAAAAACCTCGACCTCGTCGTGGCAAACGATATCACGGATGCGGAGGCGGGATTCGGATCATCCAGAAACCGGGTAGCCATGCTGGATCGGTACGGAACATATACGGAACTGCCGCTGCTGTCCAAGGAAGAGGTCGCTTTACACATCATCGATAAGATCTCGGAACTCAAGGTAAAACAGGGACTTTAGCTTGACTTTTTCGCATGATTGTTGGTACAATTTCAATCAATTTCCAGGGGTTGTCGAAGCATCAACGGCATGGAAAAGAATGCCTCTGAAATAACCAAGCTCACCGAGCGGATCGCCAAGGACCCCAAGTCCAAGCTCTTCGTCCCTCTTGCAGAGGAGTACAAGAAGATCGGGGACATCGATATGGCCGTCATGGTGCTCCAGGAAGGCCTGGCGAACAACCCCGGCTACGTCACGGCACGGTCCTTCCTCGGGCGGCTGCTGCTCGAGAACGGCGACCTGGTGGGCGCACAGAAGGAGCTGGAAGAGGTCATCAAGACCATCCCCGACAACCTGCTGGCCCAGCGGAAGCTGGGTGATCTCTTCATTCTGCTGCACCGGAACATCGACGGGCTTCAGCGCTACAAGGCCGCGCTTGCCCTGAATCCCGGGGACAAGGAGGTTGCCGCCCTTGTTGCCGACCTGGAGGCAGGGAAGGACGTGGCCGACCGGGTCCCGAAGCCCAAGGCGCCCAAGCCTCCGGCGGAGGAGAAATCAGCAGCTGCGAAGCCCGCTGCTGCCTCGCCGGCGGCCGCAGGGCCTGCAGCAGCCGCCAAGGCCGGTCCGAAGCCTGCATCTGCGGGCCAGCCGGCCATGCAGCACCCTTCGCAGGCGGCGGGGAAGTTTCCGCAGCCGGCAGCTGCTCCGGACCCCTCTGTTCCGAAGCCGCGGCCTGCCGCTCCGGCAGCGAGCACAGATGCAGAGAAACCCGCCGCCGTCCCCGAAGTGATCGAGGCGGTGGAGGAGATCATCGAGATCGAGCCCCTCGAGCCGTCCGCTCATGTCGCGGCGGGGAAAATGCCAGGCCGCAGGTCTGCCGCGGAGCAGCCGAAACAGCCGAAGCCGCCCGCACCGCAGGCGCCCCCGGCCGATACGTTTGATCTGAGCGAGCCGGGAGGGAGCTTACCGCAGGAACCGGCGATGCCCGAGCCTGTGCCGTGGGAGCCTGAACCTGCGGTCGCGGCCGTGCCTCCGCCGCAGGAGTGGACCCCGCCTGCGGAGGAGAGCAGCGACGATATCAACACCAACACGCTTGCCGAGCTCTATATCACCCAGGGGTTCTATGAGAAGGCCATCGAGATCTACGAAGGCATGCTGGCCGAACGGCCCGGAAACCAGGCGCTCCAGAGGAAGCTGAACAAGATCCGCGATATGGCCGGGGTGGCAGAGCAGAACGCGGCCTTCACCGTTCCTTCCGAAGCGCCCGCGGACGATGCAGCGCGGAAAGATCCCTTTGCGCCGGTCAGCGGAGGCGCACCTGCCGGACCGCAAACAGCTCCTGAGCCGACTGCGGATGCTTTACGCGCGGCAGCCGGGGCAGAGCCGCCGTCTGCGGCATCCGAGCCCCCTGCCGGACCCCAGGGACCGGCGGCGCGAAGGAAAGAGACGATCGACCGTCTGGAGTCCTGGCTCAAGAACGTCATAAAGGAGAAGCCCTGAGCATGCCCTTCGCCGATATCCTGAAAGAGGTCGTGAACGGGACAGAGGGAGCGCTGGGGGCCCTGGTGGTCGGCGTGGACGGGATCCCGGTGGAGGAGTTCTCGCTCGCCCAGGACCTGGACATCCAGTCGATGACCGTGGAGTACTCCACGCTGCTCAAGGAGATCGAGAGGGGCTCCCGGTCCGTTCAGCTCGGAACGACCCGGGAGGTGACGGTCATGGCCGACCGGGCCATGGTCATGCTCCGCAGGCTGAACGACGAGTACTTCATGGTGCTGATCATCAAGCCGGACGGGAACTTCGGGAAGGCCAGATTCCTGCTCCGTATGTCCGTTCCGAAGCTGCTGAAAGAGTTCTGAGCCGACGCGGTCAAGCGTCGGGCGCATCATACACATACTGCCGCGGGCAGTTTTTTTTTGAGAGGCGCATGAAGATCCTGGTCCTCCATGGTCCGAACCTGAACCTCCTGGGCGCGCGCGAGCCCGAGGTCTACGGCGCCGTGACCCTCGATGAGATCAACAGGGGCCTGGTGCAGCTGGGCAAGGAACTCGGGGCCCAGGTGGTCTGCTTCCAGTCCAACCACGAGGGCGAACTGGTCCAGAAGGTCCAGGAGGCGATGGGATCCTTCCAGGCCCTGGTGATCAACCCCGGAGCCTACACCCATACCAGCGTGGCGCTCCGCGATGCGATCGCGTCCACGGGCATCCCGGCCGTCGAGGTCCATCTCTCGAACATACACCGGCGCGAGGAGTTCCGGCGCCATTCGTACATCGCGGGCGTCGCAGTCGGCCAGATCTCGGGGTTCGGGCCGGAGAGCTACCTGCTCGGCCTCCGGGCCGCGGTCTCGGCGGTACGGGCCGCAGCGGATGCCTGATGCGCGGCCTGCCTGAACGGGCGCGCCGTGCGCGCCTCCGCAGGCTCATGGCGGAACGGCGCATCGGCGCCCTGCTCGTGACGCAGCGGGAGAACGTACGCTATCTTACCGGCTTCACCGGCTCCGCGGGGAGCGTCATCATCGGAGCGGGCCGGACGGTCCTGATCACCGATTTCCGGTACCAGGTCCAGTCGCAGAGGGAGACCTCCGGCGTCACCATCCATATCCAGACGAAGGACCTTCCGAGCGCGGTCCAGGAGACTGCACGCAGACTGCAGGTGGACGCGCTCTGGTACGATGAAGCATCCTTCACCCTGGACCGCGTGCGCGCGCTCCGGAAGAAGGGACTTGCCCTGAAGGGAGCGAAGGACCCGGTCACGCAGCTCAGGCGGTGCAAGGACTCCGCAGAACTCCGTGCGGTCCGCAAGGCGATCCGGCGGGCGGAGGAGGCCTTCCGGAGGCTCCGCCGGCATATCCGCCCCGGCGCCGTGGAGCGGGACCTGGGGCTGAAGCTGGAATGGTTCATGCGCGAGCAGGGCTCGCGCCGCGCGGCCTTCGACCTGATCGTCGCCTCGGGCAGGAACGGGGCCATGCCGCACGCCTCGGTGAGCGGCCGGCGGCTGCGACAGGGCGACCTGGTAACGATCGATTTCGGCGCCGAGGCGGATGGCTACTTCTGCGATCTCACCCGAACGGTCAGTGTCGGCACTCCGACCCCGCGACAGCGTGCGATCCATGCGCTCGTTCTGAAGGCGCAGCAGGCGGCGATCGAGGCGATCGCTCCGGGAGCCGCATGCCGCGACATCGACGCCGCCGCGCGCGGTCTGATCAGCGACGCCGGCCATGCGAAGCATTTCGGCCATGCGACCGGCCACGGCGTCGGCCTCCTGGTCCATGAAGCTCCTTCTCTCTCCTCCCGCTCAGCGGACCGGCTGGAGACGGGAATGATCGTGACCGTGGAGCCGGGCATCTACGTTCCGGGCTGGGGCGGGGTCCGCATCGAAGACATGGTCCTGGTCACGGACCGGAAGGGCCGCGTCCTGACCTCTCTCCCGAAAGGCCTGTAGGTCAGGGGGCCGCGGAACGGAGATCGTTCACTGCATAGTACACGTGCTGACGCATACATCTTTTTGCGCATCTGCGAGGAGGAGAACGGAAGTGCCGGTATCTACCACGGAGTTCAGGAACGGGCTGAAGATCGAGCTGGACGGCGAGCCTTTCGCCATCGTCGAGTTCCAGCATGTGAAGCCGGGCAAGGGCGGGGCCTTCGTCCGGACGAAGATGAAGAACCTCAAGAGCGGGAACGTGATCGACCGTACTTTCCGGTCCGGCGAGAAGGTGGACACTCCGGAGCTGGAGGAGAAAAAGATGCAGTACCTCTATGCCGCCGACAAGGACCGCATCTTCATGGATACGTCGAGCTACGAGCAGATCTCGCTCGATGAGAAGCAGCTCGGCGACGCGATCCAGTACCTGAAGGAGAACATGGAGATCAAGGTGCTCTACTACAAGAGCAGGCCGATCAATATCGAGATCCCCATGTTCGTCGAGCTGGCCATTTCCCGGACCGATCCGGGCGTCCGGGGCGACACCGCGTCGGGCGGCTCAAAGCCGGCCACGCTCGAGACCGGGGCGGTGATCAAGGTGCCGTTCTATCTCAACGAGGGCGATATCGTCAAGGTCGACACCCGGACCGGGACCTTCATCGAACGGGTGAAGCAGTAGCGGAGATACCATCCCGGCGCCGTCCGGTTCCGGCCGGAAGGTCCGAACGGGGGAACGGGACGCGGAGGCGGCCCCGGCGCCGTACGAAGGAGCCAGCATGAACCTCAAGGAACTGAAGGAACTCATCGAGATGCTCAGGAACACCGACATCTCCGAGCTCGAGATCGAGCGGTCCGGCGTCAAGGTGCGCCTGCGCAAGGGCGGGGACGTGACGTTCCATCCCGCCATGCCGCGCATGGAATACCCGCCGTCGGCGATCACCGCGCCCGCGGTCCCCGAGCGGGAGAAGCCCGCGCCGGAGCGGCCGGCGGCCGAAGCGCCGGCAGCGGCAACGAATCAGATCAAGGTCACGTCGCCCATCGTGGGCACCTTCTACCGGTCCAGCTCGCCTGATAAACCGGCTTACGTCGAGGTCGGCGACGTGGTGAAAAAAGGCCAGGTGCTCTGCATCATCGAGGCGATGAAGCTCATGAACGAGATCGAGTCCGAAGCGGCCGGCAAGGTCGTGCAGGCGCTGGTCGACAATAACCAGCCCGTGGAGTACGGCCAGGCGCTCTTCGTGATCGAACCGATGTAGTCCCGCAGGGACGCCGGAACCGCATCGCGGGGCCGGCAATTCGAACGTCGAGGTGTCCGTGTGTTCAAGAAGATCCTGATAGCCAACCGCGGGGAGATCGCTCTGCGCATCATCCGCGCCTGCAAGGAACTGGGCATCAAGACCGTCGCGGTCCACTCCACGGCGGACGCCCATTCCCTGCATGTCCGCTTCGCGGACCAGAGCGTCTGCATCGGCCCGGCCAAGAGCGCGGACAGCTACCTGAACGTCCCGAGCATCATCAGCGCCGCGGAGATCACCGATGCCGAGGCCATCCACCCGGGGTACGGGTTCCTGGCAGAGAATCCCAGCTTCGCCGAGGTATGCAACTCGGCGGGCATCAAGTTCATCGGACCGACGCCGGACAGCATCAAGCTCATGGGCGACAAGGCGCGGGCGCGGGATACCGCCCGGAAGGCCGGCGTGCCGATCCTCCCGGGCAGCGACGGCGTGATGAACGAGGAGGCGGACGCCCTTTCGCTGGCGCGCGAGCTGGGCTTCCCGGTCATCATCAAGGCCGTGGCGGGCGGCGGGGGCAAGGGCATGCGCGTCGTGATGGAGGAGGCCGATTTCGCTTCCTCGTTCATGATGGCCCAGTCCGAGGCGCTTGCCGCCTTCGGGAACGCCGATGTCTACCTTGAGAAGTACATCACCCAACCCCGGCACATCGAGATCCAGATCATGGCGGACGAGAAGGGGAACATCGTCTCCCTGGGAGAGCGGGAGTGCTCCATCCAGCGCCGCCACCAGAAGCTGATCGAGGAGGCGCCGTCGGTCATCGTGGATGAGCCGCTCCGGAAGCGGATGGGCGAGATGGCGGTGGCGCTTGCCCGATCGGTCAAGTACCGGAACGCAGGCACCATCGAGTTCCTGATGGACGAGAACCGGAACTTCTATTTCATGGAGATGAACACCCGCATCCAGGTCGAACACCCGGTGACCGAGCTGGTTACGGGCATCGACCTGGTGAAGGAGCAGGTCCGCGTGGCAGCGGGGCAGACGCTCTCGTTCACGCAGGACCAGGTCCGGATCAAGGGCCACAGCATCGAGTGCAGGATCAATGCCGAGTGCCCCGAGAAGTTCACACCCTCGCCGGGCACGATCACGGCATTCCATCCGCCCGGCGGGCCCGGCGTCCGGGTCGATACGGCGGCCTACACGCAGTACGTCATCCCGCCCTTCTACGATTCCATGATCGCCAAGCTCATCGTCTTCGCCGAGACCCGCCCGGAGGCGATCATGCGGATGCAGCGCGCCCTGGACGAGTTCATCGTCGAGGGCGTCAAGACCACCATTCCCATGCACAAGCGGATCCTTGCCGAGGCGGACTTCCAGGATGGAGCGATCTCCACGAAGTTCATGGAGCGGTACCAGAGCCCGCCGCGATGACCTTCGGGGCCTCTGCCTCATCCTGGATGCGGAGCGCCTGAGGACCGGGGCGGTTGCTGCTGCCCGGATGGCCCTGGACGCGGGGGTCCGGCTCTTCCAGTATCGCAGCAAACAGGGAAGCAGACGGTCGGTCCTTCAGGCGGCGCAGGAGCTCGCCGCGCTCTGCCGCGCCGCCGGCGCACTCTTCATCGTGAACGACCATGCGGACATCGCGCTGGCCTCGGGGGCCGACGGCGTGCATCTGGGACAGGACGACCTGCAGCTGGACCAGGCGCGCAGGCTCCTGGGCGGCCCGATGCTGATCGGCATCTCCACGCACAGCGTCGCGCAGGCGGTTGCGGCGGAGGCGGGCGGGGCCGATTATATCGGCTTCGGACCGCTCTTCCCCACGCGGACCAAGGATGCCGGGCCGGAGCAGGGACTGGAGCGGCTCGCCGCGGTCCGGTCCGCGGTGACGCTGCCGGTCATCGCCATCGGCGGCATCGGCCCGCAGAACGCCCGGGACGCGCTCCGGCATGGTGCGGACGGCGTGGCGGTCATATCCGCCGTCCTGGACAGCGCGGACATCGCGGCGGCATGCCGCGAGATGATCGCACAGACCACCGCGGAAGACAACAGGTCCCGCGGTGCATGAGGGGGTGGGACCATGATGCGTATCTTCTCGGCAGTTCTGGCCATCGCATCGCTCGGCTTGGCGCTCACGGGATGCACCAAGCAGGAGCCGAATGTCATCAGGATCGGGGCGGCCGGCCCGATGACGGGCGATCAGAGCAAGATGGGGATCGACCTCAGGAACTCGGTCGAGCTGGCCGTCGCGGAATGGAACGAGAAGGGCGGTGTGCTCGGCCAGCGGATCGAGATGATCGCGGGCGACGACGCGGCGGATCCGAAACAGGCGGTGTCCATCGCGAACAAGTTCATCAACCAGAAGGTCGTCGCTGTCGTCGGGCACTGGAACTCCAGCTGCTCCATTCCGGCGTCTGAATACTACCATAATGCCAACCTGGTGATGATCACCCCGGCCACGACGAACCCGAAGCTCACCCGACAGGGGTTCACGAAGGTCTTCCGCGTCTGCGGCACCGACGATCAGCAGGGCAAAGTCGCCGCGGAGTTCGTGCTCAAGAAGTTGCGGCCGAAGCGGGTGGCGATCATCCATGATAAAACGGCCTATGGCCAGGGCCTGGCAGAATATTTCAAGAAAGCGCTGGGAACCAGTGCCGAAGTCGTTTTTGACGATGGGATCGTACAGCGAGACCAGGATTACAAGGGAATGCTGACGGCCATGAAGGAAAAACGTCCTGATGCCTATTTCTTCGGCGGTATCTATCCGGAGGCGGGAAGGCTGGTGCGCCAGGCGAAAGAGGTCGGTCTGAACGCGCCGATGATAACCGGCGACGGTGTCTATGACCCCACGTTCCTCAATATCGCCGGCAAGGCCGCCGAGGGAACCTACGTCACCTTCGGCAGGGACCCGTCGGGACTCACGACGGCAAAGGACTTCAACGCCCGCTACAAGGCCAAGTACGGCGAGCCGGGCCCCTACTCGATCTACGCCTACGACGCGGCAAACATCATCCTGTCCTCCATCGCGGCAAGCGGCACGACCGACGGCGGGAAGGTGGCGGAGCATATCCGGAAAACGACCTTCCCGGGAGCCTTCGGGAAGATCTCCTTTGACCAGAACGGCGACGTGACCGTGGCGCCCTTCGTGGTCTGGCAGGTGCGGAACGGCCGGTTCGTCCAGATCCCCTAGACCGCGGCGCATCTTCGAGACGGCATGTTCACCCAGCAGCTCATCAACGGCCTGGTGCTCGGATCGGTCTATGCCCTGATCGCCCTGGGTTACACCATGGTCTACGGCATCCTGCAGCTCATCAACTTCGCCCATGGCGAGGTCTACATGCTCGGCGCCTACCTCGCCATCATCCTGCTCGGCGTTCTGACG
This sequence comes from uncultured Nitrospiraceae bacterium, assembly GCA_964617655.1. Classification (GTDB taxonomy): domain Bacteria; phylum Nitrospirota; class UBA9217; order UBA9217; family UBA9217; genus JAKAHZ01. Next base: position 15,319 of record CAZTXN010000016.1, on the reverse strand, counting down.
GCGCTGGGCATGCCCTCCTACAGCCTGGCCCTGACCCTGGTGGTCGCCATCGCCGGGGCCATGCTCATCTGCGGGGCCTACGGCGCCATGGTGGAGCGGACGGCCTACCGGCCGCTGCGGCGTGCGGGCAGGCTCACGCCGCTGATCAGCGCGGTGGGCATGTCCATCATCCTCCAGAACGTCGTCATGCTCGCGCAGGGGAAGGAATACAAGTACCTTGCGCCGGTCATCACCGCCGAGGGGCTCACGGTGCTGGGCGCGCGGGTCTCGGCGGTCGAGCTGCTGATCCTCGCCACCTCCGTCGTACTCATGGCATCGCTCCAGGTCTTCACGATGCGCACGCGGCTCGGAAAGGCCATGCGGGCGACCTCCCAGGACATGACCATGGCAGGGCTGGTGGGCATCGACAGCAACCGCGTGATCTCGGTCACCTTCATGATCGGCTCGGCCCTGGCGGCGGTCGCGGGCGTGCTGGTGACCCTCTACTACGGCGTGGTCCATTTCTTCATGGGGTATACCGCCGGTCTCAAGGCCTTCATCGCGGCCGTGCTGGGGGGCATCGGCAGCATCCCCGGCGCCATGATCGGCGGGGTCATGCTGGGCGTCATCGAGAGCTTCGGAGCAAGCTATATCTCCAGTGTCTACAAGGACGCCTTCGCCTTTCTCGTGCTGATCATCACGCTCATCCTGCGGCCGGCCGGCCTGCTCGGCCAGCGGGACGTGGACAAGGTTTAGGCAGGCCGAGGCTGCTGGAAACGCTTCTTTCAGGAGGACGCGATGTCCGATCTTAAAAAGATGTACCGCACGATCATGGCCGACAACTTTCCTCCGGAGATGACCATCGGCTTCGGCAACCAGACCCTGCGTTACCGCAAGCGGACCTGGAAGCTCGATGAGGGGGGCGAGCTGATCGAGAAAGGGCTCCGGTACGGCGAGAACCCGGACCAGCAGGCGGCCCTGTACGAGCTCGTGAGCGGCAACCTGGCCCTTGCCGAGGCGCGGTTCATCGACCCGGGGAACGGGCTCGTGAGCAGCATCACCGAGGAGCAGATGGTCCAGGCCGGAAAGCATCCCGGAAAGACGAACCTGACGGACCTGGACAACGCCCTGAACATCCTGAAGTTCCTCGGGGACCGTCCCGCGGCGGCCATCATGAAGCACAACAACCCCTGCGGGGTCGCCTACGGGGAGACCATCGCCGGGGCTTACGACCGGGCGAACATGGCCGACCGCATCGCCGCCTTCGGCGGCTGCCTGGCCCTGAACCGGCCGGTGGACCGGGAGACCGCCGGGATGATCAGCGAGAACTACCTGGAGGTCGTGGCAGCGCCGGAGTACGAGGTGGGAACGGTCGCGGTCCTGGCGAAGCGGAAGAACCTCAGGATCATCCGGCTGGAGCGGATGGCGGACCTGGCGCGCTACCGCGACCTGAGCTTCGTGGAGTTCAAGTCGCTCATGGACGGCGGCATCATCGTCCAGCAGTCGCAGCGCAACCGGGTCCGGACCCGCGAGGACCTGCAGCCCGCGAAGGCATCGTTCCAGGGGAAAGAGTACTCGGTCGATCGGCTGCCCACGGACCGGGAGTACGATGACATGCTTTTCGGATGGAACGTCGAACAGGGGATCACGTCCAACTCGGTCATCTATGTCAAGGACGGCGTCACCGTCGGGATCGGCACCGGCGAACAGGACCGGGTCGGGGTCGCGGAGATCGCGGTCTACAAGGCATATACCAAGCATGCCGATGCGCTCTGTTTCCGGGAGTTCGGCATCCCCTACAAGCAGTATGAGCTCGAGGCGGCGCAGGGCAGGCGGGACCGGAAGTCCCTCGACGCGATCGATGAACGGACGCGGCGCGAAAAGGGCGGACTCGTCGGATCGGTCATGGTGTCCGATGCGTTCTTTCCCTTCCGGGACGGGGTGGATGCGGGCATCAAGGAGGGGGTCTCGGCGATCGTGCAGCCGGGCGGCTCGGACCGGGACTTCGAGTCCATCACCGCGTGCAACGAGGCCGAACCGAAGGTGACGATGGTCTACACCGGGCAGCGGGTCTTCAAGCACTGAGCGAACGACCGCGGTGGTCAGCGGAGCCGGCGCCCGAAGGGCGGCCGGCTCTTTTGGTGTGCCGCACGGGTTTCCCGGGAAGGTCGCGGTGCGCGCGGGATCACTTCGTCGTGAGCTTCCGCACGACCTCCTTGGTATGGGAGACGACATCCTCGAAGGAATAGAGGATGCAGAGATAGGTCGAGGAGGCCTTGGGGGAGCATTCGCCGGTGACCAGGCGGTCCTCATGGGAGGTGGCGAAGGATTCGGCCATGCGCACGATCTCGTCCGAGGCGCTCCGGACGCTCTCGGCCAGCGCGGCGTTCGAGGTGACCGTAGCGTCCCCGGCCTTCTTGAGGACATCCTTCGACCGCGAGAAGAGCATGCCGGTCTCCTGCACGGCCTTGTCGCTGAAGAGCAGGCCGTCCTTGATCCGGGTCCGGATGCCGTCCAAGAGGCGGCTGAGATTGTACGCGATCTTCTCGATGTGGGCAGGAACGCCGAGCATGGCCCGGGCCTCGGGGCTTGAGGAGGAGATCTTCGAGAGCTGCTCGGTGAGGCGGTCCTCCTTCACCTGGATCTCGCGGGCGAGCTCCTCGGCCTGGTCGAGCGACGCGCTCCTGTTCTTCACGAAGGCATCCTCGGCGAGCTCGAGCATCTCGAGCGCCTTGTGCAGCATCAGGTAGATGTCCTTCTTGATGTCCTTGAGGGCCTGGTCAGACATGAGCGCCATCTCCTTTTCGCCGGGTCCGGTATGAATTAGGACGAACTATAGCAGAAACAGGGAGTTCCATCATCACAATTTTCCTTATATCGATATTTTAGCATCTTATACGGCCGCCTGCTTGTCCGCCTGAACGGCGCCGTGCATTCGCGGCGCGGCGACGCGGGTCGATACGGCGTGCGGCGGGCCGTAACAGCCGGTTTTTGCTTGACTTGAACAGGTCGGTTGGTATAATCAGCCACGACACGCGATGCCACGGACCACGCCGACAACCGGAGAGCGAAATGCCTTTTTTCGCAGGGGACGTCTTCGTCAGCGAAGTGCAGAAGAAGCCGGTGCTCGACCAGGCAGGCGAGGAGATCGGCAGGCTCCGGGACATCGCGATCCGGCATGACGACCCCTATCCCTCGGTCCGCGCCCTCGTGGTCCTTTCCGGCAAGACGGCCTATCGGCTCTCCTGGGAACAGATCAATATCTTCAACAAGCGGGTGATCTCGGCCACCGTTCTGCGGGGCGAACTGCAGCCGGCCGAGATCGACCCGTCGGACATCCTCATCTGCCGCGACCTCCTGGACAAGCAGATCGTGGACATCAACGGCGCCAAGCTGGTGCGGGTGAACGACCTCAAGCTCGGCGACGTGAACGGCGCCATCTGCCTGATCGCGGCGGACATCGGCCTGCGCGGCATCCTGCGCCGTCTCGGCATGGAATCGCAGGGGGAGCGGCTGCTGGCCCTCCTGCGTTACCGGCTGCCGAGCATGCTGATCGGCTGGCACTATCTGCAGCCGGTCGAACCGAAGCTCTCGCGGCTCACCCTGACCCTCTCCCGCCAGAAGGTCGCCAAGATGCATCCCGCGGACCTGGCGCAGATCATCAGCGAGGTCTCCCAGAAGGAGCGAAGCGCCATCTTCAGCAGCCTGGACGTGGAGACGGCGGCCGAAGCCTTGCATGAGCTGGACCCCAGCGTGCAGCAGGACATCTTCGACGACCTGACGGACGAGCGGGCATCGGACATCCTGGAGCAGATGCCGCCGGACGAGGCCGCGGACGTGCTCGGCGACCTGCCGGAGGAGCGCGCCCAGGAGCTCATCCGCCTCATGGAGCGGGAGGAGGCGGAGGATGTGCAGGAGCTGCTCGAGCACGAGGAGGATACCGCGGGCGGCCTCATGACCACCGAATATCTCTCCTTCCCGCCGGACATGACGGTCGTCGACGCGATCCGGGAGCTCCGGCTCGAAGCGCCGGACGTCGAGACCGTCTACTACCTCTACGTGACCGACGAGAAGGAGCGGCTCCTGGGCGTGCTCTCGCTCAAGGGGCTTATCCTCGCCCGCCCGGAGCAGCAGCTCCAGGACATCATGCGGACCCCGGTCAAGACGATCTCGCTCGAGACCGAGCAGAAGGACGTGGCCGAGTTCGTCTCGAAGTACAATCTGCTCGCCGCGCCGGTCGTGGACGAGGACCAGATCCTCCGGGGGATCGTCACGGTCGACGACGTCGTGGATTTCCTCCTGCCTCCCGCATCCCGGAAGCGAAGAAGGAAGCTGTGACCGCTGCGGATGCCGCGGCCGGCTGCCGGTCCCCGACCGGGGCTGGACGGCGACGCCTCTCATGAGAAAGCTCTTCGACCGCATCAAGAACGCTCTGGCGAACAACCGGATGATCGTGCTCTTCTCCGTGATCGGGCCGGGGTTCATCGCCGGGAACGCGGGAAACGACGCCGGCGGCATCGCGACCTATTCGATCATCGGCGCGCAGGAGGGGTACGGGCTGCTCTGGGCGCTCCTGATGATCGCCTTCGCGCTGGCGATCGTCCAGGAAATGTCGGCCCGCATGGGGGTAGTTACCGGCAAGGGGTTCGGCGACCTCGTGCGCGAGCAGTTCGGCGTGCGGGTGACGCTGGCGATCATGGGCCTGATGGTCTTCGCGAACCTGACCGTGACCATCGCGGAGTTCGCGGGGATCGCCGCGAGCATGGAGCTCTTCGGCGTGAACAAGTACGTCTCCGTGCCGCTCTCGGCGTTCATCGTCTGGTTCGTGGTCGTGCAGGGGAACTTCAAGCAGGTCGAACGGTTCATGATCGCCATCAGCCTGATCTACCTGACCTACGTGGCCTCGGGGATCCTGGCGCAGCCTGCCTGGGACGAGGTGGCGCGGCAGATCGCGGCGCCGCAGGTCCGGTTCGACCGGGACTATCTGCTCCTCTTCATCACCATGGTGGGCACGACGATCACGCCCTATATGCAGTTCTATCTCCAGTCCGCGGTGGTGGACAAGGGGGTCCGGATCGAGGAGTACCGGTACGCCCGGCTGGATGTCTATGCCGGGTCGTTCATGACCATCTTCATCGCCTTCTTCATCGTGATCTGCACGGCCGCGGTCCTGCATCCCGCCGGCGTGCAGGTGGAGTCGGCAGAAGAGGCGGCCCATGCGCTGCGGCCGCTTGCCGGGGAGTTCGCAGCGCACCTCTTCGCCGTCGGCCTGCTGAACGCCTCGTTTCTGGCGGCCTTCGTCCTGCCGCTCGCCACGGCGTACGGACTGTCCGAGGCCTTCGGGTGGGAGTCGGGCATCAGCAAGAGCTTCCGCGAGGCGCCCCAGTTCCTCGGTTTCTACACGGCCTTCATCGCCATCGGCGCGGGCGTGATCCTGCTGCCGGACATCCCGCTCATGAAGATCATGTTCTTCTCCCAGACGGTGAACGGCATCCTGCTGCCGATCGTGCTGCTGATCATGCTGCGGCTGGTGAACGACCGGGAGCTGATGGGGGAATACGTCAATACGCGGAGGATGAACATCATCACCGGGGCCGTCATCGCCCTCCTGATCGGCATCACGGTGATGCTGGTCGCGAGCGGGTTCCTGGCAGGGTAAGCGGCCCGGAGGCGCTCATGGACGGTAGCTGATCGGGTCCGGCACGCCTGCCTCGCGGAATCCTTTCAGCCGGAGCAGGCAGCTCTCGCATTTGCCGCAGGCGGCGGCGCTGTCCTGGTAGCAACTCCAGGTCAGGTGGAGCGGCGCCTCGAGCTCGACGGCCTTCCGGACGATCTCGGCCTTCCGGAGGCGGATGAGGGGCGTCATGATGCGCACCTTCGTTTCCGGCCGCGTTCCGGCCTCGATGGCCCGCTCGAAGGCCTCGTAGAAGACCTCGCGGCAGTCGGGATAGCCGGAGCCGTCCTCCTCGACCGCGCCGATGTAGATCCGCGTCGCGCCGATGACCTCGGCCCAGGATGCGGCGATGGCGAGCAGGTGTGCGTTCCGGAAGGGGACGTAGGTCGAGGGGATCCCCGGCGCGGGGCCGGGCGGCTGCGGAGCAGGGTGCTCGGGCACCGGGATCGCCCTGTCGATCAGGCTCGAACCGCCGATGACCCGGAGATGCTCGATGCTGACCACGAGGCGGCGTTCGGCCCGGTAATGGTCGGCGATCTCTCCGAAGGAGCGGAGCTCACGCGCTTCGGTGCGCTGGCCGTAGTTGACGTGCAGAAAGGAAAGGGTGCAGGACCGGGCGGCGATGGCGGCGGTGACGCAGCTGTCCATGCCTCCGCTCACCAGGACGATCGCATGCTCGCGTTCCATGGCCTACTCTACCAGCATCGGCCGGAGATTTCCAGCGCTATCCGGCGTCCGCGGACGTATCTGCGCCAGGGAGCGCGGCGATCAGTGGGCGCCGTGGATCAGCATGGGCAGACAGCGCGTGCAGACGATCTTCTCCTTCCCCTCGTGCCAGCAGGGAAGGTAGGTCCTGCCCGTGTCATCGGCGCCGCAGACAAAACACTTGATCTCGGTCTTGGCCATCGCGTCAGTCCTCCAGGGCGTTGATCTCGTCGACGATCTTGTTCGGGTCCAGGTTGTGCATCATGGCGCCGAAGGCGAGCGATTCCATGTTGATGCCGGGGCAGGTGAAGCAGCCGTTGCCGAAGTGCTTCTCGATCACCGCCCGGCCGCCGGGGATGTTCTTGATCACGTCCCCGATGATCGTGTCCTTGGTCGCTTTCTTCTTCTCAGCCGTCATGTCGGCCTCCTTTGCTCTCAGGATGGTCCCAGTATACCGCCCCGGACGGAACAAATCTATGACCTCCGTCATACCGGCAGGGGGCAGGGAACGGCCGCCGCAGGACCGGAAGGTATGACGGCGGTCATGGCGCAGACCCGCGAAGCATGCTAGGATCGCCGCAGCTTCGTGAACAATGACCCCAGGAGGTGTTGCATGGACAGGTTCGCAAGGTGGTTCGTCATCATGAGCATCGTGTACCTCGGCATTTCATCCCTGCTCGGCATCGTCATGCTCTCCAGCCGGCAGGCGCTGGCGCTCAAGTTCGTACATTCCCACCTCATGCTGCTCGGATGGGTTTCCATGATGATCTACGGCGTAGGGTATCATATCCTGCCCCGCTTCATGGGCAGGCCGGTCTACAGCCAGAAGCTGGGAGACCTGCAGTTCTGGACCGCGAACATCGGTCTGGTCGCCATGCTGGTCTTCTATACGGTGAACCTCTACCGGCCGTCCGCGGCCGCGGTCACGGTCACCGTGGCCGCCGGCGTGCTGGAGCTCTTCTCGGTGCTGCTGTTCTTCTATAACATGCTGAAGACGCTGCTGCCCCGGGCGGAGCAGGCATCCTGAGAAGGGGGGCTGGCGAGGGTCACGAGGAGAAGGAAGCGAGTCCGTCCTTGTCCCTGATCAGGAACTTGCCGCCGGTCTCGGCGATCAGCTCCTGCTTCTTGAACTTGCTGAAGGTGCGGATCGAGGTCTCGACGGTCGTGCCGACCATGTCGGCCACGTCCTGCTTGGTGAGCCGCATGTCGATCAGGATGCCGTCCTTCCGCTTCACGCCGACCTTGCGCGCAAGCTTCAGGAGCAGCGCCGCGATCCGGGCCTCGACCCGCTCCAGGGCGATGTTCTTGAGGGAGTCGTGGGAGCTCTTCATCCGGTCCCCGAGCTGCAGGGCCATGCAGTACATGACGTTGGGGAACCGGTCCACGATCCGCATGAGGTTCTTCCGGGAGACCTTCAGGACCTCGGTCGCCTCCATGGCGACCGCGTTGGCGGGATAGGGGAACCCCCGGATGACCGCCACGCCGCCGAAGATGTCCCCGGGCGAGATGACCTCGAGGATGATCTCCTTGCCGTCATGGGAGAGCCGCGTGATCTTCACTTTGCCCGACAGGACGAGATAGAGCCATTCCGGCGGCTCGCCCTCGGAGAAGACAGCTTCGCGTTTGCGGTACGAACCGCCGGCCAGGTAGGGGGCGAGCTCCCGGAACTCGGCGTCCGAGAGGTCCTTGAAGAGCGAGAGGTTCCGTGCCTGTTCCATGATGCCGTAGCATAGCCGAAATCCCTCCCCGTGACCAGAAAAAAATCGCAGTGGACCGGCGGCACTCAATGCTTTGTTGACTTTTCCCCAATGGTCCCTTACTATTCAGGCCATGTACGAGCTCATGGTGGAATCCAAGTTTTCCGCCGCCCATCAGCTGCGGGGCTATGAAGGGAAATGCGAGAAGCTCCACGGCCACAACTGGCGGGTGACCATGGCGGTGACCGCGGAGCGGCTGAACGAGCAGGGGCTCGCCGTCGATTTCCACTTGCTGAAGAAGTTCCTGCGCGAGGCGTTGGACCAGCTGGAGCATACCTTTCTGAACGATATCTTTCCCTTCACCGAGATCAATCCCTCCTCCGAGAACCTTGCGAAGTGGATCTACGACAGCATGGCAAAGAAGGTCAATGACGGAAATGTCGAGGTCTCCAGCGTGACGGTATGGGAGTCCGACACCGCATCGGCCAGCTATTTCGAGTAAGCCGTCCCCGGACGTCTGCCCGTATCATTCCCATGGATATACGCACCGCGAAACGCATCCTGGATATCTGTTCCGCCGCGGGAGCGGAAGCGGCCGAGGTCTACCTGCGCTCCTCCGAGGCCTCCAGCATCGAGGTCAAGGACCGCCGGGTCGATGCATTCGAGCGGGCGCAGGACCGGGGAGCGGGGGTCCGTGTCCTTGCCGGCGGCCGCATGGGATTCGCGTATACTACCGATCTTTCCGGACAGGCGCTCGAGCGGGCGGTGCATGCCGCCGTCGCGAGCGCGCGGAGCACCGAGCCGGACCCGTATCTGGCCTTTCCCCGGCCGCGGACCGGCCCGCCGCCGGTCGTGGAGATCCATGATCCTGCGGTCGCGGCGCTCACGGAGCAGGAGCGTATCGGCCATGTCCTCGCCATGGAGGCGGAGGCCTTCGGCCTGGACCGCCGGGTCAGGCGCATCCGGAAGGCATCGGCGACCTTCACCGACGCCGAGACGCTCCTCCTGAGCAGCTGCGGCATCGAGAGCGCATACCGGTCCACGGCGGTGGCAGCAAGCATCGAGGTCGTTGCCGAACAGAACGGCGAGGCCCAGGCGGGCTGGGAATACGAGAGCAGACGGTTCCTCCGGGAGATGGACTTCGCGGAGGTCGGCAGGCGGGCGGCGCGGAAGGCCCTGGACCTGCTCGGCGCGCGGCAGATCGGTTCGGTCAGGGCCCCGGTCATCCTGGACGCGGCGGTGGCCCAGGAGTTCCTCGACCTGCTCAAGAGCGGGTTCTCGGCGGAGAACGTCCAGAAGGGGAAGTCGCTCTTCGCGGGGCTGCTGGGGTCCGCGGTCGTCTCGCCCCTCCTCTCGGTCCGGGACGACGGCACCCGTGCCGGCGGGACCGGCACGGCGCCGACGGACGACGAAGGGGTTCCGACGCAGGACAAGAGGGTGATCGACCGGGGCCGGCTTGCGCTCTTCCTCACGAACACCCGTACGGCGCGGAAGGACGGGACGGAATCCACGGGGAACGCCGTGCGCGGCGGGTTCAAGGGGACGCCGGGCGTGGGCGTGACCAACCTCTTCATCGAACCGGGCGCGACGGCGCCGGAGGACCTGGTCGCGGCAACATCGCGCGGGCTCTTCGTGAACGAGATCATGGGCGCCCACACCGCGAACCCCGTCTCCGGCGATCTCTCCGTGGGCGCGACCGGCTTCTGGATCGAGAACGGCGGCAGAGCCTACCCGGTGCGGGAGATCACGATCGCCGGGAACATCCTCGAGATCATGCGGAACATCGATACGGTCTGCAGCGACCTGCGGTTCAGCGGAAGGGTCGGCAGCCCCACGCTCAGGGTCAGCGAGCTCTCGATCAGCGGCGCCTGACCCCTCACCCCTCACCCCTCACCCCTCACCCCTCACCCCTTACGCGCTCATCCGGCCATATCCGCTCTTCGATCTCCCGCAGAAGGTCTCCGAAGCTTCCCGGGTCGATGGCCGAGCAGAGCACGCCCGGGAAGCGGCGGCTGATAGCGAGCGCCCAGAGCGTGTCCACCTGGTCCGCCTTGTTCAGGACCATGAGCCGGGGGATCCGGTCCAGGCCGATCTCGGCCAGCAGGGTGTCGACCGAGGCGATCTGCTGTTCGAACCGCGGATTGCTGATGTCCGCCACGTGCAGGATGAGGTCCGCATCCTGCATCTCGTCGAGCGTGGCCCGGAAGGCGCCGAGGAGGTCTTTCGGGAGGTTCCGGATGAACCCCACGGTGTCGGTGATCACCACCTCCCGCTCCCGCGGGAACCGGAGCCGCCGGGTGGCCGTGTCGAGGGTGGCGAAGAGCAGGTCCTCGGCCTTGACCGCGGAGCGGGTGAGGTTGTTGAAGAGCGTGGACTTCCCGGCATTGGTGTATCCCGCGATCGAGACGATCGGGACCTCGCTCTCAACGCGCCTGCCGCGCCGGAGCTGACGGGCCCTGCCGAGCGACCCGAGCTGACGCTCAAGCCGGCGGATGCGGTCGCGCGCGCGGCGGAGGTCGATCTCGAGACGGGTCTCGCCCGGCCCGCGGCCGCCGATGCCGCCCGTCAGCCGGGAAAGGGCGGTGGACCGCTCCGAGAGGCGCGGGAGCCGGTACTTGAGCTGGGCAAGCTCCACCTGCACCTTGCCGTCGCCGCTGTGGGCGCGGCGGGCGAAGATGTCCAGGATGAGCTGGGTCCGGTCGATGACGCGCATCTCGGTGATATCGCCGATGGTCCGGACCTGGGCGGGCGAGAGGTCCTGGTCGAAGACGATGAGGTCGGCGCCGAGCTGCTGGGAGCGGATGATCAGCTCCTTGAGCTTGCCTTCGCCCATGAGCGACCGGGGGTTCAGGGAATGGGAGCGCTGGACCACGGTGTCGAGGACCGTGATGCCGTCGGAGCGGGCAAGATCCTTCAGCTCCTCGAGCGACTCCTCCTGCTCCTGGCGGCCCTTCCGCGAGACGCTCACCAGGATGGCGCGGTCGCGCTGCGCGACCTCCCGCGAGGCCTGGGCCCGCTCCATCTGGCGTTCGAGATCGGTGATGAGGTCCGCGGCATCCAGGGCCAGGGCATGCACGGGCCGGGGGGGCAGTATCTCGTACAATCGGTCATCAGGGCCGGGGGGGAGCAGGTGGGCGACCGAGACAGCGCCGGGAAGGCCGTCCGGCCGTGCATGGACCGATGCGATCAGATCGAGGCGAAGCAGCGCGAGGTCGGTCAGGTCCTCCTGGTTCAGGGGCTGGTCTGATAGATGGGTATGGACGAACCGCACGCCTCGGAGGCGCTTTGCGCCCAGCCGGAAGGCGGAGAGATCGGGGATCAGGATGCTCCGGGCCGTCCCGACCAGGACGTCCCGGACGGTCCCGGTCCGGTCGATGAGCAGACCGACCTGGCGGCCGCAGGCCGCGGAGACCTCGCTCAGGGCTCGTGCGCTCTCCGGGGTGATGACCGACTGGGGGGGGATCTTCCGGCGGTAGAGCCGTTCGAGCATCCTGAGCTCGGCGGGACGCAGGCCGGTTATGTTGCCATGAACGGTCGGTATGGAGGTCTCCTGCAGATAGAGCCGGGAACGCGCGCAGCTGGACCGATGCGCAGCAGTATCAGCCTGCGCACCGGCTCCCGGTGTGGTCACTTCACCAGATAGACGATGTCATGCTCCCGGGCGTGATCGGTGACCTTGATGCCCACGCTCTGGCCCGCGTCGGCCTGGTCCAGATGCTGATGCTCGTATTCCATGGAGGAGACCGTCTGGGAGAAGTCGGTGGTATGGCCCTTGATGCGGATCTGGTCGCCGGTCCTGATCGACCCCGCGTTCACCTGGACCACCGCGACGCTCAGGTGGCTGTAGTAATGGGTCACGATGCCTACGGCCGTCTCCTGGACCGCCGGTTCCTCGACAGGAGGGATGCCGCCGGGAGGAGGCCCGGGTTCGACGAGCGGCGGCCGCGGCGCCGCCGAAGCCGCAGGTTTCCTGGGAGCTGTCGCCGGCGCCTTCTTTGCCGCTCTTTTCTTTGCAGCTCTCTTCACCGCTTTCTTCGGCGGCCTCTTCCTGGAGGCCTTCTTGACGGCGGACTTCTTCGTTCCGGCCTTCTTCTTGCTCGCCTTCTTCCGGGAAGACACTTTCGGCTTCGCTTTTGATCTGGCCTTCGTTTTCTTCTTCTTTGCCTGTGCCATGCGGTCTCCTCCTTCTGCAGGAATGCCGCGGGTTCCGCGATCCGTGCTGCTCGGGCCGGGCTGAAAAAATTCTATCAAAAAAAAGGGAAATTGCAAGGACAAAGGAGGAGCTTCATTCAACGCTGAAGACGGAGATGCCGGGAACGCTCCTCCTCTGCGGCGTCGTGCTCGCCCCGTTCCGCATAGATGCGCCAGAGGAACTCATGCACGTCCGGCTCGCGGGGATCGAGCTCACGCGCCCGGAGGAAATAGCTCAGCGCCGTGTCGTGGTCCCGGAGCGTTTTATAGTGGAACACGCCGAGATTGTAATAGGCCGTCGGATCACCGGGGCTGATCCACTGTGCGCGTTCATAGGCGCTGATCGCCTCCCTGACCTGCCCCAGGCGCTCGAGGGCGATGCCGAGATTGATCACCACTTCATACTGGTAGGCGTTCAGCTCCAGCGAACGGGAAAGGACGCGGTAGGCATCGAGATGCCGCCCCGCTGCGAGCAGGTGAAGTCCGTACTCGTTGTATCCTCTCGCTTTGCCGGGCGACTTCCGGAGCGAATCGGTCCAGAGAAGACCGTCATCTCGCCAGAGAGCGTTGCGGTCGAGGCTGACCGCGGCAAGGACGGCAAGGAGCGCGATGGCGAGGAGCTGCCTCATGGGACGTTGTACCATAACGGTCGGCAAAGAACAAGTTGACGGGACCGGGGCGGGAGGATTATCATTGGCACCAGCCATGACGCGGATATTGTTCATAAAACTCTCGGCCATTGGCGATGTAGTGCAGACGCTCCCGGCGCTCGAGGCGGTCAAGCTGGCCTATCCGGAGAGCGAGATCGACTGGGTGGTGGAAGAGGCGGCTGCGGGTATCCTGGAGGGCCATCCTCTCATCCAAAGGCTTCTGGTCTCCCGGCGGAGCGCATGGCTGGGCATGCTGACGTCCTCCGGGACCTTCCGGGAGGGCGCGGCCGGCATCGGGCGGTTCGTAAGCGAGCTGCAGCGGGTGCGGTACGACATCGCTGTCGATCTCCAGGGGCTGCTGAAGAGCGGGGTGGTGATCGGCCTGGCCAGGGCGGGGAGGAAGATAGGGTTCAGGAACGGGAGGGAGCTGTCTCCCTGCTTCCTGAACGAACGACTGCCGGCCTTCGACATCGAGAAACACGCTCTGGAGCGGTATCTCGACGTTGCCCGCTATCTCGGCGCCCGGGACCCTGTGACGACCTGCACCCTCCCGATCGGCAGCGAGCTTGCCGCGGTGCGGGAACGGCTCGGCAGGGAGGCGCCGTCAGCCCGTCGGGTCGTGGTCATCAATCCCCAGGCGAGGTGGAGAACGAAGCTCTGGCAGGAGGAGCGGTTCGCGGAACTGGCGGACCGGATCGTGAAGGAGAAGGGCGCCACGGTCATCTTCACCGGCGCTCCGGGTGACCGGGAGGCAGTACGGCGGATCCGGGAGCGGATGGCAGCACCGTCCCTGGACTGGACAGGCGGGACAACCCTGAAAGAGCTGGCGGCCCTGGCCCGGACCGCTGATGTCTTCATCACCACGGACACCGGCCCCATGCATCTGGCGGCAGCGGCAGGCGGCAGGGTGGTCGCCCTCTTCGGTCCCACCGCGCCCTGGAGGACCGGGCCGTATGGAGAAGGCCATATCGTGGTGCGCGCGGACGAGGACTGCTCTCCCTGTTTCCGGAGAGAGTGCCCGAAGGACCTCCGCTGCATGGCCGGCATCACGGTCGATGGCGTGATGGCCAGGCTGCCGCTCTAGGAGCGGTGCATATCCGCGGTCCTTTCGATGTAGCCGACGATCTGGCCGAGCGGGAGCCGGCGGTCATCAAGCGCCCAGAAATAGAACTCATCGAGCGAGAGGAAGGGGCCGAAGGCCGCATGGCGGGATGAAAGAGCGCTTTGTGCCGCGCTGTCGGTCAGCATGACGCCCTCCTGGACCAGGCGTGCCAGGAGCAAGGGGAAAGCGGTCAGCCAGGAGGAGTAGGCCTTGCCCAGTCGCCGGGACATGCGCTTCTTGAGCAGGTTCAGGACGAAGTGATAGAGTTGGTCCTGATCGGAGATCATATGTTCGGGCTCGATCAGGATCGAATGCATACCGATCGACTGGGTGACAGCGTCATACCGATCCTGCTCAAAGAGGTCGTTCAGGGAGTTCTTGAGGCTCTCCAGCCTCTCAATGCTCGATACGGTGACCAGATGCTGCATATGTTTCTCCTTCCAGGGGAACGATTAGGTACACGGCCGGAGGGATAGTATCGGAAAACCCGGGAAGAGGCAAGTCCTTTTTTCGCGACTTTCTGCTCGAATCGAGCAAATTCCCCTTGACTTTGAACCAGTTATGCTCTATAGTAACCCTCGTTCAGGAGGTGCTGCATGACCAAGGCGGATATCATCTCAGAGGTCTTTGACAAAGTGGGCCTGCCGAAGCAGGATGCCGAGGAACTGGTGGAGATGATCCTGGATACGATCAAGCAGACCCTGAAGGAGGGAGAGACGGTCAAGCTCTCTGGTTTTGGGAACTTCGTGGTCCGGAAGAAGCGTTCCCGGAAGGGCAGGAACCCGAAAACAGGCCAGGAGATCGAGATCACGCCGCGGAGCGTCGTGAGCTTCCGGCCGAGCATGATCTTCAAGGAACATGTCATCGAGTCAGCGGCAGAAACGGTCCCCGCAGCTCCGCCAGCCGAGTAGGCTCTTCTACCGCATCGGAGAGGTGAGCGCGCTTACCGGGCTGGAGCCTTATGTGCTCCGGTACTGGGAGACGGAATTTCCCCATCTGCGGCCTGAAAAAAGGAAGTCCGGCCAGCGCCTGTATACCAGCAGGGACCTGGAGAACATCCAGCAGGTGCAGAAGCTGCTCCACCGGGACGGCTTCACTATCGCGGGCGCGAAGAAGCGCATCCGCGGACGGTCAGGCCAGGACCTGATCGAAGCGGTCGAGCAGGTGAAACAGGATGTTCGTGAGCTCCTGGAAGTGCTGAAATAGGTCAGCGGCAAGAATCCGCGATCTTCTTGATATTCGTACGCTGTATATCATTATCAGGATTCGGGGCGTGGCGCAGCCTGGTAGCGCACTCGCTTGGGGTGCGAGTGGTCGGCCG
>CAZTXN010000015.1:19227-30866 GCA_964617655.1 uncultured Nitrospiraceae bacterium | reverse complement strand
CCGCGGGCCTGCTGCTCTACATCACGCTCTCGAACATCCTCTCGATCGCGCAGCAGCTCTATGTGCGGAAGCTCATCGCCAAGAGCGCCTAGCGGAGAGCGTCCGCTCCTTCTCTGCGGAACCACATCCATCGAAAGCATCAGCCCCGGCAGCGCTGCCGGGGCTTTTTTGTTGCATTCGACCGGTGCTGCACGGTCATCACCCCTGGCCTGTGCTATACTTCTTCTACACCGCAGGGAATGACGCCAGTTTGTGCGCTTTTTCGCATCTCGGGAGCAGACCATGGGCGCGCTGAAATCATGCATCGTTGCAGGATGCCGGCATCTCCGGGAGGCAGGACCTGACGTCCAGGCCTGGAGGATGCGCATGATCGAGCAGTTCGGCGCATCTATCGTACCGCAGCTTTCCGAGGTCCGGCAGTGGTCCATGGTCCTGCACCACCGGAGCCTGGGGCCCCTGCCCCAGAAGCGGAACTGCTGGCAGGTCATGGACTGCGGCAGAGAGGAAGGGGGGCGGCGGGCAGGGAGGAACGGCGCCTGCCCGGCCTCGACCGAGACCCGGCTGCATGCCATCCATGGCGGCAGGAACGCGGGCCGCGCCTGCTGGACCGTGGACGGCACGCGCTGCCAGGACGGCCGGCCTGACGACATCGCGACCAAGATGGGCTTCTGCAGGACCTGCGACTTCTACCGCATTTTGCTCCGCGAGGAGCAGCCCCACCTCATCGTCTCGGACGAGATGCTCCAGATGCTGGTATCGTGAACGCCGGCAGCTCCCGAATGACCGATGAATAGCCTCGGATACCCTGATCGCAAAAAATATCCACAGCCCCTCGCGGGAGAGGGTTGGGTGAGGGGGGCGATCTGGCGCAACAGTTCTCATCACGCTTGCTTTAGCCTTACACCGCTATCTCGAGCGTTATCTTGTCATAGCTGATGACCGGCGCTGTCTTGTTGGCCTTCTCTTTCTTCTGTATCAGCCCGATCTGCTCCAGATAGTTAACGTCATCAGCGATGTTCTTCACGTCCCTTTTAGCAAGCCGCGCCAGCTCGTTGATCGATGACGGCTTCTTCGCCTTGATGATATGGAGCAGCTCGAGCCGCTTCGGCGTCAAGGCTTTCCGGAACGCTTCGAAGCTCGTGAAATACGTTCCCTTCTCCTCCGCAATACGGTCGCCCCGTTCGAGGGCCTCTCCTGCCTTCGCGTAATCATCGAGAACGGACCTCAGGTCCTTGATGCCCACCTTGATCTTCTTGACCTTCATAGCTCCTCACCTCGCTTATACCTCTCGATATCCATGAAGAAGTCCCGCACCAGCCGCCTGAGCGTGGTAAATGGATTCTGCGGCTCCCGAGAACCGTAATGCTTGTGATCGCCCTTGCCTTCCGCGTTGTCGTAGCCGATCACTCTTTGTCCGCCGACAATATAGACCAGCGAATATTTGTACCCGTGAGGTCTGTCCGTTGACGGCTTGACGAGGCGCCAGAGCTTGACCTCAACGATGTTCCCTTCTTCATCAATGACCTTGTTATGCCGGACCAGGCGCGCGTTCTTCATCTATTGGTATAATAGGCCAATAAAGCCCCGTTGTCAATGGCAAGGGTGGAAGAGGGGAGGAGGAGCTGTGTTGTCGTTTTGGATGCAATGCAGTACGATCGACCAGCTTCTGTTGGGTTTCACTTCGTTCAACCCAACCTACCTGACTTCCAAGCCACTTTATCCTCTCCCCAACGCCTTCCTCCCCCGCAGCACCACGAAGGACCCCTCGCCATGCCCCTTCTTCACCGGCTCCACCTCCTCCAGCTCCGCCAGGGGCCGGAAGAGCGTCTGGCTGAAGGCGAGATCCGAGAACCCCGCCTGCTCCATCCGGCGGGCGAGGACGTTTGCGGAATAGAAGGTGGCGTCCTTATAGAAGGGGCTCTTATCCTTGCGGGAAAGGTACTCCTTCCCCAGCGGGCTGTCGCGGTCCACGAAGCCGACGAGGAAGGCGCCGCCCTGGCGGAGCACGCGATGGGCCTCGCGGAAGGCGAGCTCCAGGTCGTCCAGGAAGCAGACCGTGGTGACCATGAGGCAGAAGTCGAACTCTTCGTCGCCATAGGGCAGCCGCTCGGCGACGCCGGCAGCCACCTCGATGCCCTTCTTCCGCGCCGGCTCCGCCATCTTCGCCGAGGGCTCGACCCCCCGCGTGATGCCCAGCGGCGAGGCGAACCTCCCGGTGCCCACGCCGATCTCCATGCCGATGCCCTCGGGCAGCAGCGCGCGGATGGCATGCAGCTCCGAGACGTAGGCATAGGGGTTCTCGACGAACCACTCCTCGTACCGCTCCACGTTCCCGTTGAAGGCGTCCACGCCCGGCATGGGGAGGATTATAGCATGTATGACAGAGACCGGGTCCTTTTTCATTTTACAAGACGACAAGCATATGGAAATGCTGCACCTCTGACTTACCCCTTGACCGGATAACAGGATTTACTGGATTTTCAGGAGAGAGACCGAAATAACTGTCTTATTGTTTGATCCGATCTGATCCTGTTGATCCTGTCGAAGTTTTGATTCTTGTTCCTTTTTCAGCTCCTGCTTGACAGAAGGGGCCAAGAGAGATAGGTTACCCCTATCACCGGCATCGTCATCGAGGAGCACTATAAATGGAAAAGAACGAGAAACCCCTGCCCCGGCCGCCGAAGACCCCCTTCGGCAGGAAGCGGCGAAGCGAGGACGAGGAAGGCCAGGACCTGCTGGCGGACAGGATGGCCGAGGCCGCGGCCCTCGGGAACCTGGAAGCCTTGCTGAACGAAGAGCTGCCGGACAGCGAGCACGCCCGCGCCCTGGCGAACATGATGATGGGCATGACCGGCATGCTGCCGCAGGGAGCGGGCCCCTCCCCGGCGCGGCAGGAACAAGCGCCGCAGGAGCCTCCAGAGACTCCGGCAGGGGAGGCCCCCTCCGGCCTGCGCGAAGCGGTCCAGGCAGGGGATGTCCGGGGACTGATCGCCATGCTCCGGCAGGAGCATCAAAAGCGGACAGGAAGCGGCGATGCTCCGCCGGCTCAAGAGGAAGGACAGGCCTCAGAGCAGGAGGGGCTGCAGCCGCAGGAGCGGGAGGTGCTCGACCGGATGATCGCCCTCGCCCGGGAGCAGAACGTCTCCCCGGACTGGATCATCCTGCGGGCGTTGAAGCTCTACCTGGAGGAGTACCGGCGGACGGGGAGGCTGTGATGTGAAACAAGCAAAGCGATTTTGACACAGAAGATGCTGAGAAGTGATATGATAGCGGCTGATAGAACCTTTTCTTTACACCAGTTCCTCTTGACCAATTTTGATCTCATCCTGCTTTTTCACGGGTCTTTCTCCGCCTTGATCTGTGTCTAAAAAAATGTCCGTGTCGAACCGGCCCTTTCCCCATTACCTCTGAGCCAGGAACTCCTGCACCTGCCGCTTGATGGCGAAGCGGTCGAGGGGGATGTTCGGCACGTCGGCGTTGCCCGGCAGGGCCAGGGCATGGATGAAGCTGAACGCTCCCTGCGTGGAGGCGCAGCCGTCAAGGATATCCTTCGCCGTGGACGCCTTGACCGTCCGCAGGACGCCGAATCCCCGCGCCACGGCCTCGAGGTCCACGCAGGAGCCGGCCAGCGTGGGCTGGTTCCCCGTGGAGCCGTAGGCGCCGTTGTCGATCGCCAGGATGGTGAGGTTCTTCGGCGCGAAGGATGCCGCGGTCGCCAGGGTGCCGGGGTTCATCAGCAGGCTGCCGTCGCCGTCAATGACCACGACCTCCCGCCCTGTGGTGAGCGCGATGCCCAGCCCGACGGGCGCTGCCATGCCCATGCTCCCGAGCATGTAGAAGTTCGACGGCTGGTGCAGGACGTGGTAGAGCTCCTTGGAGGGCCAGCCGAGATTGCAGACCACTACCTTTCCCTCCAGGAAGGGCGCGACCGCCCTGATGATGTCGTAGCGGGTGAGCGCCGGCGCCGGTGGCTGAGGCGTTTCAGCCTTCGCGGTATGCGCTCCGCACTCCGCGCTCCGCACTCCGCATTCGCTTTTTTGAACTCCGCATTCCGACCCTTCCCAGACCGCGGGGCTGAGCAGGAATGCGTGGGTCCCGTCCTTGCGATAGATCCCCGCGAGCTTCTTCTCCACCTTCCCCAGGTCCGCCGGCCGGTTGATCTCCGAAAGGCCGATGCCCGCGCCGCGCAGGATGCCGGGCAGGCGGGAGCCCATGGGCACCTGCGCCTCGATCCGCTCCTGGTGCACGCCGCGGCGGCTCACGAAGAGCGCGAGCGGAAGCTGGTAGAAGAGCGTGAGCGAGAGCAGGGCATTGATCATGTTCCCCACGCCCGAGCTCTGGACGAAGATCGCCGGCCGCTTCCCGGCAAGGGCAGCGCCGGCGCAGATGCCCGCGCCCTCTTCTTCGCGCGTCAGCGGGACATGGAAGAACGCGGACTCCACCATCTCGAGCAGGGTCCGGACCTTCTCGCAGGGCAGCGAGGCGGCCAGGTCCGTTCCCGCGGCGCGCAGGGCCGCTAGGAGCTTTTCTTCAGGACGGTGCACAGCAGCTCCTCCATCTCCCGGTCCGTTATCGTCTTGGAGATATATTTCGGCACGACCGTGCAGGTCTTCCGGTCCGTCCGCAGCCGCGCCTCGCCGCCGCCGGTGATGTTCAGCAGCACGCGGTCGTTCCTGCTGATGGCGCCGGACTGGACCGCCTCGGCGAGCGTGGCCACCGCCACGCCCGACGCGGGCACGATGTCGATGCCCTCCGCCTCGCGGAAGGACTCCATGGCCGCGTAGACCGCCTCGTTCCGGATGCCGTACATCCTGCCGTCCGAGGCCGTGAGCGCATCATAGACGCCGCCGCTCACGGAGTAGGCGGGATAGCGCGTCGAGAGCACGCGCGTGGTGATGCGGGGGATCAGCTCCGGGTTCAGGTCCGCGGGGTCCAGGGCGCGGCTCTTCCGCTCCCAGGCATGGAACATCGGCGCAAAGGGCAGGTTCTGGCCCAGGTGCAGCATCGGCAGCCGCGCGCCGTACCCCCCCTGCCGGAGGAACCGCTCGGCCATCTCCCAGCCGCCCACCGCGCCGGTGCCGCTCCCCACGGCCTGGACATAGTGGTCCGGCAGCCCGCCCATGGCCGCGACCGCCTCGAGCATCACGATGCCCAGGCCGTCGCGCTTCGCGATGTTCTTCACCCCGCCCTCGAAGGGGAAGCCGCAGGCCTGCGCGAGCCGCTTCGCCGCGTCGATGGAGTCCGCGTAGTCGCCGTCCGCCACGGCCAGCGTCGGGACCCGGGAGGGCCGTTCGAGGTACCACATCTCCATGAGGCACATCCGCGGCACCACGATGATGACCGGAAAGCCCGTCACCGCAGAGAGATGGGCGAAGGCGCGCGCCGTGTTCCCGGCCGAGGCCACGACCAGGCCCTCGATGCCGTTCTCCCGTGCGTTCTGGAGCACCACCGCGGCCTCGAACTCCTTGAAGGTGCAGGTCTCGAGCCGGCCGCCCTTCTCCGGCCAGTAGCCGTTGAAGGCGATGAAGAGCCGCTCCAGCCCGAGGACCGCGGCGAGCCGCTCGGATTGATAGACAACCGGCCCGGGCTGCGGCGCCGACGGCGCATGCACCGGCAGCCAGTTGAACCGCCAGACCCCCTCGGAAGCCTCCCGGGCTTCGAAGGGATCTCGGTACCCGGTCACGAGCAGCGCGTCCGTGCAGTGTTCGCAGAAGGCGCAGTAGGAGCTCTCCAGGCTCTTTCCGCATTTGCGGCAGGTGATGGAAAAATGGCTCATGCGTCAGGACCTCGAAGGTGCGAAGTCGGGAGGGCGGGAAGTTGGGACAAGGCCTGCCCTCCGAACTTCGCAACTTCCCAACATCTTAACTTCCCAACTTCCTATCTTTTCGCCTTCCCAACCTCTCAACTTCCCAACTTCTTATCTTTTCGCTTACTCACCTTCGTTCAGCAGCAGCTCGCTCACCAGCTCCATGATATCCGAGATGCGTATCTGCTTGTCATGCCCCTCCATGGCCTCATGCACCTTGGCGTAGCAGGCCGGGCAGCTCAGGATGAGGCGGTCGGCCTTCTTTGCCACGGCCTCGTCGATCGTCAGCCTGCCCATGGCGACGGCGTTCTCGGGAAAGACCTTGCGCGCCGCGCCGCCGGCGCCGCAGCAGCGCGAGTCCAGCCGGTTGTGCTCGAACTCCAGCAGCGTGGCTCCCGGGATGCTGCGCAGCACCTCCCTCGGCTCCTCGGTGATGCCGACCCCGCGGGTGAGGTAGCAGGGGTCGTGGTAGATCAGCCGTTCCCGGAGCTCCTTCGTGATGCGCAGCGCGCCGCTCCGGAGCGCCTCAGCCGCGTACTGCGTGATATGCCGGATGCGGAAGGGCAGCTCCTTCCCGTAGAGCGCCGGCCAGTCCCGCGCCATGATGTTCACGCAGCAGGGACAGGAGCAGACCAGCGTCCTGACGCCCCGCGCCTCGTAGGCCGCGGTCAGCCGCCGAACGAGGTCCTCGAGCAGGTCGTGCTGGCCGGTGATGAAGAGCGGGAACCCGCAGCAAACCTCCTCCTCCGGCGGCAGCATGGCGAACGGCGCTCCAACGGCATGCAGGACCTGCACATCGCCGCGCACCATGGGCGGCGCCTCGTAGGCGCCGGTGCAGCCGGCGTAGTAGGCGATCCCGGCCCGCTCCGCGACCTTCGCCTCCTGCGGGAACCAGGGCGCATAGCGCTCGGCCGCGGGCCTGCGGTAGGGATTCCCGGTCTCCCGCACCGCGGCCTGCAGCTCGCGCTGGCCGGCGAGCGGGCCGAGCCCGCGCTTCACCATCTCCTTCCGGAGCACGGGCCAGAGCCGCTGGGTGAAGATGCCGGCCGGGCAGGCCCGGCCGCAGGCGCCGCAGGTGGTGCACTCGTAGACGGCCCGGGTGAAGTCCTCGAGCAGCCGCCGGTCCACGCCGCCGGACCGGAAGAGCAGCGCCTTCAGCCCGTCGGTGGACCGGATGAACTCGCGGAAGATCCGGATCTTCTCGGGCGGCGAGACGGCAACGTCGCCGGTTACGGCCTGGACCGGGCAGTGGCGCAGGCACTCGCCGCACTGGGTGCAGGCATCGAGCTCCATGAGCTGGAGCGCCGAGAGCTCCTCGGCAAAGGAACGCCTACTTCCCATGCAGCACCTCGCGAAGCCCCTCCTCGCGCAGCCGGGCGTCGACGATGGTCAGCGGCGCGGTGAAGATATGCGTCGGCAGGTAGGGCACGATGGCGAGCACCAGGACGAAATGGACGGTCGCCAGCGCCCCTCCCGGCCAGGGCGCCGGCAGGAAGGAGAGCGCGCTGACCAGGAACTCCTTGATCCCCGCCAGGTCGCTCCGCCAGACCGTCCGGAGCAGCAGGCCGGTGGCGCTGATGACGAGCAGCGCGGCGAGGAGGACCAGGTTCGGCCGCGACGAGGAGATCTCCCGCCGCGCGGCGAAGCGGATGACCATGATCAGCACCAGCGAGACCGGAAGCACGTACCCTGCCGCCAGGCCCCAGGGCTGGACCGCCGCAACCCACTCCGGCACCGGCTCCAGCAGGAAGCGAAGATGGCGCAGCAGCACCAGGAGCAGCGAGCCGTGGAAGAGCCACTCCGCCGCCCAGAGCGCGGCGTTCGACCGCAGCAGCCGGGTGAAGAAGAGCAGATCCCCTGTTGCCAGCAGGACCGAGCCGGCCGACAACCGGCGTCCGGCAGCGGCCTGCGGCTGCCTGCCCAGGCCGCGCGTCCAGAGCAGCGCATGCAGCAGGAAGCGCAGGATGAAGACGCCGTAGGCGGCGTAGAAGGCGATGAGCAGCAGGATGTCCATGGCCGGTCCGCGGGTGCGGCTTCCGTACACTATACCATACCGGCGCGCCGCGGGTCAGCGCCCTGCCGCTCAGACCACCATGAACGGGCTGTTATGCCGCTCGCTCCGCTGCGCGGAGCGCAGGGTGTTCTCGAGCAGCATGGCGATCGTGACCGGCCCCACCCCGCCCGGCACCGGCGTGATCCAGGAAGCCTTCTCCGCCACGGCCGGAAAGTCCACGTCCCCGGTGATGGACCCGTCCGGCCGCACATTGATCCCGATGTCCACCACCACCGCGCCGGGCTTCACCATCTCCGCGGTGATCAGCCCTGCCCGGCCGGTGGCCGAGCAGAGGATGTCGGCCTGGCGCGTGAAGCCTGCCAGGTCCTTCGTCTCCCGGTGGCAGACCGTGACCGTCGCCTCCTTGGCCAGCATCATGAGCGAGAGCGGCTTGCCCACGGCGAAGCTCTTGCCGATGATCACGGCGTGCCTGCCCTTCACGCTGATGCCGCTGTGCTCCAGCAGCCGCATCACGCCGAAGGGCGTGCAGGGCAGGAAGCCCGAGAGCAGCGGCAGGGAGAAGTCGCTCTCCGGGGAGACCATCTCGCGGAAGAGCTGGAAGGTGGATTCGTCCGCCGCGAGCCTGCCGAGGGAGACGGCGCCGATGCCGTCCACGTCCTTCTCCGGCGCGATGGCGTTCACCACGCGGCGGGAGTTGATCGACTGCGGCAGCGGCATGAGCACCAGCAGGCCGTTGATCCGCTCGTCGCGGTTGATCTCCAGGGCGATGTTCAGGACCTTGTTGACCGAGGCCGTGGCCGCGAGGGTGTACTTGTAGATGTTCACGCCGCACCGGTCTCCCGCCTTGACCGTTGCTGCCAGGTACTGCTTCGACGCGGGGTTGTCCCCCACGAGCAGCACGGCCAGGCCGGTCTCGACGCCGTAGCGCTTGAGCTCCTCCACGCCGCGGCTGACCCGGCTCCGGATCTCCTCGGCGAGCTTCGTGCCGTCCAGGATCTGCGCCATCAATCCTTCTCCGCCTTCTTCCCCTCGCCCGCGACGAACTCGATGACCGCGTCCCGGGCCAGGTTCATGCCTGCCTCCGCCTCCAGCGTCTTCAGGATGCCGGACGGCACGGGGCAGGCCGTATGCTTGAGATGTTTGTTCGCGGACCGGTAGACCGGGTTGTCCAGGATGCGCTTGAAAGCGTCCATCCGGTCCAGCTCCGCCAGGTCCGCCTGCATCTTCCGGACCGTCTCGCAGTCCGAGTCGATGGTGAGGCGGATCCTGCGGTCAGGGCCCTTCTCCGCGGTCACGGTCGCCGTGAAGCCGCAGCTGCCCGCCTTGATCACGACCTTCGTCATGCCTCGTCACCTCCACCTCTCGTGAGGAAGGAGGGGCGGGAAGGACCGGGACAGTCCTCCCCGCCCCTGCGACCTGCATTACCACCGGGAGGGAGCCGCGGTGATAATCTTGATATTCTGGACTTCGACTGCACTGCAGTGACACAGGGAAAGACTTGAGACCATTGGACAGGATTGCAGGATAGCTTCAGACGAAAGAACAAGAAATCTGCGCATCCTGTCCATCCTGTCATCCTGTCAACGTTCCCGTGTTTTCACTCCGCATTCCGCACTCGACCTACGCCTTCACCTCCGCGGAGCTCCGCTTCTTCTCGAGCAGCTCCTTGACGCTCGGGAACTTGTCCTTCATGTGCGGGATATGCATGGCCTGCATGAACTCCTTCTCGAAGGTCGGCTCGGTGGCGATCTCGACGAACTCCACCCACCGAGCCCGCTCCTCGGCCTCGACGCGCTTGCCCTTGTTCAGGAGCGCCATGCGCGCGCCGTCGCCCGCCGCGTTCCCGACGACCATGACCTTTCCGACCGGCACGTCCGGGAACATGCCGAGGATGAGCGACGCCTCGCGGTCGATGTGGCTCCCGAAGGCGCCGGCCAGCTCCACGCGGTCGAGCTTTGTGACGCCCATCTTCTGCATCATCAGCTTGGCGCCGGTGTAGAGCGCGCCCTTGGCGAGCTGGAGCGCCCGCACGTCCGCCTGGGTCACGGTGATGTCCTGGTTGATCGAGGTCTCCTCGGCCCAGGCAAGGACGTACTCCGGCTTGCCGTCCCCGTCCCTCCGGATCCGGTTCGTGCCCGCGTCCATCACGAAGCGGCCGGTCTTGTCAATGACCCCGGACGTGAACATGGCCGCTATCACGTCGATGATGCCGGAGCCGCAGATGCCCTTGGCATTGATCTTCCCGTCGATATGCGTATGCCAGTCCGCCTTGCCGATCACCTTGTACCGCGGCTCCTTCGTGGCCGGATCGATCTCGACCTTCTCGATGGCGCCCGGCGCGGCGCGCATGCCGAACTTGATCTGGGCGCCCTCGAAGGCCGGCCCGGTGGCGCAGGAGGTGGAGCAGACCCGGTCCTTGTTCCCCAGCAGCAGCTCGCCGTTCGTGCCGATGTCGATGATCAGGACCATCTCGTCCTGCTGGTACTGCTCCTGGGCGATCAGGACGCCCACGTTGTCCGCGCCCACGAACCCGGCCTCGATGGGCAGCACATGGATGTACGAACCCGGATTGATGCGGAGCCCCAGGTCGCGGGCCTTGATGTCGAGCGAGCGCTGGACCGCGGGGATGAAGGGCGACCGGCCGATGTAGGTCGGGTTCAGGCCGAGGAAGATGTGGTGCATGGCCGTATTGAAGACGATGGTCAGGTCGTCGATGGCATGGCCCGGGTTCGGCCCGTTCTTCCGCACCTCGGCCACGACCTTCTCGATGATCTCGTTCAGGCCGGCGATGATAGCGTCCTGCATGGTCCTGAGGCCGGTCTCGTTCGACATGGCGTAGGTGATGCGGGACATCACGTCCTCGCCGTAGGGAACCTGCGGGTTCATCATCGACTCGGTGTTGATCACCTTGCCGGTCGAGAGGTCGCAGAGGTACCCCACGCAGGTGGTGGTGCCCACGTCCACGGCCAGTCCGTAGCAGACGTCCACGTGGCCGGGCTCGGCCTTCACGACCTCGCGGCCCTGCCAGACCGTGAGCGTCGCGGTCCAGTCGCCCTTGCGCAGCGCGTCCTGGAGGCCGGTCAGGACCTGGAAGTCCATGGTCAGGCCCTTCAGGCCGTAGTTCTCCTCCAGGGCCGCCAGGACCCGCTCCACGTCGCCCGTCGTCATGTCGTGCAGCGTCGGCTTCGTGAGCGTCAGGGTGTACTTCTTCACCGCCGGGTCGAGGGCGATCACGATGTCCTTGGCCGCCTTGCGCACCACCTGCTTGCCCGCGCGCGACCGCTCGGGCACGAAGACCTTCAGGTCGCCCCGCACCTCGCACTGGCAGGAGAGCCGGATGCCCGGCCCGTCCTCGGGCTTGATGTGCTTCAGCTCGTCGGCGGAGGGCTGGACCGGATGGACATGCTTCATGCCGGACTCGATGTTGTCCTTCTCGAAGTAGCCCTCCTCGATCCGGACCTTGCACTTGCCGCAGACCTTCTTGTTCCCGCAGAGCGCCTCGATGTCCACGCCCAGAGACTGGGCCGCCTCGAGCAGCGTCTTGCCCTCCTCGACCTCGCCCCGGCGGCCGGAGGGCTGGAATATCACTTTATGCTTCTTGGACATGCGACCTCCGATAGAGAAAATTCCAAATCCCAAGCATCCAATCTCAAATAAGCTCCAAGTTTCAATGTGCAAATTCGAAACGTTTGAACCTTTGGTGTTTTGTGCTTGGTGTTTATTTGTTATTTGGTGCTTGATGCTAGGTGTTTGTCCTTCCATACGGGCAGATGTTGATGCAGAGCCCGCAGTTCGGCTTGCCCGCGGTCCGGCGCTTCC
>CAZTXN010000015.1:2109-19127 GCA_964617655.1 uncultured Nitrospiraceae bacterium | reverse complement strand
GGGCAGATGTTGATGCAGAGCCCGCAGTTCGGCTTGCCCGCGGTCCGGCGCTTCCCGTGCTTGTGGCCCCGGCAGTCCTCGAGCCGGACGAGATCCACGAAGGGGTTCGTGCGCGACCACTTTTCCCCGGTGATGGCCCTGGACGGGCAGTGGTCCCGGCAGAGGGTGCAGCCGCCGCAGAAGCAGTGCTCCACCGGCGCATCGGGCCGGAGCGGCGCGTCGGTCAGCACCGTGGCGAGCGAGATGCGCGGGCCGTGGTCCGCGCTGATCAGGAGCCCGTTCTTCCCGACCCAGCCGATGCCGGCCGAGGTGGCCGCCATCTTGTGGTTGAAGAGCGAGTAGAGCTTCGAGATGAACGTGCCCTTCCGCCGGTCCGAGTCCGGCGGGATGGCCAGCGTGCGGTGGCCCCGCGCCTTCAGGAACCGCACCGCCCGCCGCTGGAGCCTTCCCAGCAGGCTGAGGGTGTCCTCGTTCAGCCTGCGGTCCACCCCGATCGAGACCGCGGTGTGGAGGTGGCCGATCTCGCCGTTCAGGTATCCCCGCAGGTCCGCGACCCCGACCACGGTCGCGCCGAGGTCGAGCAGCTCCCTGCGCAGCGACGTCTTCATTCTGTCTTCCCGATTTCACCCCACCCCGCCTCCCCTTCGCAAGGGGAGGCGTCACGCCCCTCCTTTAGAAGGAGGGGCCGGGGGAGGTCGATCTGTCATTTCTTCTTCGCTTCCGCCTCGTCCTTCATCTTCTTGAGCGAGCTGATCATGTTGATGGCGTCCTTGAGCGCGTTGTTCGCGTCCTTGGCATACCCGTCGGCGCCCCACTTCTCCGCGATGTCCGAGGAGACCGGCGCGCCGCCGATCATGATCTTCACGTTCGGGTTCTTGTTCCGCAGGTCGTCGATGACCTTCTTCATGCCGGTCATGGTGGTGGTCATCATGGCCGAGAGGCAGACGAGGTCCGAGTCGGTCCGGAGCTGCTCCTGCACGAACTTGTCGAGCGGCACGTCGCGGCCGAGATCGTAGACCGTGAAGCCGGCCACGTCGAACATCATCTTCACGATGTTCTTTCCGATGTCGTGCACGTCGCCCTCGACCGTCCCGATCACGACCGAGCCCCTCACCCCGAGATCCAGCTGCTTCACGTGGGGCTTCAGGATGTCCAGGCCCGCGTAGAGCGCGTCGGCGCACATGAGGAGCTCGGGCACGAAGTACTCCTGGGCCTCGAACATGCGGCCCACCTCCTCCATGCCGGAGACGAGCCCGTTGAAGATGGCGTCGTTGGCCTCCAGGCCCTCGTCGAGCGCCTGCTGCGCCCCTTCCTTGGCGGTGTCCTCGTCATACTGGATGACGGCGTTCCGCAGCTTGCTCAGGATCTCCTTCTTCTTCTCTTCCGTTGCCATTGGATCACCTCCGGTGGTTTCTGACCTCGTCCAGCATGGCCTTCATGTTGTCCGGCGGCGCCGTGGGCCAGATGTCGCAGCCCGGCCAGACCGCGCTCACGCCGTCGTCCATGCACTTCTTCATGGTCCGGCGGATCAGGTCCGGGGACCCGGTCACCAGCACGTTGTAGGGATCGTAGTTCCCGAAGACCAGCGCCCTGGGTCCGAGCTTCTTGCGCGTCTCGGCCACGTCGTTCTTCTGGTCCACGCTGATCGCCTTCGCGCCGCTCTCGACCATGAACGGCACGATGTCGTTCGTCCTGCCGCAGATGTGCAGGACGCTCGGCGCCGAGAGCTTCGCGAAGATCTTGGTGAGGTAGGGCAGGATCAGGCCCTTGAAGACCCGGGGCGAGAGCACGTCCGACGTGGCGCCCATCTCCCGCACGGTGATGAAGTCCACGCCCGCCTTCTCGTAGGCCCCGGCGACCTCGATGACGGCGTCGGCGAGCTGGTCGAGCAGCTTCCCGATCTTGTCCGGCTTCTTGAAGGAAAGCTTCAGCAGGTCGTTCAGCTCCATGATCTGGCCGGCCAGCGTGAAGGGCCCGAGCACGTAGGAGCCGACGGGCGCCTCGGCGCCGATGTCCTGCTTCGCCAGCTTGATGGCCTCGATCATGAGCGGCATCCGGCCCCGGCCCGTAAGCCCCGTGGGCAGGCTGATCTCGAGCTCGCTCTCGTTGTGGATCAGCTTCTTCTTGATCGTGGGGTAGAGCAGGTCCTCGGAATGGGCGTAGACGTTGATCTCGCAGCCCAGGGCCTCGGCCTCGATGCAGAGGTCGAAGGGCACCACGCAGCATTCGAACCCGTAGAGCTTGTAGGACGACGCCGCGGCGCCGGCCATCAGTTTCGCGTCGAGGTGCGACGCGGCGAACTTGGCGTTGATCGATTTGAGCCCCTCGGTCGTAACATTGCCCATGCCGCTGAAGCAGGGCGGCCGGTCGACCTCCTCCCCGGCGAACAGCTTCAGCACCCGTTCTCGTGCGTTCATGGAACCTCCTTCAAGAGCAAATAGCAAATTACGAGCTCCAAATCTCAAACAAGCACCAAGAGGACAAATTCAAAGGGAAGAAATGAACCTTCTGAAAATTGATCATTGGATATTGTTTGCTATTTGGTGCTGCGATATTGGTGCTTGTCTCACTTCCTCGCTCCTCCCGACTCGAGCTTCTCCAGAAA
This sequence comes from uncultured Nitrospiraceae bacterium, assembly GCA_964617655.1. Lineage (GTDB taxonomy): Bacteria > Nitrospirota > UBA9217 > UBA9217 > UBA9217 > JAKAHZ01. Next base: position 16,522 of record CAZTXN010000015.1, on the reverse strand, counting down.
CCCGCCGAAGCACTTGCGGATCGGCAGGTTTGCATCGGGCGCCACCTGATTCGTCTCGTCGTAGACCAGCGTCGAGAGCAGGATGTGCGCCGTGGCCACGGCCGGGAAGATGCGCGCCGCGGTGACGATCGGACCGTAGAAGTTGAAGTCGCTCCAGAGCACCGAGGACATGCCCTGGGCCACGGCGTCCATGGCCTTGAAGGCGTCGAGGCTCCAGAGGGTCTTGGCCTCCTTCCACATATGCGTGCCGTTGGAGTAGGCGCCGCCGCAGGGCAGGCCGTGCTTTTCCTTGATCAGCTTGTTGGCCAGGAGCGAGAAGGACGTGGATGGCAGGTTCATGACCGACGTGTCCACGATGACCGTTGCGAACTCGCCGGCGCCCTGCTCCAGCAGCCGTTCGAGCGAGTTGACCCGGCCCTGGGGCGTCTGGTCCTTGTCGTCGAAGGCCTGGACGACCACGTGCTTGATCCCGAGGTCCTTCAGCTTCCTGACCTGGCCCTTCACGTCCTTGTCCCAGGGCGTGATGCTGTTGTACAGGAACTTGTCCTGCGCGCCCAGTTTGGCCACGTACTCCGTGGCCTTGGCCCGCTGCTCGGCAACCCACATGTCGATGCCGAAGGGCATCGAAGTGGTCTCGAGATAGAAGTCGATATAGATCTTCGCCTCCTCCGGCGTGTTCGCCACCATGGCCACCATGCCGGGCACGCCCGTGGAGGCCGTGAGCGCCTCCTGCTGCCTGATCAGTTCCGCCGCGCGGGCGCGGTCGAAGTTCCCCTTGCGGTCCTGCATGATGCGGTCCTTGTTGTGGAACATGGACGCGATCAGCAGCGGCGGCCGGTCGCCCGGCTGCCCGCCGATCCTGGCGCCCGCGAGGGTGAAGACCTTCTGCTCGTTCTTGAATCGGAACATGAATAACTCCTTGATCCTTGTCGGGAAAGCCCAAATATCAAGCGTCAAATCTCAAATACGCTCCAGATCCCAAGTACCAATGATCCAAACGATCGGACTTTGAAAATTGGAAATTGGTCATTATTTGAGATTTGTCATTTGGTGCTTGGTCCTTATGTGCGATGAAAGTAACTATGAGTCCGGGGGGAGGCGAGAGAACGCCTCCCCCGTGGCAGCTTAGTACACTCCGTGGTCGAATTTGGGCTGCGGCAGGTACTCCCACTTCTCGCCCTTGCGGAACTTGCCCGCGATGTCGATGCACTTGAGCGCGTACTCGAAGGCGTAGGGGATGCCCGGGCCGCCCGGCACGAATCCCGCGAGGATCATGCCGACCGCCGCGGCCTCGAAGATCTCGCCGTCGTTGGCGCCGGCGTTGATCGCCGGGATCACGTGGATGATGCACCGGGGCGAGCAGTACGCCACGCCGCCCGACATGAACATCAGCTCCTTGTGCTTCCGCGAGAGCGCGCCGTCGCCGAAGATGCTCGCGTAGAAATCGGCGAAGGTCTTGCCCGGGTCCGGCGTCACGGTGTTGATGATCTGGAACATCCGCGGCACGAACCCGCACTGCTTCTTCATGTACTCATTGACCTCTTCTGCCGTCATCTTCTTCTCTGCCATGGCTCCCTCCTTCGTCGGATGTCCGGCGCCCGCTCCGGGCCCGGAGAAAAGCTTCTTCAGCGCGTCAACCAATCCCATGCTGCATTCCTCCCCTGGTCAGGAACTTCTGCGATGTCCGGTCGTGTCACCTCCTTCGTTCTGCGCCTGGGGTCCCGGCGGGACCTGGCAACATAGATTGAACCTCAGCTGTTGATGAAGCATTGGCGCTTCGCTATTGTCTCGCAATTCGAACTTCGTGCTTCGACATTGCTCCAAGACTAGAGCTTCCACTCCCGCGCCGTCTGGATGAACTTCTGGATGTTCTCGTAGGGCACCGTGGGCGGTATGTCGCAGCCCGGCATGAGCACGAAGCCGCCGTCGGCGCCCGCGGTCCGTATGATCCCTGAGCAGGCGGTCTCCACGTCCTGGACGCTGCCGTTCAGCATGACCTTCACGGGGTCCACGTTCCCGGCGAAGCACATCTTCCCGTGGAGCGTCTCCTTTGCCTTCGCGATGTCCGTCTTGTGGTCCAGGCTGATGCAGCTCGCTCCGGTCTGGAGGAAGAGGTCCAGGCGGTCGGTGGTGTTCCCGCAGATATGGACCAGCGTATGGGCGTTTTTCGCCTTCGCCCAGTCCGTGAACTTCCTGAGCGCCGGCACGGCGAACTTCTCGAACTGCTTCCGGGAGATGAGGTCGCCCGATGCCGTGGGGTCCGCGAGGCTGATGAGCTCGAGCGTTCCGTCCGCCACGAGCGGCTCGTAGAGATGGATCAGCGCCTCGGTGGCGAAGTCCGTCACCTTCTCGACAAAGGCCGGCTTCTTGAACGTCGCCTTCATCATGGCCTCCTCGCCCACGAACCGGGCCGCCAGGGTGAAGGGGCCCCAGGCCGTCATGGTCACGAGGTAGTCGTTCCCGATCTTCGCCCTGGTCTGGCGGAGCGCCTTCTTGACCGTCTCGATGGTCTCGTCCCGGTCGAGGGCCGTCTTGTCGAGCTTCGCCAGGTCCTCCTCGGAGGAGACGAAGTGGTGCTCCAGGTCCGGCGCGCCGATCTCGCGGAACTTGATCGTGCTGCCCAGGGCCGAGGCATGGAAGTTGTTGTACCCCGAGCCGGCATAGACCACGTCGCACTGCAGCTTCCCGCTCATGGCGACCAGCATGGCGGTCATCGCATCCGCGTCCTTTGCCAGCGCCTCGAAGGAGGTGCCGCGGCCCTTGATGCTCCACATACCCCCGCCGAACAGGGTCACCGGAACACGGTCGGCCTTTCCTCCCTCGAATGCCTTCAGCATCGCGTCCTTAGGTCTCATGGCGTCTCCCTTCGCTGAGCGTGGTGATATGCGGCATCAATGCGCGAATGCGTGCAGCGCCCGGGTGAAATCCTCCAGGTCGATGGTCCGCGCGGAGCTGTCATTCTGGCCGCTGCCGACGGTGATGATCGGCATGTCCGGCGCAAGGTCACGGAGGATCCTGGTCGCGTCGTCCGATGAGAGTCCGAAGGGCTCGGCGCCCACGATAGCGAAGTCATACCGCTTCCAGAGGACGGCCCGCACGGCCTGCGACGGATGCTCGACCGTCTCGACCGAGAATCCCAGGTCGCGGAGAACGCCGTAGAGGTTCCTGACGAGCAGCGCATCAGACGAACAGAGGAGGATGCTCTTCATGGCGCGAATTATTTTGCAACCCTGGTGCCAGAGGAAAGAGCATGAGCAATATAAGGGCAGAGCAAGAAAGGCATGGTGTGAGGAGGCGGGATGCCCCTGGGAACTGACGTATATTAGTTTGTAATCAAGGTGTTATGACAAGTTGCTCCTTGGCTGTAACAGTGCAACATGGACATAAATCTATATATATAGAAAATCGCTAGCTATAGAATAGGTGAAGATTGCCCCAGGCGTGGGGTATTATTCCCCAAGTGCCGCAGGTCAGATGGCGCCGCTTGCAGAAGGCAGGACCATCTCACGCAGAGCCGCAGAGACCACAGAGAAAGGCGTCCGGATATAGCTCAGAGCGCTGAACCGCTGCAGGATGAGCATGGCATTGCTGTTGCAGCTGCAAAACGAAAGCCTTTCCGCGAAGACGCGAAGTCCGCAAGGAGACCTGAAGGGGGCTGCTTCGAATGAGAACGACCATCGTGACCGGCCTGCTCGGCTCGGGCAAGACCACCTTCGTGAGAAGCTTCCTGAAGGGCGGCAGGGAAAAGGCCGTGGTCCTGGTGAACGACTTCGGCCAGGCCGGCATCGACGGTGAGATCATCTCCGCAGGCGGCATCGAGGCCATCGAGCTGCCGAGCGGCTGCGTCTGCTGCACCCTCAGGTTCGACCTCATCACCACCCTTCAGCGGGCGGTGAGAGAGTTCTCTCCCGACCATCTCGTGATCGAGCCCTCGGGCGTGGCATCCCCTTCAGGCGTGCTCGAGGCCCTCGAGAGCGCCGGCATCGGCAGCGCTACGGTCGTGGGCATCGTGGATGCCGTGGAGTTCGCGGAGCTCTACGGGTCCGGGATGTACGGGAGCTTCCTCAGGGAGCAGGTCGAGCGCTCCGACGTTCTGCTGGTGAACAAGGTGGACATTGCGCGGGAAGAGGCCATCGCTGCCGCGGAGCGGCTCATCCAGGAGATCAATCCCCGGGCGGTGCTGATGCGGACCGTGAACGCAGTTCTTGAACATCCTCTCCCTCTCGGGGAGAGGACCGAGGTGAGGGGGGGCGTTAGGGAAGTCAACATTCACCCTCTCCCCTTGCGGGAGAGGCCTGCCCCCGAAAGCCCTGGTCAAGGGGGCGGGGCGAGGGGTGCTCCCGGGAAACACTTCTGCTTCGAGACCCATTCCTTCACTCTTCAGCAGAGATTCCCGCTTTCAACCTTCCGGACGCTCATCAGCGACCTGGCCCTGGGCCTCTACGGCAATGTGGTCCGCGCCAAGGCGCTCGTCCAGACCGACGAGGGTCCCTACCGCTTCGACCTGGTCTACGGCAGGGTGGACGCTGCGCCCTTCGGACAGGAGATAGCCGGCAGCAGGCTGGTGGTCATCGGCGAGGGGCTGAAGGAGGAAGGGTTGCGCCGGGCAGTATCCAGGGAAGGAGCATGAAGGCAGGAATTCATCCCGCCGTAAAGCGCAAGAATGCTGTCGTCTGTGGTCTATGCTCCCCTCCGGGTTCTTCTTCCCGCGAGATCGTGAAGAGCAGCATGCATGACCGAAATGCGGTCACGGCCTGCCCTGGCGGGTGACGATGATATCGAAGAGCTGCTCGAAGGCGTCGAACCATTTTTCCTGCGATATGGAGTGCACGTGGGCGCCGGTGATGAAGCTGCCCTTGTTCTCGTAGCAGTACCGCACCTCGATCCCGAAGGTGATCTCCCGGGGATTCTCGTTCTTGAGCCGCAGGGAGCACTCGGTCCGTTCGCCCGCGGAGAACTGCCGGGGGCTTTCGAACAGGATGCCGTTCCGGCTGAAGTTCCCGATGACCGCGGTCACCGGCTCCTTCGCATGCATCACCGTGAAGGTGAGGTACTTCCGGCACGGGTCCGGGATCTCATGCCGCGCTTCTTTCCGTTTATCGATATCCATTAAGCCGTCCTTTGGGAGAGCACCGGAGGACCCGGCGCATCATTCAATGCCATCCCGGCCCATGCTCACTGTCCAACCATGCTTCTTGAGCCATTATCCTGAAAAAAGCATTTGGACACGGATAAAATCTGAGTAACTATTCAGTAAATCTGAAACCAATGGGAATTAAACATGAGAAAAACCCTTTGATCCGCGGATTTCACAGATGTGCGCAGATTTTAAACGCAAAAAAGTACTCGCTTTAATCTGTGTAATCGGCGTAATCTGCGGATAATAAAATGACCTGAATAGCACTACAGCGACACTTTCCGTCATTCCCGAGTGCCTCTATCGGGAATCCAGGGTTTTCAACATCTTCTGGATTCCGGGTCAAGCCCGGAATGACGAGATGGTGGTACCAAATGCAGGGTTTTATCAAAAAGTTTCGCTGTAGTAATAGTTACAAATCTGATAACGTCGGGAGAAACCTACAGTCAATACTTGAATAAGAACTCACCTGCAAGGTGAAAAGCTTTTCAGAACGAAAGTATTTGCCTTTTCAGGTTTTATCCGCATTTTCCGTGTCCCAACTGCCGTTTTCAGGATTATCCGCTCTGCCACGACGGGTCCTCACGAGAGAAGTATAACGAAAAATGCTCTCCAACCCAAGCAAAAAGAAGGGGTGTTTTCCGGGTGTCCGCATGGAGGAGGGAGGGGCGGCGGGCCTCCCTCGCCGGCCGGGGCGCCGCTCCGGAACCCCCTTCCCTTTCCCGGACCAAAGAGGTACGATATCCCCATGACCGAGCCGCGCGACCTGCCGGAGGAGCATGACCGGCAGCACAAGAAGCTCTCGATCCTCTACGAGATCGCCCTGACCGTGGGAAAGTCCCTCGAGCTCCGCACCATCCTGGACGAGGTGCTGGAAAAGGTGATCGCCTTCATGGCCGTGGACGCCGGGGTGATCTATGTCATCGACGACTCGACCATGGAGATGGTGCCGGTCACCTACCGGAACCTCTCGGACGACGTGGTGCGCGACCTCTGCACCAACCGGGTCAAGGTGGGCGAGTGCATGTGCGGCAGCATCGCCCAGTGCGACCAGGAGGTCATCATCCACGAGAAGGCCTCGGACGACCCGCGGTTCACCCGCGGGCTCCTCAAGAAGGAAGGCATGGAGTTCTATGCCGGCCTGCCGCTCCGCGCGAAGGGCCGCGTAGTGGGCGTGCTCTGCGCCATCACCCACGCGCCCTACCGGCCGGACCCGGAGCTCCTCGAGATCCTCCGCGCCGCCACCGTGCCGATCGGGCTGGCCATCGAGAACGCCCGGCTCTTCGAGCACGCCCGGAAGGCGGCCGACGGACGGCTGCGCTACGCGGACTTCGCGGGCATCATCACCGGAAGCCCGAGCATGCAGGCGGTCCTGAAGACGGTTCGCAAGGTGACCGACGTGCCGGCGAGCATCCTGGTCTACGGCGAGAGCGGGACCGGCAAGGAGCTCATCGCCCGGGCGATCCATTTCAACAGCGTGCGCAAGGACCGGCCGTTCCTTGCCGTCAACTGCGCCGCGCTGAACGAGAACCTGCTGGAATCGGAGCTCTTCGGCTATGTGAAAGGCGCCTTCACGGGCGCCGTCGCCGACCGCGCGGGGCTCTTCGAGGCCGCTGACGGCGGCACGCTCTTCCTCGACGAAGTGGAGGCCATGAGCAGGAACCTCCAGGTGAAGCTCCTGCGGGTGCTCCAGGACCGCACCTTCTTCCGCGTGGGCAGCACCCGGCCGGTGACCGTGGACGTGCGCGTGATCGCTGCCACGAACCGGCGGCTCGAGGACGCCATCAGGGCGAAGGAGTTCCGCGAGGACCTCTACTACCGCCTGAACGTCATCCGCATCGACCTGCCCGCGCTGCGGGAGCGGCCCGCGGACATCCCCCTGCTGGCGCGGTATTTCCTGAACAGGTTCAGCGCCAAGATGGAGAAGAACATCCGCCGCATCGCCGACGATGCCATGCAGCTGCTCGTCGCCCACAGCTGGCCCGGGAACGTACGGGAGCTCGAGAACGCCCTGGAGCGGGCCGTGGTGCTTGCGGAGGGAGAGGAGGTCCTGGTCCAGGACCTGCCGGACGGCCTGACCGGACAGGCGCGGTCCCCTGGTCAGGACCTGTCCCTGGAGAAGGTGAAGCAGGAGCATATCGCGAAGGTCCTGGGTCTTGTCAACGGCAACCGGAAGAAGGCGGCTGAACTGCTCGGCGTGGACGCCACCACGCTCTGGAGAAAGAGCAAAGCCGGCTGATCTGGCTGCGAATGCATTTTGCAATCACGCGCCTCGCCTGAAAACCCTCTCAAAACCTCCGGTTATCCAATAGCTCCTGCCTGCGAACGCTTTTCAAGCTTGCATTCTGCAATCTTCGGCCATCGCTCACAACATCCCGCTCCCAGCCGGATGTACGTTCGCTCTTCCCGGACAGCAGGGAAAATATCATTGGAATATCAGTCCGTTCCCTCCGTGATGCGAACGCTTAACATAACGCTCGCCCGCTCTGCAATATTCTGGTAAGCGGCTTGCAAGAAGTGCCTTCGTAGGCAGGAAAATCCGCATAGTGAAGGAGGAACGAGCCATGCCATCAGCAACATTGGTGAACGGACTGGATGTGGACAACCTCATGAAGGTGGTCGCAACGGTCAAGGAGAACTGGGAGAAGGGCAAGACGGTCTGGAAGGCATCGACCGCATGGAAGGGCGGGTTCAAGGTCGAGACCTGTTCGCGCGACTTCACGCTCCTCGCCGACGAGCCGGAGATGCTCTGCGGGACCAACACCGCAGCCAATCCCGTGGAGATGGTGCTCCAGGCCTACGGCGCCTGCCTGACCATCGGCTACGCCATGAACGCCGCGGTGCGCGGCATCGTTCTCGACGACATCAAGATCGAGCTCGAGGGCGAGATCGACCTCCCGGGCTTCCTGGGCCTCGAGCCGCCTGAGAAGCTGAACATGTCCAAGCTGCCGGGGTTCAAGAACATCACGGCAAAGGTGAAGATGCGTTCCAGGTCCGACAAGAAAACGCTCGAGGACCTGCACCGCCAGGTGATCGCCACGTCGCCGGTGGGCATCACGCTTTCCCGGCCCGTTGCCATCCAGGCCACGCTGGAGGCGTAGATGCAGATGACCGCGAACGCCGCCACGCTCGAGCAGGAGGCCGGACGCAGGCAGGACCTCTTCATCGTGCTCTGCGCCTCGGGGTTCGAGAACGCGCCCCGCGTGCGCTCGGCGCTCATGTTCGCCGCCCTTGCGGCCTCGGCCGACTACCGCACCGTGCTCTACTGCATCCAGAACGCCGTGGACGTGATGGTCCGGGGCGCCATCGAGAAATGGGAGCCGGTCCAGCCGGGACTGCCGACGCTCCGGCAGCGGCTGGACGAGGCGCTCGAGATGGGCGTGGAGATCCAGTGCTGCACCCAGACCATGGCGAACAAGGGCATCACGGAGGCGGACCTCATCCCCGGCGTCACGGCAGCGGGCGCCATGAGCCTCATCGAGATGACCTCCCGGGCCAAGGGCTCGCTCTCCTTCTGACCAGATCCGTTCTGCGTGACATCCAATGCCCTGGGGCCGGGCCGCTCGTTGTTCGCGGTCCGGCCCATGAACATCTTCGTGGTGGACGAGCGGTTCGAGCGGCCCCTCGACGTGACGGTGCCGGACGGCCTCTCCTCCCTCTCCGCCGAGGCCTGCGGTCTCTGCCACGCGGCCATCTACCGGGAATGGTCCGGCAGCATGCATGCGAAGGCCTGGATTGACCCCTACTTCCGCGTTGACTTCATTTTCGACGGCTCCCAGCAGATCTGCCTGAACTGCCAGGCCTTCCAGCACCACGCGCCATGCCACATGCCGTGCTGCATCAGCAGCGGCGTCTCGAACCGCCGTTCCCGCGGCGTATAGACGATCCGCTCGATGCCGTCATCGAGCGTATGGGTCACGCGGAAAGCGTCTGCTGCATCCACGCCTGCCTCCTCCGGCTCTTCGGTCATGGTGATGATACGTTCGGCGCGGTCCGCGCTGACCCGCGGCTGGCCTCTCCTCAAGAGCTCACTCCTCCTCGCGGCCTGCGCTGATACCGTACTTCTTCAGCTTGAGATAGAGCGTCTTCCGGTCGATGCCGAGCACCTGGCTGGCCTTCGACTGGTTGTGGTCCGACTCCTTCAGCACCCGCAGGATGTGCTCCTTCTCCATCTCCTCCAGGGTCCGGGGAGAGGCGCCCTCCTCGTCCGGCGCGTCCGAACCGAGCGAGAGCTCCTTACGGGTGATGGTCTCCTGCTCCGCCAGCAGCACGGCCCGCTCGATCACGTTCTCCAGCTCGCGCACGTTGCCCGGCCAGGAGTAGGACTCCAGCGCCCGGAGCGCCGCGGCTGCGAGCGCCGGCGCGGGCTTGCCGAGCCGGGCCGCGTACTTCTCGAGGAAGTGGCCCGCCAGCTCGGCGATGTCTTCCTTCCGCTCCCGCAGCGGCGGGATGGCGATGGTGATCACGTTCAGCCGGTAGAAGAGATCCTCGCGGAATTCCTTGGTCTTGATGAGCCCGGAGAGGTCCTTGTTGGTGGCCGCAATGACGCGCACGTCCGCCTTCAGCGTCCGGTTGCCGCCCACGCGCCGGAACTCGCCGGAATCGAGGAACCGGAGCAGCTTGGCCTGGAGCGCCTGCGGCATCTCGGCGATCTCGTCCAGGAAGAGGGTGCCCTGGTCCGCTACCTCCACCAGTCCGTTCTTCATCTGTACCGCGCTGGTGAATGCGCCCTTCTCATGGCCGAAGAGCTCGGACTCCATGAGGTTCTCGGAGAGGGTCGCGCAGTTCAGCGCGATGAAGGGGGAATCCTTCCGTTTGCCGGCCCGCCAGACCGCGTTCGCCACCAGCTCCTTGCCCGTGCCGCTCTCGCCCTGGATGAATACCGTGGAGTCCGCGGGCGCCACCTTCCGGACCAGGGCCAGGAGCTCCTGCATGGCCCTGCCCGAGCCCGCGAGCCGGTGGTCCGCGCCGGCGCGCACCAGCTCCTGCTCCAGCAGGCGGCTCTTGACGCTCAGCCGGCCGAACGCGGCGGCGCGCTCGATCACGATCACCAGCTCATCGAGCTTGTAAGGCTTGGTGAGGTAGTCGTAGGCGCCGTTCTTCATGGCCTCAACCGCGGTCTCGACCGTGGCCTTGCCGGTCAGCACGATGATGGGCGGCGCCGCGCCCTCCTCCTTCAGCCGCTTCATGAGCGAGAGCCCGTCCATCCCCGGCATCACCACGTCAAGGAGCACCACGTCGAAGGCCGACTCGCCCAGCAGCCGCAGGGCGGCCGCGCCGTCCGCGGCGACCTCGACGCCGTAGCCCTTGCGGGTCAGCTCGTTCTTGAGCAGCCTCCGGAACGGCTCTTCATCATCGACGACCAGGACCTTGATCATACCGTTCTGCGTAGGGGTAGCCCTGTGTGGCTACCCGCCTTTCTTGGGCGGCCACGCAGGGCCGCCCCTACATCATCACGCCTTCGCCGGCAGGCGGATGAGGAAGGTCGTGCCCTTCCCCGGTTCGCTCTCCACGTCCAGGGCGCCCCCGTGCTCCTCCACGATGCGGTGGCAGATGGTCAGGCCGAGCCCGGTGCCCTCGCCCACGGGCTTGGTGGTGAAGAAGGGATCGAAGACCTTCCCGATGCGGTCCTCGGGTATGCCCGGACCGGTGTCGCTCACGGCCAGCCGGATGCTGCCGCCCTCGTCCGGGCCGGTGGCGATGCGGATGGAGCCGCCCTCGGGAGTGAAGTAGATGGCGTTCAGCAGCAGGTTCATGAGCAGCTGCCGGAGATTGCCTGCGTCGCCGTGCACCTTCGGGAGATCGCGGTTCAGGTCGAGCGTCAGCGTATGCTTCAGCTTCGCCGTGCGGTGCTGGAGCAGCAGGAGCACCTCCTTGATCACCTCGTTGATGTCGATGGACCGGTAGGTCCCGGCCGAGGGCCGGGCGAAATCGAGCAGGCTCTTCAGGATGGTCTTGCACCGGAAGATCTCGCTGTGGATCGTCTGAAGATACTCGGGGAAGTCGCGGAAGCCCTCTGCCGCCGCGAGCGGCGGTTCCTTGGCCCGGTCCAGCAGCGCCTCGGCGTATCCGGCGATGATCCCGAGGGGGTTGTTGATCTCGTGGGCGATGCCGGCGACAAGCGTGCCGAGGGACGCGAGCTTGTCCGAGCGCAAGAGCTGGTGTTCGAGCCGCTTCTGCGCGGTCACGTCCTTGAGGTAATGCACGATGGCGTAGAGCCGGCCGTCGTCGTCGGTGAGCGGATAGGCCCAGAAATGAAAGAGCGAGCCGGCCAGGCCCTTCAGCTCCTGGTGGGAGGGACGGCGCGTGTTCAGCGTGTCCCTGCAGAGGCAGCAGTCGTCAATGGTGATGCCGATGCGGCCGAGCAGCCCGCCGCAGGCCTGGCCCGCGATCTCGGCGCCCGTGAGCCCGGTGCGCGCCAGCAGCGCCCGGTTCGCCCGGATGACCTGCTGCCGGCCGTCCTCGATCCAGACCATGTCCGTAATGGCGTCGAAGGTCCGCTCCCACTCCTTCTTCTCCCGCGAGATCTCCTCGAAGAGCAGGGCGTTCTCGAGCGCGATGGCGATATGCTTCGCCACCGGCAGCAGGAGCTCGAGGTCCTTCTCGGCATACCGGTCCGTTTCGGTGCTGTCGAAATTGAAGACGCCGAGCATGCGGTCATGGAAGAGCGGGATGCTGATGGTGGACCGGATGCCCTCCTGCAGCAGCTTCCGGTCGAGGGGGAACTCCGTCCGCTCAAGGTCGCGGCTGATCCAGGGCTTGTTGTTCCGGACCACCCATCCGGCGCTCGTGCCCTCGATCGGCGCTTTCACGCCCTTGCGCAGGATGGTGCGCATCTCGGTGTCCAGGGCGAAGATGCGCAGGCCGTCGGTCTTCTCGTCATAGAGCAGGAGGCTCGCCCGGCTGTAGTCGATGAACCGCCGCAGCTCCGAGACCACCATGCGGAAGATGGTGCCGATGCTGAGGCTCGAGCTGATGATGCCGCCCAGCTCGCTGATCAGCTCCACCTGCTGCACCTGGTCCGGCGGGGTGCAGTCCGGCGGCGCGGCCTCCGGCGTATCCCGGACGATCACCATCCGCCGGCCGCCGGGCCGCTCCATGGGCAGAACCGCGATGCGCGAGACGAACTCCCCCTTCTGCCTCCGGCAGATCGCGGTGACCGGACCGTCCGCCGGCCGGCCGAAGACTTCGCCGGAAAGGAACCGGTCGAGGCCGCTGCCGACGACCCCGGTCCGCGGCAGGCCGAAGATCCGCAGGGTGCTCTCGTTGCATGCCTCGACCGCGCCCTCCCCGTTCACCGCGAAGACCGGCATCCCGAGGGCGTCGAAGGCCCGGAAGAGCTCGGCCTGTTCGTTCTGGACCTGCTGCCGCATGGGTCATAGTAGCACACTCCCCGCCGGCGGAACAACGGGGAAAGCGGGCCGCGCTTCGGGATGGTCACACGTAGGGGCGGCCCGGAGCTTGCCCTCGAAGGATAAGATCGGGGGTGGCCGCCCGATGAGGGTCACCACACAGGGTGACCCCTACGGATGTTTTTCCGTACCCCATACGGTCATTCCCGACCTGCAACCGAACCGGATAACGTAGGGGCGGGTTTGAAACCCGCCCCTACAAGCCGTTGCCTTTCCAAAGAACCCTGCATCCCGTGAGCTGGCCCGCTCACAAGCACGCCCCCGCAGAATGCACGAACGCCGCCCATCGCTTCGGCGCAGCGGAAACGTAGGGGCGGCCCTATGTGGCCGCCCAATGAGGGTCACCACGCAGGGTGACCCCCTACAGTATGTTTTCCCAATTCCCGCAAGAGAATACCTGGCGTGCCTGAGCGGGCCTGCGAACCGGGGTGCAGAAAAAGAACACGATCACATCACATCCAATGGCCATCCTCGCATCTGACGTACCACCGTGGTTCGTCGGATGTCTTGCTTTTTCATGCTGCATGTTTCGATTCTCCCCCTCCTTGACTCCCCCGTGCTGCTGCACTATCATGGTCCCACGGGCATCCCCGGCATAGGCTTATGACCATCCGCATCGGACATCTCTCGACCTTCTACCATACCGCCCTCCTCCTGATGGAGCGGCGGGACCTTCGCGACCGGCTGGGCGACGACGTCGCCTGGACTCTCTTCGGCGCCGGGCCTGCGATCATGCAGGCCTTCGGCAGGGGAGAGCTCGATCTCGCTTATGTCGGCCTTCCGCCTGCCATCATCGGCATGGAACAGGGAGTGTCCGCCCGCTGCATCGCAGGCGGCCATATGGAAGGGACGGTGCTCGCGGGAAAAGCAGCGTGGATAGGTCGTCCCGAGCTGCCGGACGTCCCCGCCGTGCTCCGGCAGTTCCGCGGCGCGGCCATCGGCGTACCAGGCAGGGGCTCCATCCATGACGTCATCCTGCGCCAGGCCCTGACAGACGCCGGCCTGGACCGGGATGTGGAGGTGAGGAACTATCCCTGGGCCGACCTCGTGACCGAAGCCGCGGCGCGGGACGAGGTCGCCGCCGCCATCGGCACGCCTGCCCTGGCCGTCTCGGTCATCCGGTTCGCCGCCGGCCGGGTCCTCATCCCGCCGCGGGAGCTCTGGCCGCACAACCCGAGCTACGGCATCGTGGCATCCCGCCGCCTCCTCGCGTCATCCCCGGCAGCGGTGCGGAGCTTCCTGCAGCTCCATGAGGAGGCCTCGGACCTGCTGCGGCACGATCCTGCCGGCGCGGCCCGGTCCATCGCCGCGTCCGTCGGCGTGGTGGATAAGGACTTCGTGCGCGAGACCCTGGCGCTCTCGCCCCGCTACTGCGCGAAGCTCACCGGGGACTATATCGCCTCGACCCTGCGGTTTCTGCCGGTGCTGAAGACCCTGGGGTACATCAGGAGGGAACTGGAACAGGAGGAGATCTTCGACCGGAGCATCATCGACGAGGTGCATCCGGAACCGGACCATTACGGGTCATGAAGAGAAAGGGTTTCTTGATGCTCGCTGATAACAGAGAAGATGGACACAGATGGACGCGGATAGGATCAATCTAACGCAAAGTCATCCTGCAGGTATATGGTCAATTGCCGTCATTCCCGTGAAAGGTTTTTAGCCTGCCCCGTACCTGATACGGGGGGAACCAGGCGTTTACGTTTGTTCTGGATGCCGCTTCCGCGGGCATGACTGTTTGGTAAGCATCCAATTCTGGGCTGGATTCCAAGTTCTTTCGCGGCGGCTGGAGAGGAGATGACCTCCTGACTCCTGACTCCTGACTCCTGACTCCTGACTCCTGACTCCTGACTCCTGACTCCTG
>CAZTXN010000015.1:0-2009 GCA_964617655.1 uncultured Nitrospiraceae bacterium | reverse complement strand
CTCCTGACTCCTGACTCCTGACTCCTGACTCCTGACTCCTGACTCCTGACTCCTGGATTGCCCATGCGCGCCGTCGGCCTGATCACCGAGTACAATCCCTTCCACAACGGCCATCTGCATCATCTGCAGGAGAGCCTGCGCCTGGCCGGGGCCGAAGTGGCGGTGGCGGTGATGAGCGGCCACTTCCTGCAGCGGGGGGAGCCGGCGCTGTTCGACAAGTGGACCCGCGCCGAGATGGCCCTGCGGGCCGGGGTCGACCTGGTGGTGGAGCTTCCCTATCCCTGGGCCTGCAACAGCGCCCCCTGGTTCGCTTTGGGGGCGGTGCAGAGTCTCGAGGCCCTGGGCGGCATCGACGCCCTCTGCTTCGGCAGCGAGGCGGGGAGGCTGGAGCCGCTGCAGGGATGCGCCGCATTGCTGCAGCAGCGCGAAGTGGAGCTGGAACAGGCCACCGCCGCCCTGCTGCGCCAGGGTTTGAGCTACCCGCTAGCCCGCCAGCAGGTGGTGGCCCGGTGGAGCGGCAACGCCGAACTGGCGGCGGTGCTCGCCGCGCCCAACAACATTCTCGGCATCGCCTACCTGCGGGCGCTGGCGCAGACGGGCAGCGCCATAAGGCCGCTGACCATCCCCCGCAAGAGCGTCGGCTACCACGACCCGCACCCCGGCGCCGACGGCATCGCCAGCGCCACCGCCCTGCGGCGGATGCTGCGCGAGGGGGTCCCCTTCGCCGATTACCTGCCCCATGCGCTGCTCCCCCTGCTCACCGATGCCCTCGCCCTGGGGGGCTGCGTCGAAGAGGGACATCTGCACCGGCTGCTGCTCGGGCGGATCTTCCGCGGGGCCGAGACCCTGACCTCCCTCTACCTGGTGGAGGATGGCGTCGAGCAACGGCTGCTGGCGGCGGCGCTGCGCAGCGACTGTTTCGATGACCTGGTCGCCGGGGTCAAGTCCCGCCAGCTCACCCGCACCCGGGTGCAGCGCCTGCTCTGCCACCTGCTCAACGAGGTCGATGACATCGGCATGCGGCAAAGCCTCGCCGTCGGCCCCCTCTACCTGCACCTGCTGGCCGCCAGCGCCCGCGGTCGGTCCTTTCTCGCTGTCAGCCGCAAGCGCCGCAGCCTCCCCCTGCTCGACAACTACTCCCGCGCCCGGGCCCAGCTCAAGCGCCGCTATGGCGCCGAGCCGGCCCAACGGGAATTGGCGCTGTGGCAGTTGGAGCTCGAGCTGCGGGCCAGCCGCAACCATACCTTGCTGCAACGGCGCTGGCAGGGGGGAGAGCGCAACCGGGATTTTTTCGAAGAGGTCAGGATGCTGGAGGAATGATGGTTGCGGCGGGCGGCTCCGGAAGGTGCCGCCCGCCGCGTTTTCACTTAAGAATCAGGTTGGGCAGCTCGTCGCTGTCGTCGGCCTTGCGGGGGAAGTTCTCCTGCAGCAGGTCGCCGCAGCGTTCGATGGCGGCGCACAGGGCGTCGCAGCCCGTTCCGGAACGGATGCCGGCGGTCACGGTCCGGACGATTTCATCCCAGGTTTCCTTTGGCACCTGCTGGTTGATGCCGCGGTCGGCCAGGACGTGCACCCGGTGCTCGAAGAGGGAGATCAGGATCAGGATGCCGGTTTCATCCCGGGTATGATGCACCCCCTGCTCGAGAAAGGCCAGCATCGCCCGCTCCTCCACCTCGGCGGTCAGCTCGTCCGGGTGGATCAGGCGTCGTTTGAGCTCGGGCAGGGCGCGGATCAGCCACTTGCAGGGGAGGTAGCCGAGGGTGAACAGGGGGAGGAACCACCAGAGGCTGGCATGGCCGAAGGCCCAGCTCAGGGTCGATGCCTGGGCCAGGGAGAGCAGGCCGCCGCCGAGAATCTCCGCCCGCGGATAGTCATAGGATTGATCCACCACCAGCGGCACGATCTCGCCGCTGGAGCGCCGCTCGGCGGCCCGCACCGCCGCCTCGATGCGGGACTGCTCGTCCTGGCTGAAAAAGGTTTGGGCTGTCAGTCTGTCCATCGTCGTCACC
>CAZTXN010000014.1:0-31086 GCA_964617655.1 uncultured Nitrospiraceae bacterium | reverse complement strand
GAACAGCGTTTCCTGCATCAATTCCTACAGCCTGCAGCATGACCAGCAACAGCTCCCGCCCGGCCTTTCCCTAATAGGACCGAAAGAATCCTCAATATATCGTCTGGTTAGAGCTCCACCGGATTCTGGCCTGCTGCTTGCAACTCACTGGGCAGAGCGACGGTCGAGAGGGGAGGCAGATGTCTCGGCGCCGGATCGTTCGAGGAGGTGAGGCCCTATGCACACAGCCAGGCGAAGCAGGACAGGAGACATCTGCCCGAGGTGCCATGACCCCTGCTGAGACGGCGCTGCATCGTACGGGCATATCAGCGGTCCGCGCTCCCGCGAGGGAAGCAGGACCTCACAGGAACGAACAGCGAACGAGCGGTCATCCGCGGCCCGGAACGGATGCGGAGATGACCGCCGGAAAAAGGAGACGATCATGAAGACGCTAATTGCAGCAGCAGTGGTGATGATGGTGGTATTCTCGTTCGGCACGGTCTATGCGATCGATGACCAGATGCCGATGGAGTTCGGCATCAGCAACATCGGACCGGCGGTCCATGACCCGACCGACTGGAGCTCCCCGGACCGGGGCGCTTCCGTGACCGCGTACACGTCGGGCGATGTGCTGCTCCCGCTCGGCCCGAGCAATGACATCGGCGTGGTCCTTGCCCGCGAGGCGGCCGAGGACCAGGAGCGCGCGTTCGCCGCGAAGGGCGCGAAGGGCGCCGCTGCCGGCGGCCGGGGCGCTGCTGCGGCCGATGCAGCTGACCACTTCGGCGGCAACTGGTACCGGCTGGCGTACTGAGGCGCCGGCAGTATCGGTTCCGCACCTCCCGAGAGCGCAGGCCGGTTATCCGGCCTGCGCGTTCTTTTCTCCTGCGCATCCCCGGTGCCGGGCATTGCGCCTGCTGTTCCCCTGCGGTATGATGTTCCTGCGGGAGATTTCCCCGCGTCCTCCATGCCGGAATATGAAGGCGCCGTCATCCGGCCTCCCAGCGAGGCCGACAGTCTCATCCTCCAGTACACCATCGGGTGCTCCCACAACCGCTGCGTCTTCTGTCCTGCCTACAAGGAGAAGCGGTTCCGCGTCCGGAGCCTGGCCGAGATGGAGCAGGACCTGCGCGGCTGCCTGCCGGACCTCGCCGGCACGCGCCGCGTCTTCCTCGCCGACGGCGACGCGCTTTCCGCGCCGCAGCAGGGCCTGCAGGACCTCTTCGGCCTGCTCCGCGCCTCCTTCCCCAGGCTCCAGCGCATCGGGATGTACGCCAACGCGGAGAGCATCCTGGAAAAGACCCCGGAGGAGCTTGCGCGGCTGCGGGCCCTGGGCCTCGGCATCCTCTACCTCGGCCTGGAGAGCGGGGACGATGAGCTGCTGCGATGGATGGGGAAGGGCGTGACCGCCGCGGAGATGGAGCAGGCAGGCCTGCGGGTGAAGGAGGCGGGCATCAGGCTCTCGGTCACGGTGCTGCTCGGCATCGGCGGACGGGACGGGAGCAGCCGCCACGCCCGGGCGACGGGGAGGCTGCTCTCGGCGATCGATCCGGACTACGTGGGCGCGCTCACGACCATGGTGGTCCCGGGCGCCCCGCTCCATGCGCTCCAGCAGGCCGGCAGATTCACGCTCCCCGGCCCCTTCGCCATCCTTGCCGAGCTCGCCGAGATGCTGTCGCATACCGGGATGCGCGGCCTCTTCCTCGCGAACCATGCCTCGAACTACCTGCCGCTCAAGGTCCGGATGCCGGCGGAGCGGGACGAGGCCGTGGAGCGCATCCTCCAGGTCGTGCGGGAGCAGGACCCGTCCTCCCTGACCGCGGAATGGCGCCGGAGGCTCTGATGCAGCGCGCGACTTGGTTTTTCTGATCCCTTGCGAAAATTGAGGCAGGCGACCGGGTCCGAGGGTGAAGCATTTCGGATGTCCGAGCCGGATGACCGGACCCGCCCTCCCCCCCCACCATGGCTCACCCTCGCCTTTTGCTTCCTCTCCCCTCGAGGGAGAGGATACGAGGTGAGGGGGCATGAGGAGGGACGTGGTTCTGTTCCCGCTCCTCCTGCTTCCTCCGCTCGCTCCGGATCGCGCCGGCCATGGCCATGTCCACCTGCCGGATATGGTCGATGAACCATTCCGCCGCCGTCCAGAGCGAATCCCGCACGACCTGGTCCTGCTCGCCGCCTTGTTCCTGCTGCTTCCGGAGCGCGTCGAGCTTCGCGCGGTAGCGGGCATGCTCCGACCGGTGGCGCTCCGCGCCGCCCCCCTCAGGCGTCCGCCTGCTTCGCTCCCAGCCCCAGCACCTGCCGGATCTCCTCGCCTTCCAGCGTCTCCTTCGCCAGCAGCTCCTTCGCCAGGGCGCGCAGCTTCTCCTGGCTCTCGGTCAGGAGGGCCGTGACGCGCACGTAGGCCTGGTCCACCAGCCGCTTCACCTCCTGGTCCAGCTCGCGGGCCGTCTCCTCGCTGTACTCCTTCGGCCCGTTCGGCAGCCCGATGTCCAGGAAGAGCGGCCGCCGCTCCTTCTCGAAGGTAAGCGGCCCGAACTTCTCGCTCATGCCGTACTCCTTCACCATGCTCCGCGCGATGGCCGCGGCGCGCTGGAGGTCGTTCTGCGCGCCGGTGGAGACCTCGCCGAAGACGATCTCCTCCGCCACGCGGCCGCCGAGCATGACGCAGAGCTTGTCCAGCAGCTCCGTCCGCGTCATCAGGTAGCGGTCCTCGGTCGGCAGCTGCAGGGTGTACCCCAGGGCGGCGATGCCGCGCTGGACGATCGAGACGCGATGGACCGGGTCCGTGGTCGGAAGCAGCTCGGCGATGAGCGTATGGCCGCACTCGTGGTAGGCCACGATCTCCTTCTCCTTCTCGTTCATGACCCGCCGCTTCTTCTCGAGCCCGGCGACGATGCGGTCGATGGCCGCCTCGAAGTCGGTCATCTCCACCTCGTTCTTGTTCTTCCGCGCCGCGAGCAGGGCGGCCTCGTTCACCATGTTCGCCAGGTCCGCGCCCACGAACCCCGGCGTGCGCGCGGCCAGCACCTTCAGGTCCGCGTCCGCGGCCAGCTTCACCTGCCGCGTGTGGATCCGCAGGATGTCCTCGCGGTCCCGGATGTTCGGCCGGTCCACGAGGATGTGGCGGTCGAACCGCCCTGCGCGCAGCAGCGCCTGGTCCAGGATCTCCGGCCGGTTCGTGGCGGCCATGATGATCACGCCCTTCCGGGGGTCGAATCCGTCCATCTCGGCCAGCAGCTGGTTCAGCGTCTGCTCCCGCTCCTCGTGTCCGCCGGCCATGCCCATGCCGCGCGCCCGGCCGAGGGCGTCGAGCTCGTCGATGAAGATGATGCAGGGCGCCTTCTGGATCGCCTGCTGGAACAGGTCGCGCACCCGCGAGGCGCCCACGCCGACGAACATCTCGACGAACTCCGATCCGCTCATGGAGAAAAACGGCGCCTTTGCCTCGCCCGCCACCGCGCGGGCCAGCAGGGTCTTGCCCGTTCCGGGCGGACCCACGAGCAGCACGCCCTTCGGGATCCTGCCGCCGAGCCGCGTGAACTTGTCGGGCTGGCGCAGGAACTCCACCACCTCGATCAGCTCCTCTTTCGCCTCCTCCACCCCGGCCACGTCGCGAAAGTTCGTCTTGACGTCGCTCTCGCTGTAGATCTTGGCCCGGGACTTGCCGAAGCTCATGAAGCTCTCGCCCGGACCGCCCGCGCTCATCCGGCGGAAGACGAAGCTCCAGATCAGCACCAGCAGGAGCAGCGGGAGGATCCAGGACAGGAAGAGGTCCCTGAACCAGCTGTCCGTGACGCGGCCCTCGTAGGACACGCCGCTCCCCTGCAGGGCCTTCTGAAGGTCCGGGTCCTCGATCCGCACGGTGACGAAGGGCTGGTCGCGGTCGTTCCGGCGCAGGGTCCCCCGGATCGTCTCCTTCGTGATCACGATGTCGCGCACCTGCTTCTCGGCCAGGAGCTCGCGGAAGACGCTGTACTTGATCTCCTCCGCAGCGGGCGCGGAGAAGAGGCGGGAGAGGCTGATGATCGCCAGGAAGAGGAGGGCGTAGAAGAGGAGGCGGGAGCGCGACCGCATCGGGTTGTCCATTCGATCACCTCACGTGCAGGTATCTGCGGCCGCTGCGTCGCGACGGGTCAGTAGCTCCGGAAGACGCCGACGCCGATGGAGAAGCGCGGACCGGCATAGGGGGACCAGAGATGGAGCTCCCGGCTCCGCACCAGGGGATAGCGGTACTCGACCTCGCCCAGCGGCTGGGTCCGGAGTCCCGCGGCCTCGCCGACCACCGTGACCTCCCTGCCGCGGTGGAAGACGGCCGCGTCATGGAATCGGTCCGTCAGGATGAGGAACCGGCCGCCGGTGGCGTCGGTCTGCTCGGGCCGGCCCCTGCCGTCCAGCGGCCTCTGGAGCACCTCGATCTGCGTGCCGTCCCTCAGGTTCTTGGTCTCCACGATCACCCCGCCGAGGAGCAGCAGCCTGCCGCGGTAGCGGTCCGGTTCCTTCTGCAGGTCAGGGAAGACGACCGCCCGGTCGACCTGCGCCAGCAGCTCCTTCGGAAAGGGCGGGCCGCAGGACGCCAGCAGCAGCAGGGCCGTAAGCATGCCTATGCAGGAACGCAGGCTCATCATAGTTCTTAGTATAGCATCTCATGCTGGGAAGCGGACCGTGAAGCACGGCGGAACGGTCCTGATCCCGGGTCATTGCAGAGAAAGTGAGAGGAAGGGGGCGCCGGAAGGACCCGCGGGCATCGGATCAGTACCCGTAGGTACCCTGGCTGGACCGCGGGTCATGCAGGGGATCGAGCCACTGGGGCTTGTCCGAGGTGAGCCGCTCCTTCGGCCAGAGCTTCAGCTCCCGGACCTGCAGCAGGAGCTGCGGCATCGGCCCCTCGTCGCCCGCGGTCCGCGGCCGCACCGAAACCTCTCCGGCCACGGTGATCTCGCGGCCCGGCGCATAGAGCATATCGTCCAGGCGGCTGCGGTGGAGGAGCAGGAAAGTCCCGCCCGAACGCTTCGTGCGGCGCGGCTTGTCCCAGTAGTCGAGCTCCCGCTGGAGGACCTCGATGAGCGTGCCGTTCTTGACGTGCCGGAGATCGGCGATCTCGCCGCCCAGGATGACGATCCTGCCTGCGTAGGCCGCAGGCTCCGCAGCGAGCTTCGGGAAGGGGATGGTGCGGTCGGCGCGGGCGGCGATGTCGCGGGAGACGGCGTAGGAGCAGCCCTGCGCCAGCAGGACCAGGCTCAGCAGGAGAATGGACGGGATCTGCATCGATGCCCCTCTCGGCGGAGCGGCCGGGATCAGGCGGCCTGCTGATCCGACTCGCGCCGGATCTTCCGGCGAACGTGCTCGGGGATCTCGATGCCCGAGAGGTCGAATCGGCCGAGCTCGCGAGACAGAACGTTGACCTTCTCGCCGGCGGCGAGATGCTTGTTGATGATGATACGACGGGCATCCATCACGCGGCAGGAACCGCCCTTCGAGGTCCGGAGATCCTCGTAGGTCACCCGCACGTTGAGCGTCCGGGCGACCTGTTCCAGTTCTGCGAGCGTGACCTTCATGCGTTTCGGCGTGCGGACCGTAACCGGCGCTACGCCTCTTCCTTATGGATCTCCATGATGCTCACGACGTTGATGTTCGCGTCCTTGAGCGCCTTCTGCACGTCCGCAAGCTTCGCGTCCTGCACCTTGAGGATGAAGTTCGCCTTCGTCGCCATGGTTCGTTGCCTCCTGACCGGGATGCCGCGGCGCTGCCGCCGCAGTCACAACCTATCACAAACCACACCAGGAAGTCAACGCCAAAGGTCCCGCGGGCCGCGTGCGCGCCATTCCGTACCCGGTGCGGCGGCTGCGCAGGACGCGGGAAAATATTGCTTGCTATTTTCCCGGAGAGTGGCTATACTTTGGTGCAATCAACGTCCGAACCCTAGCCGCTGCAGCGGGTAATTTTAATTCCCATCGTTCGAAGGAGGAGGCAGTATGGCAAAGGCCATGACGAAGTCGCAGATCGCGGACCATCTCGCAAAGAAGGCGGACATCAAGAAGAAGCTTGCGCTCCAGATCCTCGAGGATGTCGCCACCCTGGCGTACAAGGAGGCGAAGAACTCCTTCACGCTGCCCGGCATCGGCAAGCTCGTGCTGGTGAACCGGAAGGCCCGCATGGGCCGGAACCCCCAGACCGGCGAGGCGATCAAGATCCCGGCGAAGAAGGTCGTGAAGTTCCGCGTGGCCAAGGCCTGCAAGGAAGCCATCCTCGGCAAGAAGTAGTCAACCTCCTGCGAACCGAACCACATACGCAAGGGCATCCCGGCTCATCCCGGGATGCCTTTTTCATCCGTTGACCATGCACTACCTCCTCTTCCTGCTCTATCCGCTCGCGCTGGTCCGCACTCAGCTGCTCATCCCGGCGCTCGCGGTCCACGGCGCGATGATCATCGCCTCGGCCGCAGACCACGGCAGGATACCGCTCATCGGTACGCGCGATACGCTCGGCTTTCTCGCCTGGTGCATCGGCCTCGTCGTCCTCACCGCGGCCTGGAGGCGGAAGCGGGACCTCTTCATCATGCTCAGCACCGCGCTGATCCTGCTGCTGCTCGCCGGTTCCGCCGTCTCGCCGGTGATGCGGGGGCCGCTGCCGCCGGTGCTGCGCACCATCTGGTTCGAGCTGCATGTGGTGCTTTCCTTCGTCGCCTACGCGCTCTTCGGGGTCGGCGCGGTCCTCGGCGTACTCTCCCTCCGCCGGCCCGACCCGGCCGCGGAGCGCGGCCAGTACCGCTGCCTGCTGCTCGGGTACGTCCTCTTCTCCGCGGCCATGGTCTTCGGCGGGATCTGGGCCCACCTGGCCTGGGGCACCTACTGGCTCTGGACGCCCAAGGAGCTCTGGACCACCATCGTCTGGTTCTTCTACAGCCTCTACCTGCATGCGCGCTTGATCCAGGGCTGGTCCGGCCGGCCCGTTGCCTGGATGGCGGTCGTTGGGTTCGCCATCGTCATGTTCACCTATGTGGGCGTGGGGCTCCTGATGAAGAGCTCCCATGAGTTCTGACCATGAAGACCTTCTTCCTTTCATTGCGCACCACCGTCTGGACCCTTGCCGCCTTCATCATCGTCTTCTTCGCGGGCTCCTATTTCATGCCCGCGCACCGCGACATCTTCGGCCCCATGAACGAGACGCTGCTCTTCACCTGGCTCCTGGACCGCGCCGTTCCCAATCCCTGGCAGACCTGGTGGTTCTTCCTCTCCCTCGCCCTTCTCGTCCTGCTCACGATCAACACGCTGGTCTGCAGCATCGAGGCCGTGCGGCGTCGGTGGTCCCGGTCCGAGTTCCTGCTGCGCATCGCGCCCCAGGTCGTGCATGCCGGGTTCCTCTGCATCCTCCTCGCCCACCTGCTCGGCGCAGGCTGGGGCTACCGGCTGTCGGGCAGGGTCCCCGAGGGCGCCTTCGTCCGCATCCCTGGCGACCGCATCCTCCAGCTCCGGGAGCTCCAGGTCGTACCCGACCGCTTCGGCAATCTCCGCGACTGGGCCGCTTCGATTGCGCTCTTCGAGCAGGACCGACGCGTGGCCTCCGGAACCCTCGGTCCCAACCGGCCGTTCTTTCATCGCGGCACGGGCATCTACCTCTCCAGCCTCGACTTCGAGCGCGGACCTGCGGCGGTTCTCCTGGTGAACCGGGACCCCGGCGCGCTCTGGGCTCTGGCCGGAGGGGTGCTCTTCACGGTCGGGTCGGTCCTGTTGCTTGTGCTCAAGTGGCGAATGGCGTAACATGACCGCAGCGGCTCTGACCCTTCCCTGACATGCCATGACCGAACGCGCGCTCATCGCCATGAGCGGCGGCGTGGACAGCTCCCTAGCCGCCGCGCTTCTGCTCGACCAGGGCTATGCGGTCGAGGGCGTCACCCTGAAGCTCACCGCCGGGCTCTGCTGCGACATCGCCGGAGCCCGGGCCGTCTGCGCCCGCCTCGGCATTCCCCACTCCCTCCTGGACCTGCAGCAGGACTTCGAACGCCTCGTGGTCCGGGACTTCATCGACCAGTACCGGAGCGGCCGCACGCCGAACCCCTGCATTCGCTGCAATGACCTGATCAAGTTCAGCGCCCTCCTTGCCCATGCCCGCGCGGCCGGATTCGACCGTCTCGCCACGGGACACTACGCGCGAATCGAGCCGGACCCCGTCTCGGGCCGCATGCTGCTGAAGCAGGGGCAGGACCGGGAGAAGGACCAGAGCTACTTCCTCTACCGGCTGGACCAGAACCAGTTGCGGTCCCTGCTCTTTCCCCTCGGGGATCTGCGCAAGACCGAGGTGCGGAAGCGCGCCGCGGAACGGGGCCTGCCTGCGGCCGAACGGCCCGAGAGCCAGGAGGTCTGCTTCGTACCGGATGATGATTACCGCTCCTTTCTGCGCGAGCGGGCGGCCGGCGCGCTCCGTCCCGGCGATATGGTCATGACCGACGGCACGCATATCGGCAGGCATGACGGGGTCGCGCTCTTCACCGTAGGCCAGCGCCGGGGGCTCGGCATTGCCGCCGGAGAGCGGCTCTATGTCGTAAGGATCGAGCCGGAGCGTGACCGCGTGGTGCTGGGAAGACGCGAAGAGCTTTCGGTCCTGGAGATGCGTCTCTCCCAGATGCATTACCTCTCCGGCAGCGCTCCCGGGACCCCCGTCCGCGCACAGGTGAAGGTTCGCTACCGCTCCGCCCCGATTCCCTGTATTCTCCATCCCGAGGGCAACGAACCGGCCCGCGTCGTGCTGGACCTGCCCGCCTCGGCTGCCGCACCCGGCCAGGCGGCAGTGCTCTATGACAATGAGACCGTCCTTGGCGGCGGGATCATCGAGAGGTAGGCCGGTAACCGTGCTCGGTTCTCAGTGCTTGGTGCTTGGTTTGCGCTCCTGGCTCCTGAACATTACTTTCTTGCCTCTCGTTATTCCCTGTGATATATTACGCTTCATGCCGCACCGCGACCGCAGTCCGCGACCAGCCAGAAAGCCTTCGGGCATTGCCTTTCGCGGCCGCGTCTGGATCGACGGGCCGGAGGGCACGTTCATCGGTCATGGCCGCGTGCTGCTGCTCGAGCGGATCATGGAGCATGGATCGATCACTAAAGCAGCGAGGTCCATGCAGATGGCCTACCGCCACGCCTGGGACCTGGTGGACTCCATGAACCGCCAGGCGAAGCGGCCCTTCGTGGAGCTCTCGACCGGCGGAAAGGGCGGCGGCGGCGCCCGCGTGACCGGGGACGGCAGGCGCGCGATCAGGCTCTTCCGGCGGTTCCACCGGGACCTGCTGGCCTTCCTGCAGCGGGAAGAGAAGAAGCTGAAGCTCTGACCGCACGGCCATGCAGGCGGCCCGCGAAAGAGGACCAGGCATGAAGAGAGCACTGCTGGTCGTTCTGGCCCTGATGCTGCTCCCGCCGATAGCATCTTTCGCCGGGACCCGCATCCGCATGGCCTCGACCACGAGCACCCAGAACTCCGGCCTCTTCGACCACCTGCTTCCCCTCTTCGAGAAGAGGGCCGGCATCAGGATCGACGTGGTGGCCGTGGGCACCGGCGCGGCCATCGAGATCGGGAAGCGCGGCGATGCTGACCTGGTCTTCGTCCACGCGAAGGAGCAGGAGCTGCAGGCGGTCGGGGAAGGCTTCTTCGTCAATCGCCACGACGTCATGTACAACGACTTCGTGGTCATCGGCCCGCCGACCGACCCGGCAAAGGTCAAGGGGACCAGGTCCGCGGCCGATGCCTTCAGGCAGATCGCCGGATCCGGTTCGTCCTTTGTCTCCCGCGGCGACAGATCAGGCACCCACACCAGGGAGCTCTCGATCTGGAGAAGGACCGGCCTCGATCCGGACGGACGAAAATGGTACCTCGAGGTCGGCCAGGGCATGGAGAGGACCCAGCGCATCGCTGACGAGAAGCGGGCCTATACGCTTACGGACCGTGGCACCTGGCTCGCCGCCAGGGACAGACTGGATATTACCATCCTGCTCGAGGGCGATCCGGTGCTCTTCAACCAGTACGGCGTCATGGCCGTGAACCCGGAGAAGCACCGGCACGCACGGTTCAGGGAGGCCATGAAGTTCGTCCACTGGATCATCTCCCGGGAAGGACAGGACGCGATCGCGGCATTCAAGGACAGGAACGGCAATGCGCTCTTCATCCCCAATGCCAAATAGCCGGACCCGGTGCTGCGGCCATATGACCGTGCCGGGCCCCGATCGCTCGTGATACCCGACCCATGTACTCGCTCTCCCAGGGTTTCCTCCAGGCATTCGAGCTGATCGCCAGATGCGACGCGGCGCTGGTGGAGATCATCCTCCTCTCCCTGCAGGTCTCCGGCCTGGCGCTCGCGATCGCCGCCGCCGTCGGCCTGCCGCTCGGCGCGCTGCTCGGCCTGCGGAGCTTTCCCGGCCGCGGTCTTGCCGTGAGCGCGGCGAATACGCTCATGGGTCTCCCGCCCGTCGTGGTCGGGCTCTTCGTCTATCTCTTCCTCTCCCGCAATGGCCCGCTCGGCTTCCTCGGCCTGCTCTATTCCCCTTCGGCCATGATCATCGCCCAGACCATCCTCGCGGTCCCCATCGTGCTCGCCCTCTGCCATGCGGCGATCGTGAGCGTGGACCCCCTCATCCGCCAGGCCGCGCGGACTCTCGGCGCCACGCCGGCCCAGGAGACCCTCGCGGTCATCCGCGAGGCGCGGTACGGCATCCTCTCGGCCGTCATCGCCGCCCTCGGCAGGGTCATGGCCGAGGTCGGGGCGATCCTGATCGTGGGCGGCAACATCGCGGGCTACACGCGGGTCATGACCACCACCATCGCGCTCGAGACTGACAAGGGGAACTTCGAGCTGGCGCTGGCCCTCGGCATCATCCTGCTGCTGCTCTCCTTCGTCATCAATGCCGCGCTGCATGCGGTCCAGCGCAGGGGAGGGCGCCGGAACGCATGAACCTTTGCATCGAGCATATCCGGAAGGACCATGACGGCCGGCCGGTGCTGCGGGACTGCAGCTTCACCTTCCGCGCAGGCGGCGTGCATGTGCTCATGGGGCCCAACGGCAGCGGCAAGTCCACGCTGCTCCGCATCTGCTCCCTCCTCGATCCGCCGGACAGCGGAGAACTGTCGTACGAGGCCGATGGCCTCCCGCTGCCTCAGGACATGGCGCTCCGCCGTCGCATGACGCTCGTGCTTCCCCGGACCGGGGTCTTCAACACCACGGTCTTCAAGAATGTTGCCTACGGCCTCAGGGTTCGCGGCGTTTCGCCGCAGGTCACGCAGGAGCGGGTCCGGAGCGCCCTCTCCACGGTCGGACTGGAGCATCTCTCCCGGCAGCAGGCCCTCACCCTCTCGTCCGGTGAGACCCAACGCCTGGGCCTGGCGCGCGCGCTCGCCATCGATCCCGAGGTCCTCTTTCTGGACGAGCCGACGGCCTCGGTGGACCAGGAAAACGCGGCCATCATCGAGGCCATCGTACGAAGGCTGAAGCACGACGGCCGCAGACTGATCATTATGACGACCCACGACCGGGAGCAGGCCGAACGCATGGCCGATGTTCTGCTCTTCCTGCACCAGGGGGCCCTTACCCGGTCCCCGTCCTGACCCGCTTCTTTTGCATCTCTGCAAACGATGAACCCCGTACCACCACTTTTTTCGCATTCCTGCAAAACATCCTTTCGCCTAACCCCTTGAAAACCCTGGTCCTCCGGACTGGAACGGATCGTGCTTGTCACTATCCATTGACCTTGGGGAGGCCAGACATGAAGCTCATCAGCCAGGAAAACAGGAAGCGCAACGAACCCGCTCTCCATCATGGCCGCGGCGCCGGCAGTACTGCCCGGCAGGAGCGCAAAGAAGGCATCTGCCCCTTCACGCTCGAGCCCAGCGGCAGATGTACGGTCCGGAAGACCTCCTTCCGTGTCCGCTGTTCCTATACCCTCGAGGCCTGCTACCGCTGAGCCGGTCCCTGCCTTGCTGCAGGTCCTGAACGCTTACCGCTGTTCCCGCTCTGGCGCAGAGGATCCCCCTCCGGACCGCTCGGGAAGAATGCCGGTTGCGGTTTCTTCGGTGATTGTGTAAGATTGCCGTAACCATGGGGACGTACCTGCTCAAGCGGCTGCTGTTCTTTCTTCCCACGCTCTTCGGCATCACGGTCATCACCTTTCTCCTCACGCAGGCCCTGCCGGGCGACCCGGTCGAGAGCATGGCCGGCGAGCGCGCAGACCCCGCGACCCTGGCGCGCATCCGAGCTGAGCTCGGCGCCGACCGACCCCTTCCGCTCCAATACCTTGGGTACCTCCGGCTCATCGCCCAGGGCGAGCTGGGCAGATCCTATCACACCAACCGCCGGATCGTCGATGATCTTGCCGAGAAGTTCCCCAATACCCTGAAGCTCGCCCTCGCGGCGATACTCTTCGCCTCCCTGGGCGGCATCGCGCTCGGCGTCCTCTCCGCGTCGCGCCGCGGCACCCTGCTGGACCGGCTCTCGACGATCATCGCCGTGGGCGGAATCTCCCTGCCCGTTTTCTGGCTCGGTCTGACGCTCATGCTCATCTTCGCCCTCACCCTCCGGTGGCTTCCGCCCTCGGGCATGGGCAGCGGCCAGCCTGCCTATCTCATCCTGCCGGCCGTGACCCTCGGCGCCTATTCGCTGGCCTACATCGCGCGCATCACCCGGTCATCGATGATCGAGGCCCTATCCCAGCCCTACATCGCCGCCGCCCGGGCCAAGGGTTTGGCAGAACGCACGGTCGTGCTGAAGCACGCGCTCAAGAACGCCTTCATCCCCATCGTGACCCTGATCGGGCTGGACCTCGGGTCCTATCTGAACGGCGCGGTCCTGACCGAGACGATCTTCGGCTGGGACGGCCTCGGCCGCTACGCCCTGGACGGCATCCTGCGGCGCGACTACCCGGTGATCATGGGCGTCGTGCTCTTCGGCGCACTGGTCTTCGTCACCATGAACCTGCTGGTCGACCTCTCCTACCGGCTCCTCGATCCGCGGGTGAGGATGCGCGAGCCATGACGGAACGCTCCGCCCTCGCCAGGGCCTTCAGCGGGAACATCCCCGCGCTCTTCGCCGCCGTTGTGCTCGCCTTCCTGCTCGCCGCCGCGCTTGCCGGGCCCTGGCTCGTTGCCCACGACCCGCGCACCACTGACCTCGACAGCCTGCGCCAGCCGCCCGGCAGTGGCCACTGGCTCGGCACGGACAACAAGGGCAGGGACATCCTGAGCCGCGTGGTCCATGGCGCGCGCATCTCGCTCTTCATCGGCGTAGCTTCGGCAGCCCTCTCGCTCTGCATCGGCGCCTTCTTCGGCCTTCTGGCAGGGTACTTCGGCGGCCGCACGGACCTGGTGCTGACCCAGGTCTTCGACGTCTTTCTTGCCTTTCCCAGCCTCCTGCTCGCCATCGGCATCAGCGCCGTGATGCCGCCCGGTCTGCTCCCGGCCATGCTGGCAATCACGCTCGCGAGCTGGGCCGGCTTCGCGCGGCTGGTCCGCGGCATCGCTCTCTCGCTCAAGGAGCAGGCCTATGTGGAGGCTTCCCGGGCGCTCGGCGCAACTGCCTCGCGCATCCTGGTGCGCCATATCCTGCCGAACGCCGTGCCGCTGCTGCTCGTGGCAGCGAGCCTCCGGGTCGGCGGGTTCATCCTGCTCGAGTCCGCGCTCTCGTTCCTCGGACTGGGCGTGCAGCCGCCGACACCCACCTGGGGCGCCATGATCAGCCAGGGCAGGTCCTACATCCACTCCGCTCCCTGGATGGTGGTATTCCCCGGCCTGGCCATAAGCCTCACGGTCATCTCCTTCAACCTCCTGGGAGACCACCTGCGGGACCGGCTCGACCCGCGGATGCAGGGATGACATTTCAGCCTAAAAACGGCAGTTGGGACACGGAAAATGCGGATAAAACCCGAGAAGGCAATACGTTTGTTGAAAAGCTTTTCCTCTTGCAGGTGAGTTCTTTTTCAAGTATTGACCGCAGGTTTCTCCTGCCGTTATCAGATGGTATCAGATGTTATCCGCGTCCAGATGCTTTTTTCAGGTTCAAGGGCGCCAGGTTCCCGGTATGAACGATGAGATCCGTCCCAAGAGGTCCCTGGGCCAGAACTTCCTGAAGGACCCCCACTATCTCCGCAGGATCGTCGAGGCCGCCGCGGTCGCTCCCGGGGATCGGATCCTCGAGATCGGCCCCGGCCGGGCCGACCTTACACGCCTGCTGGCCTCCCGCGCCAGCGAGGTCCTGGCCATCGAGCTGGATGACCGGCTCATCGGGCCTCTCCGGTCCGAGTTCAAGACCGCGTCCGCGGTCGTCATCGAGCACGCGGACGCGCTGGAGTATCCCTTCGATGCCCTTGAGGGCAGATGGAAGGTGGTGGCGAACCTTCCCTACTACATCTCCACGCCCATCATCCAGCGCCTCCTCCGGTCCCGGTCGAAGTTCATCTCTCTCACGCTGATGCTCCAGAAGGAGGTGGCCGAGCGGATCGTTGCCCCCGCGGGCGGAAAGCAATACGGCTATCTCTCGGTGCTGGTGCAGTACTCCACCGAGGCCAGGATGGAGTTCCCGGTCCCTGCAGGAGCGTTCACGCCCCCGCCGGATATCGACTCAGCCGTCATCACTCTCAAGGTGCGCGCCACCCCGGCTGCGGCGGTCAGGGACGAGGCCTTTTTCTTCCGCACGGTGAAGGCAGCCTTCTCCCAGCGCAGGAAGACCCTCCGGAACGCGCTCCGGCAGCTCGGCCTGCCTCCCGAGCGGATGGCAGCGGCCGAGCGCTCCTCCGGGATCTCCCTTTCCCGCCGGGCCGAAACCCTCTCGGTCCTTGAGTTCGGCCGGCTCAGCGACGCCCTGGGTCTGCAACACATTGATAAACCAGGTAAATAAAAAATTGCGTAAAAAAACTTGACAAAACAAAAAAACGATGATATACAGGAAAGCATAAGACGTCCTTTCGACCGGCGGGGCCGGAGCCGCTCTTTGCGACGGATCGGTCCCGGGTCCGCTGGTTCTCCCTCCACAAGCCCCGGCAGCTAAGCTTCCTGCCGGGGCCCTGCTATTTCCGGACCCCTCCGGCAGCTCCTGCCGGCCCGGCCGCAGCAGCCCTTTCCCTTGACATTTGTCAAGCCGGGCATATAATACGCTGGAACGCCATGAAGGATGCGATCATCAGGATCTTCGAGGAAGGCGCGCGCGTCAAGACCGCCTTTGCCCGCGAGAACGCCGACGCCGTCGTTGCGGTGGTGCAGGAGATCGTCCGGGCCTTCCGGGGAGGCAGGAAGGTGCTTCTCTTCGGCAACGGCGGGAGCGCCACGGACGCCTCCCATCTCGCCGCGGAATTCGTCAACCGCTTCCTCATCGACCGGCCGCCGCTCCCGGCGATCGCGCTGAACACCGATCCCGCGGTGCTCACCAGCATCAGCAACGACTTCGGGTACGACCAGACCTTCTCGAAGCAGCTCGCCGCCCTCGGCCAGGAGGGCGACGTGGTGATCGCCATCAGCACCAGCGGGAACTCGCCGAACGTCATCAAGGCCCTCGAGGTGGCGAAGCAGAAGGGCATGCGCACCGTGGCCCTGACCGGCGGCGCCGGCGGCAGGATGGCCGGCATGGCGGACCATACCTTCATCGTGCCCTCGAAGCACACGCCGCACATCCAGGAGACCCATATCACCCTCGGCCATATCATCTGCCAGTTCGTGGACGAGGAGCTCTACGGCGGAGCGCGGTGACCCCGTGAGCGGATTCGAGCCCACCAAGATCAGGACCTATTCGCTGAAGGAGCGCAGGAGCAAGGTGCGGCTCGACGAGCTCGCCTCCCCCCACCGGCCCGGCGGGAGCTTCCGCGATTTCGCCGCGTCGCTTCCCCGCATCCTGGGGGCGCGCCACCTGACGGAGGTCGCTGCCGCCGTGGTGCAGGCGCGGCGGGACGGTCGGCCGGTCATGCTCGGCATGGGCGCCCATGCGATCAAGGTCGGCCTCAACCCGGTGATCATCGACCTCCTGGAGCGGAAGCTGGTCACGAGTCTCCACCTGAACGGCGCGGGGATCATTCATGACTTCGAGCTCGCCCTGATCGGCCAGACGTCGGAGGACGTGGACCAGGAGATCCTCTCCGGCGCATTCGGCATGGCGGAGGAGACCGGCAGCATGATCAACGCCGCCGTCCGGGAGGGCGCGGCAACGGGGCTGGGCATCGGAGCCGCCGTGGGCGCGCTGGTGCGCAACGGCGACTTCCCGCACAGGGAGACGAGCCTCCTGGCCGCCTGCAACAGGCTGCGCGTGCCGGTCACGGTGCATGTGGCCATCGGCACGGACATCATTCACATGCATCCGTCCTTCGACGGCAGGGCCACGGGCGAGGCCGGCATGCGCGACTTCCGTGCCTTCTGCGAGATCGTCGCCGGCCTCGAGGGCGGCGTCTACCTCAACCTGGGCTCGGCGGTCCTCCTGCCCGAGATCTTCCTCAAGGCCGTCACCCTGGCCCGGAACCTGGGTTATTCGCTCCGCAACTTCACCACCGTGAACATGGACTTCATCCAGCACTACCGGCCGAACGCGAACGTGGTGCGCCGGCCGACCCAGGGCGGCGGCCGGGGCTACGCGCTCACCGGCCACCACGAGGTCATGTTCCCGCTCCTCGCAGCGATGATCATCGAGTCAGCGTCCTAGTCACCCCCCCGTTCCCCCCTTCTCCTGCGTTCCCGGTCGCCCTTGCGTCCTTTTCCTTGCGCCTGCGCGCCTGCTCTGCGCGCATTTCTCAAGCAACGGAGCCGCTCGTCTGCCTGCGGCTCGGCCCCGATACGGGCCTGTCTCTACCCGGTTGGCGATGAGCGGGATGTGCGTGTTCGTTCCGGGGGAGAGGAAGATGGGCGATCAGGAGGAAGTATCACGCAGCACCGCACCGGCGATGGCGAGGAGAGGCAGGACCCGGTCCACGGCATGCAGTTCAATAGCCTTCTTCGGCATGCCGAAGACGACGCAGGTCTCCTCGTCCTGGGCGATGGTGAAGGCCCCTGCCTGCTTCATCTCGAGCATGCCCCGCGCGCCGTCGTCGCCCATCCCGGTCATCAGCACGCCCACGGCATTGGGGCCCGCGTAGCGGGCTGCGGACCGGAAGAGCACGTCCACCGAGGGCCGGTGGCGGCAGACGAGCGGTCCGTCCTTCACCTCCACGTAGTAGCGCGCTCCGCTCCGCTTCAGGAGCAGGTGCCGGTTCCCCGGCGCGATGAGCGCCCGGCCGCGGAGGACCGTGTCGTTCGTCTCGGCCTCTTTTACCGAGATACGGCAGATGTCGTCCAGCCGGCGGGCGAACGCCTTGGTGAACTGCTCCGGCATGTGCTGCACGATGACGATGCCCGGCGTGTCCGGCGGCAGCGAGGTCAGGAAATCCTTCAGGGCCTCGGTCCCGCCGGTCGAGGCGCCGACCACCACCACCTTCTCCGTCGTGCGCAGCATGGCCTCGCTTCGGCCGCCTTTCCGCGCCAGGACCGCGTCAGCCGTGAGCTTGGGCGGGACCGGCTGCGGGTGCGCCGCGATCCGTTTGACACGAACAGCGGCCGCGGCCTTCACCGCATCGCAGATCCGGATCCGCGACTCCTCCAGGAACTGCTTTGCGCCGAGCCGGGGCTTCTCGATGATCTCCACGGCGCCGTACTCCAGGGCGCGCAGCGCCGTTTCCGACCGGCTCTCGGCCAGGCTGGAGCAGATGACCACGGGGATAGGGTGCTGGGCCATGATCTTCTGGAGGAACGTGAGCCCGTCCATGCGCGGCATCTCCACGTCCAGCAGGATCACGTCCGGCACCTCGCGGCTGATGTGCTCGGCGGCCAGGTAGGGGTCCGAGGCCTTGGCCATCACCTCGATCTCCGGGTCCGCGGAGAGCACGCCGGCAAGGGTCTGGCGCACCACGGCGGAGTCATCGACGATCAGGACCCTGATCTTTCTCTCCATGCGTTCCTCGTGGCCGCCCGCTTCCCGCGGCCTGTTCAGTCGGTCCTCCGATAGACCGTCGAGACGATGCGCCGGAGCGGCAGGGAGAACCCATGGATGCTCTCGGAATGCCCCAGGAAAAGATAGCCGTTCGGCCGGAGAGCCCGGCAGAACCGCTGGATGAGCCCCTCCTGGGTGGCGCGGTCGAAATAGATGATCACGTTCCTGCAGAAAATGGCGTCGAAGGGCTGCCCGAAGGAGAACGCGTCCTCCATGAGGTTCAATCGCCGGAACTGCACCATTGCCCGGACCTCCGGCGCGATGCGGACGAGGTGCCGGTTGCGGTCCCTGCTCCGCAGAAGGTACTTCTGCTTCAGGGCCGGCGGTATGCCTGCCGCCCGGTCGGCATCATAGACCGCATCGACCGCACGTTCCAGGACCCGGGTGGAGATGTCCGTAGCCAGGAGGGAAGAGCGGAAGGACGGATGGTGCTCGCCGAAATCGGCAAGGACCATGGCGAGCGAGTAGGGTTCCTCGCCGGTGGAGCATCCGGCGCTCCAGAGCAGGAACGGCCGCGCCCGCTCGCCGGACCGTTCCTGTTCGTCGGCGAACTCCGGCAGCACCATGCGGGTCAGGAGTTCGAAGTGCGAAGCCTCGCGGAAGAAGTCGGTCTTGTTCGTGGTGACGGCATCGAGCATGTGCACCAGCTCGCCCCGTCCTGCATCGCCCTGGAGATGCGCGTAATATTCACCAAAGGAGCGGATCCCCAGGCTGCGCAGCCGCTTCTGCAGTCGCGCCTCGAGCATGACCTTCTTGCTCGGGGGCATCTTGATGCCGCACTGGCCGCTGATGAACTCGCTGAACCGGACGAACTCCCTCTGGGACATGGGCTTGGCGCCCCATGCCCCGGACGCCGGCTGCTCCAGGGGATCCTCATTCATCATGGTTCGTCATGGTCGGGCCTGGACGGTTCCCGTCAGGAGGCCTTAGCTTCCTCGCGCTCGACGCTCTCCATGAGCTTCGGAACATCGAGGATGAGCGCCACGCTTCCGTCACCGAGGATCGTGGCGCCCGAGACGCCGTCAACCTTCCGGTAGAGCCGTCCCAGGTTCTTGATGACCGTCTGGTGTCCACCCACGATATGGTCAACCACGAGGCCGACCCGCACGCCGTCCACCGTGGTGATCACTACCTGTTCGATGTCCGGCCTCTCGCCGCTGATACCGAAACGCTCGCGCAGCACGATATAGGGCACCAGCTCGCTCCGAACGTTCAGGAGCGTCCGCCCGCTCGCGGACCGCATCTCTGCCGCCCGGAGCTCGACGCACTCCTCGACGAGAGAGAGCGGGATGACGTAGTGCTCCCCGGCGATGCGCGTCAGGAATCCGTCGATGATGGCCAAGGTCAGGGGCAGGGAAAGCGTGATGGTCGTCCCCTTGCCGTGGATGCTGGCGATCTCGATCGTGCCCCTGAGCGCATCGATGGCCTGCTTCACCACGTCCATGCCCACGCCTCGTCCCGAGACATCGGAGACCTGGCGAGCCGTCGAGAACCCCGGCAGCAGCACCAGGACAAAGAGGTCCTTCTCGGACAGCTCGGCATCGTTGGTGATGAGGCCGCTCTCCACCGCCTTCTTCCGGATCGCCTCGGGGTCCATCCCGGCGCCGTCGTCGGCGACCCGGATCAGCACCTGGGCGCCGGAATGTTCGGCCGAGAGGCGGATGGTCCCCTGGAGCGGCTTCTCCGCCCGGGTCCGTCCCTCCGGCAGCTCGATGCCGTGATCGATGCAGTTCCGAATGATATGCACCAGGGGATCATGAAGTTTTTCGATGACCGTCTTGTCCAGCTCCGTCTCGGACCCCTCCATCACCAGCTCCACGGACTTGCCGAGGCTCTGGGAGAGGTCGCGGACGACGCGTCTGAACTTGTTGAAGGTCGAGCCGATGGGCAGCATGCGGATGCTCATGCTATTATCCCGCAGCTCCGCGGTCAGCCGCTCCACCTCCTCTGCGATGCTGAGCAGGAGCGCGCTGTCCGCGCCGGCGGCCACCTGGGAGAGCCGCGCCTGCACCGTGACCAGCTCGCCGACCAGGTCCACGAGCTTGTCCAGCTTGTTCGATGCGACCCGAATGCTCGACAGCTCCTCCACCTTGAGGCGCTGACGCCGCAGGTCGCGCACATGCTGCTGCTCGTGCAGGGCGGACTCCACGCGGTCGTTCGCGGCGAGCCCCTTCTCCACCACGAGCTCGCCGAACCGCTTCTGCTCCGTGGTGACGGACTGGATGTCCTCGAGGGAGAGCTCCCCGCGCTCCACCAGCAGCTCGCCGAGCTTCTTGTACTCCTCGTCACCGCTCAGCACTCCGTCCACATCGATCTGCTCGATCCGCACGTCGCTGGAATCCTGTACGAAGATGAAGACGTCCCGGATCGCGTCCACCGTCCGGTCCGTGGTCAGGATGATGTCCCAGTAGACGTAGCAGAGCTCCGGCTCGATCTGCTCCAGGTCCGGCACCTCGCCGAGCTGGGCGACCACCCGGCAGGCTCCCATGGTCATGAGCTCGTCCAGGAGGCCCTGGGGATCCGTTCCGGTCAGGAAGATGTTCCTGGCCGGCCGGAACCGTATCCGGTAGGTCGCCTGGCTCGCCGTCATGGCGGCGAGCGGTGCGGGTGCGGCCTCCTCGGTTGGCTTCCGCAACGCGGCCAAGAATCCTTCCGGCAGCAGGGATCTCACCTGTTCAGCAAGCCGGACCGTGACCGCAGGGTCCGCAGGCTTGTGGTGATAGTATCCCTCGAAGAGGGCGGCGATCTGGTCCCGGGCGGCCAGGGTAAGGTCGATGACCTGCCGGGTGACCGAAAGACGCTCGTTCCGCGCCGCATCATAGAGGGTCTCGACCTCATGGGCAAAGCGGGAGATGTCTTCGAATCCGCAGGCCCCGCCCGAGCCCTTCACGGTATGCAGCGCGCGGAAGACGCGGTTGATGACGTTCTTGTCCGCCGGCGCTTCCTCGAGCGCCAGCAGGGCGTTCTCCAGCTCGCCCAACAGTTCGTAGGCCTCGCTGCGGAACATCTCGCGCAGCACGTTCAGGTCAAAGGTCTCGTTCTGGTCGCTCATCGCCCGCTGCCCCCCTGTTCCGGCAGCACATCGACCCAGAGGCAGGTCCGCCGCGTGCTGTCATGGCATCCGATATGTCGCAGGAAGCCGGCCTGGCGCAACAGCGTGGCCACGGGCTCCCGGTCCGCGCCCCTGATGACCATGTGCTTCTTCCCCTGTGCCGCTGACCGGTGCGCCGCGCAGAGCAGCTGGAGCAGCGACACGTCGGCGGTCGAGATGTTCTCGAGGACCACCTGCAGTCCCGGCCCGGTCCGCAACGCCTCGAGCAGCGCCTCCCGTATCCTTGTGGCGCCGGGAACCTTCGCTTCGCCGCTGATCACTACTGTCGCGTCCTCAACCGCTCCATCCCTCCGGATCTTCGCCACGTCAGCCTCCTGTCACTTGATGAACTTCTTCACCACGGCCAGCAGCCGTTCGGGCGAGAAAGGCTTCACGATCCAGCCGCTCGCACCAACCGCCCGGCCTTCCCGCTTCCTGGCCTCCAGCGCCTCCGTGGTGAGCATCACGATGGGCACATAGCGGAAGCGCGGCAGTTCGCGAAGCTGCCTGATAAAGGTAATGCCGTCCATCTCCGGCATGTTCAGATCCGTAATGACCATGTCGTAATTCCGTTCCGCGGCCTTCGCAAGCGCCTCCCTGCCGTTCTCCGTGGCTACGACCTCGTAGCCCGCATCGCGGAGCGTGATGGAGACCAGCTGCCGGATGGATGCGGAATCATCGACGATCAGAAATGTCTTGGCCATCGGTCCTCCCTCTCCCTGCAATGCACGCAGGCTCCGGTCCGCGTCCCGGCGCAGGCACGCCCGGCCCGCCCGGTCGCCTCTTTGCTGCTTCGGGGCCCGACAAACGCCCCTCGTTGCCCTGCAGGTTGCTCTTCGTTGAAAAGAAACACCAGCGGACGCGGAACGTGTTAATTATAACAAATTATTCTTTGGTGTAAACCACAATTCTAAGTACGGCGGGAAGGAAATGAGCGGGCGTTCCTCTGCTTGATACATCACACTTTCGGGAAGGGGCCTGCCAGGGGATCCATTACTGCAAGCAGGCACATTGACGTGGTCATCTGCTGCCCTGCTGGAAAGGACGGCGTAGGCGGGCTTTTTCGCCAGCCCTGCTCTCCTGGGTTTATTTCGCTGATAGGGGGCTTCGGTCTTGGCTTTGCTGATCGGCCTGCTCAGGAGCAGGCATGCGGCGAGCGCTCAGGCGGACGTTCCTTCCGGCACCAGTTCCAGCGGACAGTGGAGGCGGCCCGGTTCGTCGGCAAGGATGGCCCCGGCCTTCGCAAGCTCGGAAGGCGCCGTGCTGCCCGACGGCAGCAGCACCAGCGATACGCCCGATCCCTGTGCTGCCCGGATGATCTCCTCGTCAGGATACCCTTCAGAGAGCATCTCGCCGGCCGGCGCCCCGGCCCCCTCCAGGGTTTTCCGGAAGCGCTTCATCGCCGCGCGCGTCGACCGCCGCACCTGCTCCAGTTCCTTCTTCTCCTCCCTGCTGTAGAGGTGCACCGGCACGATGCCGAGGAGCGTGATCCTTGAGCCGGTCAGGCGTGCTTCCTGGAGCGCGATCCCGGGCGCCACACCCCGTCCCGAGCCGTCCAGCGGTACCAGGATGGTCCCGGGAACAGGGAAGACCGGAACGTCGAACACCCGCGCCAGGGTCTGGTAACGCGGGGGCAGCATCAGCAGATCAGGCCGTTCCCGGAGGACCTGGTCCTGGAGCAGTTCGGCTGCGCTTCCCTCGCCTGACAAGAGCGCCACCGCCACCCCGCTGCCGGTCTGCGCAATGAGCCGGGCGGTCTCTTCGCTCTGGAATGCGAACTCCTTCCGCGCCAGCGCCAATGCGGACGGCCCTGCATCATAGTCAATGAAGAGGCTCGGGTCGAAAACCTGCAGGACCGTAACTCTTCCGCCGGCAGGGCGGGCTTTTTCTATGGCATAGGAAAGGGCCTTTTTGGCATGAAGCGTTCCGTCGTATGCGATCAGTATCTTCATTAGTCCTCGATGACTTCTCATCCCAATAGCGCAGTAAGTGATCTATCTGCTCAGAGCACCTGGTGCAACACAATAATACACCCACAACGAATTGATAATACAGAATAAATACGATCTCATCAGCTTCTATTCCGCAGAGCACTGCATCGAAGAATTGCTTCAGTTGTTCGATGAACGGTATAACTGACTAATTAATAAAGCAAAATACCATGGCATAGGGCTTGCTTTTTATCTCTGCAACTAACCTTTCGAAAGGGATCATCCATGGACCAGAGCGCTGCAGAGATCAGGAATCTATTCCTTTTCAGTTTCATGCTTCTTACCTGCGCCCTGGACCCTGCAACCTGGCAGTTTGTTTCCCGGCCAGCGATGCGTCTCTGGCAGAGGCTCAAGGCCCTTCGTCCCTCCTTCCCGGCGCACTCCCTGAAGAAGCAAGCCGGCGGATACTGGGAGATCGACCTGTCCGATCTCGAGCCGTGACCCTTTCCTACGAGAGCCGCACGACCTCGCACAGCACGTAGATCAAGAGCCCGACAGGGCCAAAGGTCACGACCCAGGAGGCGAGGTTCCGCACGAAGGACCGGTACAGGTCCGCTCTCCCCGCGAGCCCCGGCAGCAGCACCGATGCAAGGACCGCCTGCATGACCAGAAGCTCGTTCGTCAGTCTGAATAAATGTTCCAGTTCCATGGTCCTCTTCTTCCTTTCCCGTCACTTGTCACCCTGTCCTGACACTGCACCGCAGGGGCTCTCTTGCAGCCCCTGCGGCTGTTCCCGCTGATCCTGCTGCTACCTCGTTCCGGCAGCCATGGTGATCGCAGCCAGATCGTGCGCAGCCGCCTCGCCGGCCAGCCCGGATTCCGCCGCCGCCCTGCGGCACTTGCTGATCAGGCGCTTGAACTTCGGCGGACAGAGCAGCACATCGGCCTTCTCGGACCGGGCGAACCGGACCACCTCGTCCTCGGGCCTGCCGTCGGTGCTGTAGAGGCTCGCTGCCATGCCCTTGCCCTTCTCCGCAATGATCTGCTTGGCCTCATCTATGAACCGGGCCGCTTCGGCGCGCGCTACGTTCTCTGCATCCGGGGTCGCATCATAATCCAGGAAGAGCGCCGGGTCGAATACGTGCAGCGCAACGACCTCTCCGCCCTTCTGCCGGGCCTTCTCGATCCCGTACGCCAGCGCTTCCTTTGCCCGCCTCGTCCCGTCATATGCCACCATGATCTTCATTTTGCTGCCTCCTTAAGGGATTTATTATTCCGTTGTTCGCTTTCTGCCTTTTACATAGCATCATCCGTGCCAAAATAAAATAGCCATAAAAACAGCGTGATAGAAGTCAAATGCAGTTAATTGACTGCGCTCGCGACTGCAAGAAATTGCTGCCGCATGGCAACAGGAACGTCGACAGGCACTGCGCTCTGCATATCAGGGCGTCACCGGAAGGTGTGGCGTGGGATCCGGGTCTGACCAGGATGGAACGAACGGGATCAGCGGGGTGCGACGGTGGAGAGATCGATGCCGAGCAGGCGGATCTTCTGCTGCAGGTTCTGGCGGTGGATATGGAGGATGCGGGCGGCCTCGGAGATGTTGCCGCCGGATTCGATCAACGCGGCCGTGACGAGGCTGCGCTCGAACTGATGCTTCGCGTCCTTGAGCGGCATGAGCGGTATCTTCCGGGCCTCGCAGGAGAGCCGCCGCTCCTCGAGGATGTACTTCGGCAGGTCGTCCCGCGCGATCACCGGGCCGGCGGTGAAGGCAATGGCGTACTCGACCGCGTTCTCAAGCTCGCGGATGTTGCCGGGATAATGGTAGTCCATGAGCGCCTGCATCGCCTCCTGGGCGATGCCGGCAACGGTCTTCTCCTCCGAGATCGGACGGTGCTTCTCCAGGAAGTGGTTCACCAGGAGCGGGATGTCATCGGCCCGGCTCCGGAGCGGAGGCAGCTCGATGGGGATGACGTTCAGGCGGTAATAGAGGTCCTCGCGGAAGAGCTTCTCCCCGATGGCGCGCAGCAGGTCGCGGTTCGTTGCCGCGATCACCCGGACATCCGTTTTCCGCGGGATCGCGTCGCCCACGCGGTGGAACTCGCCCTCCTGGAGCACGCGCAGCAACTTTACCTGGAGCGGCAGGGCCAGGTCGCCGATCTCGTCGAGAAAGAGCGTCCCCCGGTCCGCCTCCTCGACCAGGCCGGTCTTGTCAGCCACCGCGCCGGTGAAAGAGCCCTTGACATGGCCGAAGAGCTCCGACTCGATCAGCCCTTCGGGGATCGCTCCGCAGTTCACGGTCACGAACTTCCGGCGGGCGCGGACGCTGTTGGAATGGATGGCGCGGGCGGCAAGCTCCTTGCCCGTACCGCTCTCGCCCGTGATCAGCACGGTGGATTCGCTCGACGCGGCATGGCGCATGATCCGGAAGGTCTCGCGGATCTCGGAGCTGTTTCCGATGATGCTCTGGAAGGAGTACCGCGTCTCGATCTGGCTGCGGAGCGCCTGGTTCTCGCGCTCCAGCCGTTTCCGCTCCAGCGCTCGCCGGATCGGGATGCGCACCTCGTCGGGCGTGAAGGGCTTCGGGATGTAATCGTACACGCCCTTCTTGACGGCGTCCACCGCCGAGGGAATGGTGCCGAAGGCCGTGATGATGATGAAGATGCTGTCCGCCTCGATCTCCCGCACTTTGTCGTAGAACTGAAGGCCGTCGAGCCCGGGCATCTTGAGGTCCGAGACGATGAGATCGAAGCCGTTCTCCCGCACGAGCTCCACGGCGCCGCTGCTGTCCGTCGTCGTGGCCACCTCGATCCCCTCGATCTCCAGGATCGCCTTGACCGCTTCGCAGACGCTCGGCTCGTCGTCCACGACCAGCGCGCGGAACCTATCCATAGACCGGCATCCTCACGGTGAACGTCGTCCCCTTCCCGACCGTGCTCTCCACGGAGATATCGCCGCCGTGCTTTTGTATGATACCATAACTGACCGCAAGACCCAACCCTGTTCCCTTCGCGGCGTCCTTGGTGGTGAAGAAAGGATCGAAGATCCTGCGGAGATGCTCCTCCGGGATCCCCTGGCCGCTGTCAGCGATGACGATCTCCACATGCCCTTCGCCCATCCGCGTAGCCACCTCGATGCGGCCCGG
Source organism: uncultured Nitrospiraceae bacterium (assembly GCA_964617655.1). Classification (GTDB taxonomy): domain Bacteria; phylum Nitrospirota; class UBA9217; order UBA9217; family UBA9217; genus JAKAHZ01. The sequence goes on along the minus strand of CAZTXN010000014.1, from coordinate 4,972 downwards.
CGGGGTGATGGCGTGGATGGCGTTCAGCAGCATGTTCAGCACCACCTGCCCGAGCTGTGCGGGGTCTGCATAGACCTCCGGCAGGTTCTCGTCCAGGCGCAGCGCCAGCTCGATGCCGGGAAAGGCCTCCTGCGCAACCATGGAGTCGGCGATCTCCCGGACCGGACGGTTGATATCGATCTTCTCGGGCTTCAGCACGCTCTCACGGCCGAAGTTCAACAGCTGCCGCACAATGGTCCTGGCGCGGTCGGTCTCCTTCACCATGAGCTTCAGCCGCTCATGCCGCGGATCGCCCGTCGGGCACTGCTCCAGCATGAGATTCGAGAAGGTCAGGACCGAGGTGAGGGGGTTGTTGATCTCATGGGCGATGCCCGCCGCCAGCTTCCCGATCAGGGCGAGCTTCTCGGCCTCCACGAGCTGCGCCTGCTTCTCCTGCAGCTTCTTGATGATGCCGTCCAGCGCCGTCATGGCGTGGTCCAGCTTCTCCTCCATCTGGTTGAACGAAGCGGCGAGCGAGGCGATCTCGTCGTTCCCGTTCACCTCGATGGTCCCGGAGAAGTCGCCGCGGGAGATCTTCTTGGTCGCCTGCTCCAGACCCAGGATGGGGTCCACGATGCTCTGGGCCATCTTGTGGTTGATCACCGTGCCGACGACGACGATGAGCGCCATTCCGGCGACGAGCAGCAGGCCGGCGATCTTGAGCGTGGTGGAGATCTTCTCGCGTTCTTCGTGGGCCAGACTTTCCGTGAATGCCTGGATCTCCCGCGCCGCCTGGCGCATCTCCTCCTCCGCGGCGTTCTCGGTCACGTACAGCTCGTGCAGCCCGGTGATGGTCCCGGCGTACTCGGCCACGCCGCGACGGTCCTGCAGCCCGGACGCCTCGAGGGCTTCCCGGAACGCGGCATACGACTCCGTGCTGCGCTCGAGCATGAGGTTCTTTTCGTGCCGACGTACGTTCAGGAAGAAGTCGTGCTCGGCGCCGGTGAGCCGGTGTTCGAGCTCCCGGGCCTGGATGCGCATTCGGTCCATCAGCGGCTCGCGGGAGTCGAGATTCTCCATGACCCCGTGGATATTCCTTCCGTAGACCGTCAGCGATCTGCCAAGATGGCCGTAGTTCTCCTCGCCGATCTCGCTGATGATCTCCGCCTCGATCGCCTCGATCGCACTCGTGAAGCTGGCGAGATACTTCAGGAGCTCCTTTCTGCTCTCGCGGTCCCGATAGAGCAGGAAGTTCTTCTCGTACCGCCGCACCTCCAGGAAGGTGTTCGTGATGTCGTCCGCCTTCTCCACCAGCGCCAGGCCGCGCTTGATCGTCCGGAGCTCGCCGTAGGCGATCAGGCCGAGCAGCGCGCCGAGCAGGATATAGGAACCGAAGCCGAGAAAGAGCTTGTCGCGGATCTTCATGGCAATGCGTCCGATTATATCTTATACACCGGCAGATGGGAAGCGGGGCAATGCATGCATCCGCTCAGCAGTGGTTCATCAAGCGCCTTCATGCTACCGGGAGATTCGTGGCCGTGACTTTCTCCCGGCCCGCAGATACATGACGATGACCTGTCTCCCATAAAGACAGGAGGGGCCGGGTGCAGACCCGGCCCCTCGTTCATGTAGACGCAACAGTGGCTGTGGCGAACCACGTTCCCGGAGATGCTGCCGAGCAGGAACCGCGCAGCGGCGCGGCGACCCGGAGGCTTTCCGTCGAATGCCGGGAGCCGTCGACCGCTACCAGAACGTTCATGGGCCCTCCCCGTCATCACACCTCTTTCTTCACCTTCGCCTTCTTCATCGTCAGGCCGATGCCCTCGAAGAGATAGAAAATGGCGAAGCCCCACCACATGGTGTAGATCACATAGAAGACCAGCAGGCCGGTCATCTTCCCGAGCCGGTCCTTTATCTTGAGCGCGTCGATCTCGTAGAAATTGTACGCCGGCTCGATGGCCTTCTTCATCACATCAGAGGTGATCTTGGCCTCGTCGATCTGCTTCTGCTTCTTGAAGGCCTTGTCCATGCTCTTGAGGACCGCCCACCAGGATGCCATGGCCTCGCGCTCGTCCATGCCGTACCGCGCGGCCACCGGCCGGCCGTCGTTCTTGAACATGGCATCGGCGTCCGTCAGCACGGCGGCCAGGACCTTCCCGAGGTCCCCGCGGACCGTCAGCTCGTCCTGGGCATGCTCCACCTGGGCGCCCGCCACGCGCAGGGCCTTGACCGCCGCGGCGGTCTGCTCCGGCTTCTCGAGCCGGAAGGTGAGCAAGAAGCTCTTGCCCAGGAACTCCTCGTTGCTCTTCGCCACCTTGGGAATGAAGTAGGACGAACCCTTCGAGAGCTTGTTGAACATGTCGTCCGAATAGACCAGGCCGTTCTTCCCGTCGCCGAAGATCGGCGCGAAGATGAGCGCCAGGACGCCGAAGAACGAGACGGCGAGGATCGTGCCGAACGTGAACGCTTTCTTATTGGTGATGGACATGGCTAGTTGCCCTCCTTCAACGTCTTGATGTTCGAGAAGAACTTGCTGAAGATCCATATCCCGAAGATCCCGACCACGAACCAGAAGATGATGTTGCCGACAAACTCGACGGCATTGATGGTCGTCTTGGAGAGGGTGATATACTCGAGCTCCACCATCTTCTTGGGCAGGGTGGCCGCCCGGTTCACGAAGCCGGCCAGGATCGAGACGGCATAGAAGCCGCGGATATGGATGCCCTTGACCACCTTGGTCGTCAGCGCACCAACCTGGATCCCGATCAGCGAGCCGATCAGCATGCCCATGGCCAGGGTGTAGAACACGTAGCCGTAAATGGCGTACTGGGCGATGGAGGCCAGCCCGGCGGTGAAGATGATCTGGAGGATGTCGGTGCCCACCGTCGTGGCCGTCGAGACGCCGAAGGTATAGACGAACATGGGGAAGGTGACGAAGCCGCCGCCCACGCCCATGATGGCCGCGAGCATGCCGACGATCACGCCGCCCATGGCGACGAAGACGCCCGAGATCTTCTTGCCGCCCTCGACATAGTCCTCGTCAAAGGTGATCATCGGCGGGATGTTGACCTTCTGGAGCTTCATGGCGAAGCCGGTCGTGCCGGCCGGTCCGCCGTGGGCGTCGCCGCCGCTCGGACCCTTTCGCGACTTCAGGAAGTCCGCCAGCGCGTAGAACCCGAGGAAGCCCAGCAGGACGGCGTAGACCAGGCTGATGAAGGCCTCGGACAGCAGCGGGTCCTTGTTGTAGAGACCTTTGTTGATCGCGCCGCCGATGAAGGTGCCGCCGGCCGAGCCCACCAGGAACGCCATGGCCAGCTTCACCGAGACGTTCCCCAGCTTCTTGTGGACCGTCGTCCCCATGATGGCCTTGGCGAAGATATGGAACACGTCGGTACCGACGGCCAGGATTCCCTTCACGCCCGCGGCCATCAGAGCCGGGGTGATGATGAACCCGCCGCCGGCGCCGATGCAGCCGGTAATCAGTCCGGCAGCCAGACCGATGGCGATCGAGACGAGGAAGATGTTCGTGGAATAGAAGGCGGGCGCGTAGGATGTCTTGCCGCCCAGCATGTTCCCCGCATCGGCCAGCGTCACGAGCAGGATGGGCAGCAGCAGCAGGAAGAGCACCAGCATCTTCTTCCGGTTCTTCAGGATGTTCATCGATACTTCGTAGTCCCACTTGGCGTGCGCGATGGACGCCGACTTCATGAACTCATAGGCGCTTCTCAGTACTCCCATGTTGGAGACCTCCCTTCGTGGATGAATGCGTCGTGTCATGCGAGCTGTTCCAGCTCGGTCTGCAGCTTGTACTTCCGGCCGCCGCCCATCAGGCGGGTATAGGCGAGCGGCCTGCCCTCGGCCCCCACCAGGAGCCGGTGGAGAATCAGCATGGAACCGCCGGGCGGGCCTTTCAGGATCTCTGCGGCATCGCTGGTCATGTCCGCGATCTCGATCATCTGGACGATCTTCTGGATCTTCTTCACCGCCTTCTGCTGCAGCAGCTCATGGAGCGGCAGCTGACAGATTTCCATCTCGTCGATGTCCGGGACGACCTGCAGCGGAACGAACGTCTCCTCGAGATAGGCAGGTTCGTTGTTCACCACGCGCTTGAAGAGGACGTAATAGACCTCCTCGCTGCTCTGCAGGTGCGCCGCAACGTCCGGCGGCGGCTGCTTCCTGCCCCGAACGAGTATTTCCTTGCTCGAGCTCACCCCCTTTCCGAACATGTCCTCGGTCAGCCTCGTCTTCATCATGATCCCCAGGTCCGGAGGCGTCCTGCTGACGAAGGTCCCCCGTCCCTGCTGTTTCCTGAGATACCCGTTCCTGACCAGCTCTGCGATCGCCATGCGTATGGTCGCCTTGCTGACACCGTACCGGCGGCAGAGCTCATCCTCGGTCGGGATCTGCGAGCCAGGACCCCACTCGCGGCTCTCGATCTTCTCCCTGATGATGGAGGAGATCTGTACATACAGCTTCTGCTGGCTGTCGCGGTCTATGTTCTTCTCGGTCAACATGTCTTTCGCTCGTCAGGTCGTTATGATGTTCTCTTCAGGTCAAAAAAAACCGGCTCCTTTCAGGACTGCAATAAGAAAGGGACCGATCACTACCTGGCACTTTATGCGGACCGCGTGAGGCGGCAGTGCCCAGGAACCGCTATAGGGATCGCATGCCTAGGCCTCGTTCGTCCGGACGCTCGGAGCGGACACTGCCTCCTCAACAGCCTCAATACCGGTGATCTTCTTTGCCTCATCGTACTCCCCTGCCTCGGCAAAAGTAATGGCCACCATCATATCCTCGAACGCCTTGATAAGTTTCTGCATGGTGTCCTCCTGGAACAGTGGATTACTGACTATATTTCAATCGCTATGCCAAAACGTAATTAATTGAAATAACTGCATAAAAAATGGATGCGCTCAAATGATGCATATAAATATTGCGGTTATATCGCGACGAGGCCTCTATTGCAGATGCTGTGTAGCAATTATTTGTTGCG
>CAZTXN010000013.1:3305-31308 GCA_964617655.1 uncultured Nitrospiraceae bacterium | reverse complement strand
TCTCGCGGTAGATCTCGATGGTGTCGATGGCCTGGACGGTGTGGTCGTAGACGTCCCGGAGATAGGGGACCGTGGCCTCCTCGATGAGGGAGGAATCGCGCCGCATGAGCGCGCCGACCACCTCCCGCACCGGCCAGACCGACCGGTGCAGCAGCAGGAGCTCGCGCTTCAGCTCGTACAGCCGCTCCACCGTCGTCTTGCCGGGCCGCTCGATCAGCTCGTCCTCGAGCGCGTCGATCCGGTCGCCGAAACGGTCGAGCACCAGGAAGTAGCCGTCCACGACCGAGTCGAGGAGGGAGTAGGCCAGGAAGTCCGGCCCGCGCTTCCGGATGACCCCCCGCCCGGCGGCGAGCCGCTCGCGGATGGCCGCGAAAGCGTCGCCCGGCGCGCCCTCCTGGAAGGAGAGCACGAACCCCCGGCCGAGCACGATGCTCACCTGCTCCGGCGCCACCTTGCCGGTCTTCTCGTGGAAGCCGAGCGCCTTCAGGACCAGGTAAAGATAGTCGCCGTGGTCCTCGGCCTTGGGCCGCTGCACCACGCTCAGGATGTCCTCGAGCACCAGGCGGTGCAGGCCGAAGCTGTCGCCGAGCCGCTCGAGCGCCGCCGGGTCATGGATGCCGACCACGTTCACCCACGCGGCGGCGGCGGCGGGCCGGAAGGGGCCGGGGCCGGCCTCCAGGTCCAGGCTGCGCTCCTCGCAGGCCTCCTCGCTGAAGTCGATGCGCAGGGCGCTGACCTTCCCGCCGGAACGCTCGCCGGTATAGACCAGCGACCCGGCCGGCAGGCCGACCTTCTTGATCCTCCGCTTCGATGCCCGCGGCATGCTCCCTCCGTTCCTACCGGAACTCCTCCAGGGTCCGCTCGAGCATCGAGAGCGCGGGATATCCGCGCTGCGCGAGCGGCTTGCCGGCCAGGACCGGGAAGCGCTCCTCGAAGGTCGGCCGCTCATGCCGGTAGATGACGCCCAGCGGGATGCGGTCCCCCCACTCGAGGGCCTTGGCGAAGGCCGCGGTCCGGTCCCGGGGGTCATGCTCCGGTCCGAGCCGGTAGACCCGCTGCTGGTACCATTCGTAGGTATTCACCTTGTTGAACGAGACGCAGGGCTGCAGGATGTCCACGAGGCTGAACCCCTTGTGGCGGACCGCCTCCTGCATGACGCCCTTGAGATGCTCCGGGTCGCCGGCAAAGGCCCGCGCCGCGAAGCTGCAGTCCATGGCCACGGCCAGGGCCAGGGGATCGAACCGGCCGGAGAGCACGCCGAAGGGCGTGTTCCTGGTCACCATCCCCTCTCCCGTGGTGGGCGACGGCTGTCCCTTGGTCAGGCCGTAGATCTGGTTGTCATGCACGAAGAGCGTGATATCGATGTTCCGCCGCATGGCTGCCAGGAGATGGTTCCCGCCCTCGCCGTAGCAGTCGCCGTCGCCGGTCGTGACGACCACGGGCATCCCGTGGTTCGCCAGCCGGATGCCGGTCGCGATGGGCAGGGCCCGGCCGTGGAGGCCGTTGAAGGTATGGCCCTTCGCGTAGTGCGGGAACTTGGCGGCCTGGCCGATGCCCGAGACCAGCATGAGCCGGTGGGGCTCGATGCCCAGCCCGGCGATGGCCTCCCGGAAGGTCTTGAGGATCGGGAAGTTCCCGCATCCCGGGCACCAGGCGGGAGTCTGGCCGGCGTAGTCCTGTGGGGAAGGCATACGATTCACCTCGACAGTAATAGTGACCGCCTGATTCAGAACCAACGAATGCAATACTGAACGACGCTGAGATCGCTAAGACCTGCTCTGCATGAACAGGTCTTCCCGCAGTGCTCATAGTGGATCATGATCCCTCTGCGGTGAATGCTCCTGTCAGCTTTTCTTGATCGCCTTCTGCAGCTCCTTCACCAGCGCCTCGACGGTGAAGGGCCTGCCGTCGTACCGGAGCACATGGTCATGGAAGACATGGCCCGTCTCGGTCCGCATCAGCCGGCTGAACTGGCCCGTGGCGTTCTGCTCCACGCAGAGGGTCAGCTTCGCCCGCCGCAGCAGCGCGAGGTAGTCGAAGCGGTCGGTGGACGGGAAGGGGTGGATCTCGCTGAAGTGCAGCATCGCGATGCTGTGGCTGCGGGCCAGATCGTCCACGGCCTCGCGCAGCAGGCCGTAGAGCGAGCCCCAGCCCGCGAGCACGATGTCCGGGCTGTTGTCGCCCATCAGGAAGGGCGGCGCGATCTCCTTCCGCATGAGCGGCAGCTTCCGGAAGATCCGCTTCTCGGTCATCCTGATGCGCGTGGCGGCGTCCTCGGTGATATGGCCGTCCTCGTCATGCTCGTCGCTGTCCGTGACCACGAGATGGCGGCTCTCGCCGGGAACGCCGAGCCGCGTGACCCCGCTGTCGGTATAGCCATGGCGCCGGTAGGACGGCAGCTTCGCGAAGGCCTCGCCGCGCAGGCGGTAGTCCGCCCGCCGGAGCCGCGAGAGGTCGAGGCCCCGGACGGTCCACTGGGTGTCGCTGAGATAGGTGTCGAAAAGGACGAAGGCCGGCGCCTGGTACTTCTCGGCGAGGTCGAAGGCCTTGTTGGTCAGGAAGAAGGCCTGCTCCGGCGTGCCGGGCGCGAAGAGGAAGCGCGGGAACTCGCCGTGGCCCGCATGCAGGACCATGTGGAGATCGCCCTGCTCGGTCCGCGTCGGCAGGCCCGTGGCCGGGCCGGGGCGCTGGCCCATGGCGACGACGACCGGCGTCTCGGTCATGGCCGCGAGCGACACGCCCTCCACCATGAGCGCAAAGCCGCCGCCCGAGGTGCCGGTCATGGCGCGCGCGCCGGCAAAGGACGCGCCGATGGCCATGTTGATCGCCGCGATCTCGTCCTCCGCCTGCTCCACCACGATGCCGTACTCCTTCTCCTTCGAGGCGAGGTAGTTCATGATGCCCGTGGAGGGCGTCATGGGATAGGCGGAGTAGAACCGGACCCCCGAGGCCAGCGCGCCCAGGGCGATGGCGTCCGAGCCCGCGACCAGCAGCCGCGGCGCGGGCCGCTCGCCCGGCGCGGCGCCGAAGTCGCAGCGGGGGCAGCCCTGGACCGCGTAGTCGTACCCGGCTGCCGCGGCCTTCCGGTTCGCCGCGATGACCTGCTCGCCCTTCTGCTGGAAGGCCTCGGCGATGAGCGCATGGAGCAGGTCCGGCTCCATGCCGAGCATGCCGAGCACCGCGCCGGTCGCGACGGTGTTGGCCATGATGCGGTTCCCGCCCTGCTCCACCGCCAGCCGGGCGAAGGGGATCCCGACGAACTGCTTCCCGTCGCGCTTCTCCTTCAGCGTCTCGGGATCGTAGACGACCTTGCCGCGCGGCGTGAGCTCCCGGACGTGCTGCTCCAGGCTTGCCCGGTCCAGGGCGACCAGGACGTCCACCGCGTCGCGGGCCGCCAGGACCGGCCGGTCGGCCAGCCGGATCTGGAAGAAGTTGTGGCCGCCCCGGATGCGGGACTCGTAGTCCTGGTGCGTGAAGACATGGAACCCCGCGCGGCTGAAGACCCGGGCGAGCGTGTCGCCGATGGTCTGGATGCCCTGACCTGCCTCGCCGCCGATCTTGATGGTATAGTCCATGGGTCGCTCCTCTCGCGGTCCCGCGCGGTGCGCCACCGGGCCCGGCCCCGGCGTCCTACAGGTCTTCCAGCACCAGCTCCCCTGCTGCCAGGAGATGGGCCAGGAGCAGGAACCCGCCGCAGGCGGCTGCCGCGCCGCCGGTGGCGCTGTAGTCGCAGTCCTGCACCCGGAAGGAGCATCGTCCGCAGACGCGCTCCTCCAGCCCCTTCCTCACCGCCGCGCCGGGCGAGAGCAGCGGGGCAGGACGTTCCTGCCGCAGCTTCCGTCCCCTGCGCACCAGCTCCTGCACCACGAGGTAGCCCTGGCAGGCGAGCTCCTCGTTCCTGCCCGGTTTATAGTAGGCGCAGAGCGCGCGGCAGAGCGTGCTGTCGGTCCGTGCTGAAGCGCTCATGGGCCATTATATAACAAACGCCGGCGCAGGGCAAAATCGTGGACCGCCGGTGGGGTATAATAGGGACATGCAGTATTTCCTCAGCCGCCAGGCCGCGCTCAAGCGGCTCGAGACGCCGTCGGTCTACCAGGTCGGCCGCGACGAGCTCTACGAGCTCGACCAGGAATCCTTCCGCTTCCTCGCCTCCTGCGCAGCAGCCGACGGATGCGCGGGCCCGGACACCGCCTTCACCGACTACTGCATCGACGAGGGCCTGCTCACCCGCGAACGGGTTTCGGTCGCCCGTCCCTCCGTCGAGCAGGCGCCCGAGCCCTCGCTGCGCTACCTGGAGCTCCAGATCACGAGCCGCTGCAACCTGCGGTGCCGGCACTGCTATATCGGCGACACGGAGGCGCAGGAGCTTCCCGTTGACCAGGTGCGAAGCGTGCTCCGGGAGTTCGAGCGGATGCAGGGGCTCCGGGTGCTGCTGACCGGCGGCGAGCCGCTGCTCCACAGCCGGTTCGACGAGATCAATGAGCTGCTGCCCGACTTCTTCCTCCGGACCGTGCTCTTTACGAACGGCCTGCTGCTCAAGCCCGCGACGCTCAGGCGCCTGAAGGTCCACGAGATCCAGGTGAGCATCGACGGCCTCCAGGCCGCCCATGATGCGCTGCGCGGTCCGGGGACCTGGGAATCATCGATGGACGGCCTCCGGCGGGCACTGGACGCCGGGTTCGCGGCCTCGGTCTCGACCATGGTGCATCCCGCAGGGCTGCGGGACTTCGACGCCCTGGACAGGCTCTTCCGCTCCCTGGGCGTGAAGGAGTGGGCCGTGGATGTCCCCTGCCCTTCGGGCCGCATGCGGGAGCATCCGGACCTGGCCGTGGCGCCTTCGGCCGGCGGCGCGCTGCTGGGCTACGGCTACGGCGGCGGCATGCATGCCTCGGGCCGGGGCTTCGGCTGCGGCCTTCACCTCATGGCGGTCATGCCCGACGGCACGGCGGCCAAGTGCACCTTCTACGCTGACCGCGCGGTCGGGAAGATCAGCGAAGGGCTGCGCAGCTGCTGGGAGCGCGTCCGGCCGGTCCGGCTCGAGCGGCTCGCCTGCTCCTGCGAGTTCCTCGAGGCATGCCGCGGCGGCTGCCGCTACCGCGCCGAGGTCCTCGAGGGGCCGGGCGGCCGCGACCGCTACCGCTGCGCGCTCTATGGCGTTCTTGACAGTCCAGCCTAGAACTGTTATCATTCACCACGGAGACGAAAGGAGGCGCACCCATGACGATCAAGAAGGTAGCGAAGGCCGCTGCGACCACCTGCAAGTGCAAGAGCTCCTGCTAGAAGATACCATACCATGCATTTTTATGGCCGAGCCCGGGATCACGTCCCGGGCTCTTGTCCTTCCCATTGACCTCTTTCTACTTTCCTTCTCGCCACCCTCAAGTTGTCAAACGACATGCACCCAATGTATCAGCGTCCCTCTGAGACCCCAAGATTCAACGTGCCACACGGAACTCTCGTGAAGAATAACGTTGCTCTCAATACGTTCTGACTTTCGTCATGAATTCAGGGAAGGTATATATCCCATTCACTTGAATCCAGAAGCCGTCTCGCCCATCCTTGGGATTTTTATATCGCCGCCCCAATCCGATCCTGATGTAAAGCTTTTTCTGACCTCGAACATATTCGTTCAATTCATCGGGATTCGTTTTTTTCGATATAAATGAACTGTGAAAACCGAGATCGGTTATCGACAAGTACGAATACTTCCGACCATCATTATCAAGAATGTTAAGCCTCAAGTTCTTGGCGTCAAACGCATTTCTGACGATTTCTATTTGAGTTGGCTTCAGTTTGAGTGTGATAATCGACCGGGTGGGTGGATTCTCATGAGGAATTACCTTGGCTCCGCCCGGTACTTTCCCATCAAAACCTTCACTGATCGTAGGAGAGAGCGAGCTTTTCAGAATGCTTTCAAATTCATCTGAAGTACATGGTCCTTTGAAAGCAAGTTTATCGTAGTTCGCATCCTCCGTATGCGGTTTGCTGACACCTGCGATAGTTGTAAAATTAGCCGCAAGTACCGCTCCCGGCAATATTTTAAGCCTCTTACATTCGTCTTTCTTAATATAAGGCAAAGGCCTGATACACTGCCTGGACTTTACATCGATACCCGCTATACAGACCAGATCATCCTTTGCAAATCTCGTAAGATCCGTCACGATGATATCCAAGCACGGCCTCCTTGTCAAACAAGATGTATGATTTCGACGTTACCCCATTTATTTTTCAGATATTCAGCGACCAGGCGGCGGTGGCATTGGTTGGGTAAATGCTCGCTACAGAGCAGACAGGCTCCGTCAAAGTCGAGAGGATTAACTGCATTCTCAATTCGTCGTTCTTCCATGAGCGCCAGAAACTTCTTTTCGTAAAGCTGCCAGTCGCCTTTATTTTTCTTGTATTCAGTAAGAATGTCCTCGGTCGGAGCCAGAATCGGCAGATGAATGTAGTCTATATTTCCAAGTGCCCGCAAGAAATACTTCAGATCATCCTTCTTCGCGAAAGCGGCAAGCTGAGAACTATTATTCAATCGCGCATCTACGAGTTTCTTAACACCCGCCTTAATCAGCATGCCAAAGAATTGCTCTGCAGATTTTTGAGTGAACCCGATCGTATATAGCTTAATAGTGTTCATGCTCTTCTTTCACGGTGTCAACCGTTATTTCACCCGGTTCCTGTTCGCCCTTCTCCACATACGCGATTTTGTCGCCCTGTATGTCATAAGCTCGCTCGATAAGAGCATTAGACTCCGCATCTTTGAACATATCGGGGTAAAGCTTCAATTGCGCGATCAAACGCTTCTCCAGTTCGGTTTGCGTCTCCCTGGTCTGTTGATCGATGATATGCAGGATATCAATGCCTTGTCCGCGAAGATTTCGGCAAATCAATATCGTTCGATGGCAGGTCATCGGGTCCTTCTCTGCGCACATAAGTGCAAGCATAAAGCCCTTCTTAAGCCCAAGCTTAATGCGTTCCAGGCCTTTCTGGAATAGAGTCGTGGCAGCTATTTTCTGATAAACAGCCTTCCCTTCGACATAGCAAGATGTGTCTTTAGAGCGAGCTCCGAGTTCCTCGCCAAGGAATACATACTCGATATTATGAAGTTTCAGCGACTGTTTGAGCAACTCGCGATTGTATTGGGGATTGCGGCTGCTGTAAGGAGAAGAACGAACATCGCAGAGCGCAGTTATATTATGCTGCTTGAGCAATGCGATAAAATCGTCAATGGCTCGATTTGCGTAACCAATGGTAAAGATGGTGCTCGTCATGGATTTTGCGTCACCGCGTGCGCCAGAATATACTTTCGCAGAAGTGTCTGCAATTCTGTTACTGGGAGATTTCTTTCCTCAAACTCATCTCCATGGAATATCGAATCTCTGGACTGCCGGGCAGGACTCCCGGCAGCGTGAGAATATAGGAATTTCCTTGGTGAGTCAATCCGAGATTGACCGCGATTGTCCAATGCGCGCTGAAATACAAAGCTCCTCCGCACCGGCCAGAGGAGCTTTTCACTGGATATCGCGAGGATCGCTACTGCCGCCGCATCCTCTTTTTCAGCTTCCCTTCATGCCCCCTTCAACTTCTTCGCGATCTCGGCCACATGCCTGCCCTGGAACCGCGCGATGGCCAGCTCGTTCTCGCTCGGCATGCGCGAGCCGTCGCCCCCGGTGATGGTTGACGCTCCGTAGGGCGACCCGCCGCTCACTTGGCCGATCTCCATCAGCCGCTTCTCGGAATAGGGAACGCCCACGATGACCATGCCCTGGTGCAGCAGCGTGGTATGGAAGCTCGTGATCGTCGTCTCCTGCCCGCCGTGCTGCGTGGCCGTGGAGGTGAAGACGCTCCCGACCTTGCCGATCAGCGCCCCCTGCATCCAGAGTCCGCCGGTCTGGTCGAGGAAGTTCCGCATCTGCGCCGCCATGTTCCCGAAGCGCGTGGGCGTGCCGAAGATCACCGCGTCGGCCTCGGCGAGCAGCTCGGGCGTCGCCGCCGGGACATGGGCAAAGGCCTTCCGCGCCGCCGCTGCGCCCGACCCCTCCAGCGCGTCAGGCGGCACGAGCTCCGGCACCTGGTAGAGCGCGACCTCCGTTCCGCTCACCGACCGCGCCCCCTCCGCCTCGGCCTCGGCCATGCGGTAGACATGGCCGTACATGCTGTAGAACACGATCTGGACCTTCACCGGCCTGCTCATGCCACCTTCCTCCCGAACTCGGCCCTGGCCTCGAAGTTCCCGATGAACTGGTCGACCTTGACGCCCAGGTGCACGCACCGGATGTTGTTCATGCAGTCATCGGCGTCCATCTTGTCGAGGTGGGTGATGAGCTCGTCCTTGCCACGCCGGAACTTCAGGATATAGGCGCCCTTCTCGTCGTTGAAGTCGAGCGTGACCTTGACGTTGTGCTTCCCGATCTCGGGGTACATCTCCAGGATCTTCTCCTTCAATGCCGCCTTGGCGTACTTCATTGCCATCACCTTCCTTCCCGGGCGTCCGCGGCCCTTCCCGGCCGTCATCGGCCCGCCTATCCCTCCACGATGCCCCGCTCCTCCCACAGGAACCAGTTGCCCGTATCGGCAAGATGGTTGTAGGTGTTCGAGAAGATCGCGAAATGCTGCTTCTCCTCCTCGATGAGCCTGCGGAAGAGGGCCTTCTCCTTATCGGTCCTTGCGTCGGCAAGGGCCTTCTCATAGAACTTCTCGCCCTCGCGCTCCATCTCCATGGCGATTTTGAAAGCCTCCATCTCGTCCTTGCTGGCCTCGACCTTCTTCATCATCTCGTCCTTGAGGGATTCGAAGACCGTCTTGACGCGCTGCAGGGGACTCACATCCTCCGGCGTGAACTGCATCCCCTGGATCAGCTTCGTGATCATCTCCAGGTGGCGCTTTTCGTCCTCGACGATGGTGAGGAACATCTTCTTGCCCGCTGCATACCGGGTCTTGCCGGCCGCCTCGGTGTAGAACCGGATCGCATCGGTCTCCATCTTCTTAGACACCTCGAGTGCGTTCAACCTCTCCTCCTTGCCTGGCGAAGTGAAATTAATCCTTACAGATCAATACGATAGGCTTTATAAAAGACCTGAATTGTCCTGAATGCTGCGACCTGTCGTTATTATAGCACAGAATCCCGGGGAAGCAGACGGAAAGCCCAGAAAAGCGGAGCAGGAAGGAGGACCGGTGCAGCAGGGGCGGGCGCTCAGATCCGCTGCAGCAGCGCCAGGGAGGCCTTGATGAAGCACTGCCCCTCGGGCAGCATGCAGTTCCCCGCGCGCTTCTGGCCCACGGCATCCGACGGCTCGGGAATCCCTGCGAGCCCTTTCCCGGCATCCGCGAGCAGGACGGCCAGCTCTGCAGGCAGGCCCGCGATCTCGCCGGCGCGGCCGGTCCGGCAGGCTGCCGCGCGCTCGCGGGCGGCCAGGAGCGTGTTCCGGAAGGCGCTGCACCTTCGGCAGAAGGGATCGGCCTGCTGAGCCTGGAGCACGCCGAGGAGAAAGCGCAGCCCCCGCGCCTCGTTCTGGATATTCATGACCTCTTCATCCTTCCCGATGCGTCCGCATCCGATGGCGTTATCGATACCTTACCGGCACCTGCACCGGCGTCGAACATCAGGTCAGGCTCAGGAGCACCACCGCGCCCGACCCGCCGATGATGGCGCCTGAGAACCGGTTGATCCAGACGTGCTGGCGGGCGTCGAACCGTTGCCGGAAGACCGTGAAGACGCCGGCCAGGAAGAGCCACCAGAGCGCCGAGCCCAGGAAGACGCCCACCACCAGGACCGCGGCCGACAGGATGCTCCCCCGGGTCCCCGCCAGCCCGAACCCCGCGAAGACCGCGGCAAAGGAGAAGATGGTCATGGGGTTCGTGAGCGTCAGGAAGAAGGTGGACGAATAGAGGCCTGCGTAATGCCGCGCGGACGCGGGCCCGCTCCGGCATCATGGGGTCATCCGGGAGGTCCCGGAAGACCGAGGAGGCATATCATGTTCACGAACGATAACTGTCCTTCCTGCTCCGCCGCCGTCACGGGAAACGGCCCTGCCGACGGGCCGAAGGTGCTCTCGCACTGGCCCATTCAGATCAAGCTCATCGGCACGATGGCGCCGTTCCTGCAGAACGCGGACCTGCTGGTGGCTGCCGACTGCACGGCCTTCGCGACACCCGATTTCCATCGCGCATTCCTCCATCGGCGTCAAGGGAGGGATCATCGCCCAGCGGCCGGTGGCGCTGTAGGACGGGCCGCGGCCCGCGGGGTCACTTCTTCTGCGCGTCGCCGAAGAGCTCCTTCACCGTGTCCCAGAACCCCTTGGTCACCGGCGAACAGCCTTCGCTCGAGAGGCAGTCGAACTCCTTCAGGATCTCCTTCTGCTTCGCCGTAAGCCTCGTCGGGACCTCGACCGTGACGCGGCAGAGCTGGTCCCCTGCGCCGGCGCCGCGCAGGTGGGGAAATCCCTTTCCCCGGAGCCGGAAGACCTGGCCGGGCTGGGTGCCGTGCGGAACCTTGAGCTTCTCGGTTCCGCTGAGCGTCGGGACCTCGATCTCCGTGCCCAGCGCGGCCTGGACGAAGCTCACGGGGATTTCCAGGATGATGTCCTGCCCTTCCCGCTTGAAGAGCGGGTGGTCCTCGACGGTCAGGTAGATGTAGAGGTCCCCCGGCGGCCCGCCGTACTCACCCAGCTCGCCCTCGCCGGTCAGCCGGATGGTGTTGCCGGTCTCGACGCCGGCGGGGATCTTGACCGAGAGGGTGCGCTCCCGCTCCACCCGCTTCCTGCCCCGGCAGGTCCTGCAGGGGTCGGTGATCATCTTCCCCTCGCCGCCGCAGCGCGAGCAGGTCCGGGCGATGCTGAAGAATCCCTGCTGCAGCCGCACCTGGCCCGCGCCCCGGCACTGGCTGCAGGTCGTGACGCCGTCCCGCGAGCGCGCGCCGCTCCCGTCGCAGTCCGGGCAGCGTTCCCAGCGCGGCACGCGGACCTTGGTCGTGGTCCCGAACGCTGCGTCGCTGAAGGCGATGGTGAGGTTGAAGCGCACGTCCTCGCCCGTCATGGCACGGGAGCGCCCCCTGCCGCCGCCGAAGAACTCCCCGAAGATGTCCCCGAAGATGTCTCCCACGCCCGCGCCGAACCCTCCGGGCCCGGCCCCGCCGGCGCCGGGCGCCACGCCGAACTGGTCGTAGTAGGCCCGCTTCTCGGGGTCCGAGAGGACCTCGTAGGCGTGGTTGATCTCCTTGAACTTCTCCTCCGACGCCTTGTCCCCCGGGTTCTTGTCCGGATGGTACTGGACCGCCAGCCTGCGGAAGGCCCGCTTGACCTCCGCATCGCTCGCGTTCCGGTGCACGCCGAGTAGCTCGTAATAATCGCTGGCCATGGTGCGCTGGCCCCCTTCCCCCGCCCTGCTCAGAAAAAAAGAGGATAGCGGGTTCGTTCCGCCCGCTATCCCCCTGCCGCCTGCTCTCCGTTACTTCTTGTCCTTGTCCACTTCCTCGAACTCGGCATCCACCACGCCGCCGCCCGCCGAAGGTCCGCCGGCCGACGCGCCGCCCGAGGGGCCGCTGCCGCCGCCGGCCTGCCGGTCCTTGCCCATCTTGCTGTAGATCTCCTCGGCGATCTTGTGGGACGCCTTGGCAAGGTCGGCGACCGCCGTCTTGATGGCGGCCACGTCGCTGCCGTCCTTCACGGACTTGGCCGCGTCAACGGCCTTCTGGATGTCCGCCTTCTCGGTCTCCGAGAGCTTGGCGCCGTACTCGGTGAGGGATTTCTCGACCGAGTAGATGAGCGTGTCGGCCTCGTTCCGCGCCTCGACCAGCTCCTTCCGCTTCTTGTCGTCCGCAGCGTGAGACTCGGCGTCGCGGACCGCCTTCTCGATCTCCTCCTTGCTCATGCCCGAGGAGGCCGTGATCTTGATCGACTGTTCCTTGCCGGTGCCGAGGTCCTTCGCCATGACATGCACGATGCCGTTGGCGTCGATGTCGAAGGTCACCTCGATCTGCGGGATGCCGCGCGGCGCCGGCGGAATGCCGACCAGCTCGAACCGGCCGAGGGTCTTGTTGTCCGCAGCCATCTCGCGCTCGCCCTGCACCACATGGACCGAGACCGCGGTCTGGTTGTCCGACGCGGTCGAGAAGATCTGGCTCTTCTTGGTCGGGATCGTGGTGTTCCGCTCGATGAGCCGCGTCGCCACGCCGCCGAGCGTCTCGATGCCGAGCGAGAGCGGCGTCACGTCGAGCAGCAGCACGTCCTTCACCTGGCCGGTCAGCACCGCGCCCTGAATGCCCGCGCCGATGGCAACGACCTCGTCGGGGTTCACCCCCCGGTGCGGGTCCTTCTTGAAGAACTCCTTCACCGACGCGATCACCTTCGGCATGCGCGTCATGCCGCCGACCAGCACCGCCTCGTTGATCTGGTCCACGGACTTGCCGGCGTCGCTCAGCGCCTTCCGCACCGGGTCCACGCTCTTGGCCACCAGATCGTCGACCAGCTGCTCCATCTTCGCCCGGGAGAGCTTGTAGAGCAGGTGCTTCGGGCCCGTGGCGTCGGCGGTGATGAAGGGCAGATTGATCTCGGTCTCCATGACCGTCGAGAGCTCGATCTTGGCCTTCTCCGCCGCCTCTTTCAGCCGCTGGAGCGCCATCTTGTCCTTGCGCAGATCGATGCCCTGGTCCTTCAGGAACGAGTCGGCCAGCCACCTGATGATCCGCTCGTCGAAATCGTCCCCGCCCAGGAAGGTGTCGCCGTTCGTGGACTTCACCTCGAAGACGCCCTCGCCGAGCTCCAGGATGGAGATGTCGAAGGTGCCGCCGCCGAGGTCGTAGACCGCGATGGTCTCGTCCTTCTTCTTGTCCAGGCCGTAGGCCAGCGACGCGGCCGTGGGCTCATTGATGATGCGCAGCACGTTCAGGCCCGAGATCCTGCCGGCGTCCTTGGTGGCCTGGCGCTGGCTGTCGTTGAAGTAGGCCGGCACCGTGATGACCGCGTCCGTCACCTTCTCGCCCAGGTAGTCCTCGGCGGTCTGCTTCATCTTCTGGAGGATCATGGCAGAGATCTCGGCGGGGCTGTAGACCTTGCCGCGCACCTCGACGTGCGCGTCGCCGTTCGCCGCCTTCACGATCTTGTAGGGCAGGTGCTTCATGGCCTCCTGCACCTCGGCGGAATCGAACTTGCGGCCGATCAGCCGCTTGATCGAGAAGATGGTGTTGTCGGGGTTCGTGATGGCCTGCCGCTTGGCGATCTGGCCCACAAGCCGCTCGCCGCTCTCGGTGATGGCCACCACCGACGGCGTGGTGCGGCTGCCTTCGGCGTTCGCGATCACCGTCGGCTCGCCGCCTTCCATGACGGAGACGCATGAATTCGTCGTTCCCAGATCGATCCCGATTACCTTGCCCATGATACCCTCCTTCGGATTATTCCCGCAGGAACCCGCTGTCGCTCACGTTCCTTGCTTCGATATATGTGATCGCTTCCGCGGCCGCTCGGCCGCCGGCTCACTCCTCGTTCCCGTCCTGCCCGGCCGCTGCCGGTTTCTGCGCCGACGCGCCGGCCGGCATCTTCGAGACCCCCACCCGTGCATGCCGCAGCACCTTCTCGTGGTACCGGTATCCGTCCTGGAAGACCTGCACCACGGTGTTCTCCGGCGCGTCCGCTGTCTCGACCTGCATCATGGCATCATGCAGCTTCGGGTCGAAGGGCTCGCCCTCGGCCTTGAAGGACTTGACGCCGTACCTGTCGAGCAGGTCCAGGAGCTGTTTGTAGACCAGCCCGACCCCTTCCTGCAGCCCCTGCCCGGAGCCGCCGGCCTCCTGCGCATGCCGGATCGCCAGGCCCAGATGGTCCGCCACGGTCAGGAGGTCCAGGGCCATCTGCTCGTTCGCGTACTTCCGGAACTCGGCAAGGTCCCGCTGCGTGCGCTTGCGGTAGTTCTCGAAGTCGGCGTAGGTCCGGAGATAGCGGTCCTGCGCCTCGGCCGCCTCCTGCTTCAGCCGTGAGACGGCGTCGCGCGATTCCGACGCCACCTCCACCTCGGCCTCCGCCTCGGCCGCAGCCTCGGCAAGCTCGTCCAGCGAGGGGGCGTCCTCCCCTTCTCCCCCGGCGCTCATCTCCGGGTCCAGTTCATCGTCCGCGCCCGGCGATCCGCTCTCGAGCTCCGTATCGTCGTCCCTTCGCTGCTGGCTCATCGTTCGATCCCTTTCTTCACCCGTTCGTCCAGGATGCGGGAGAGCAGCCGTGACGTGTAGTCCACGACCTGGATCACCTGGCGGTACTGCATGCGCACGGGACCGATGACCCCCAGCGTGCCGACCACGCTCCCCGCCCGGTAGTTGCTCACCACGAGGCTGCAGTCCTGCATCTCGAAAAAGGGGTTCTCGGATCCGATGAAGACCTTGATGCCCTCGGCCGCGGCCGTCTTGTCCAGGAGCTTCACCAGCTTGTACTTGTCCTCGAAGGCCCGGAACAGTGCCCGGATCTTCTCAATGTTGGAGAATTCAGGCGCATCGAAAATCTGCGACGCGCCGCCGATGAAGACCTTCTCCCCTTCCCGTTCGTGCACTTCCCGGCTGGCGTCCCAGGTCCGCTCGAGCAGCCGGAGGAACCCGGCCTTCTCCTCCCGCATCCGCTCCACCAGCCGCTGCCGCACCTCCGTCAGGGTGCGGATCTCGAGCTCGTCGTCCAGGAAGGCGCTGAAGGAGTTCAGCTCCTGCTGCGGGATGGCCTCGTCCATCTCCACCAGCTTGTTCAGCACCGTGCCGGAGTTGGTGACGAAGATGATCAGGACCTGATTGCCGCGGAGCCTCACGAACTCGATGTGCTTGTACCGGCCCTCGGGCTCCGCCGGGGCCACGATGACCCCCGTATGGCGGGAGAGCTTGGCAAGGAACTGGCTGGCCTCCTCCATGAGCCGGTGGATGTCCCCGCCCAGGAGCGCCGGCGACTGGCCGATCTGCTCCTGGATTCCCGGAGCGTCCCGTTCGTAGCTGATCAGCGTATCGATATAGTAGCGGTATCCTTTGTCCGTCGGCACACGGCCTGCCGAGGTGTGAGGATGGGTGAGAAAGCCCAGCTCCTCCAGCTCGGCCATGATGTTCCGCAGCGTCGCGGAGCTCACCCGGAACTCCTGGGTCCGTGCAAGCGCGCCTGATCCGACCGGAGAGCCGGTCTGGATATAGCTGTCAATGACCGCCTGGAGCACCCTTCTTGCCCGTTCGTTCAGATCCATGCTGCATCCGCCTGTCTTCCGCTGCTGGCCATACTGCTTAGCACTCAATATTTCAGAGTGCCAGCACTCTAACATATCGATTTTTCGGTGTCAAGACCTCCGCTTGCCGACTTGAGTGCCTGATTGTCAAGCATGAGGACAAAGAAGAGGCCACCCCGCCTGCTGCTCTTCTCACCGGGGCGGCCATGGCCGTACTGGGTCATGCTGCTGATCTTCCCTGCGCGGTCTACGCAGCCTTCTTCACCTTGGGCTCGGCCTCGATCTTCCCGACATCCCTGGTCCCGATCTCGATCTTCCTGGCCTTTGCCGCGGTCGGCACCGGCACGGTGATCTCGAGAAGGCCGTTGGTGAAATCCGCCTTCAGCTCATCCGCCTTGGCGCCGCCCGGCAGCGGGAACCGCCGCACGAAGGAGCCATAGGAGATCTCGCTGTAGGCGTAGTCCTTGGTCTTTTCGTCCTTTTCGGCCTTCCGTTCTCCCTTGATCACCAGCTCATGCTCGGTGACGCTCACGTCGAGGTCCTTTGCCTCGATGCCCGGCAGTTCGGCCCTGATGACCAGCCTGCCGTCCCTGGTAAAGCTCTCGACCGTGGGCATCCAGAGCCCTGTCTCGCCTTCCCGGGCTGTCTCACTGCCAAGGAAGCGCTCGAAGAGCCTGTCCATCTCCTTCTGCATGGAACGCAGCTCATCAAAGGGATCGAAACTTCTCATCATCCGGAAGGGGTCCCAACGCATAAGGCTTTTCATGATGATCGTCACCTCCTTCTCTCTTGCTTTACGGAGGCTATTATATCAAAAAATTAGCACTCTGTCAATAAGAGTGCTAATACCAATAACATATGGTATTCATGGGCATAACACAGCACGACAGGCGGATAATTCCGTTCCGATGGGATGCACTACGGCAGGCGGGCAGTGGATCAGCCGCCCCGGGACTTGGGTACGTAGTAGAGGGTCCCCTCTCGCATGCTCAGGACCTGGCGGATCAGGTCCTCGAGATCCTCGGGATTATGCACGAAGTCGATGTCCGAGGTGTTGATCACCAGGAGGGGCGTGTCGGCGTAGCGGAAGAAGTAGCGGTTGTAGGCCTCATTGACCGCCTCGATATAGTCGTGGCCCATGTTCTTCTCGAAGGGCCGGGCCCGCTGCCGGATGCGGCGGAGGATGGTCTCGGTGTCCGCCTGGAGATAGATGACCAGGTCGGGCCTGACGACCTTGGGCTCGATCATGCGGTAGACCTGCTCGTACAGCGCCAGCTCGTGCTCGCTCAGGTTGAGGTAGGCGAAGATCCGGTCCTTGGCAAAGAGATAATCGCTGATCGTCACCTGGTGGAACAGGTCATGCTGCGAGAACTCCTCCTGCTGGGCGAACCGGTTCATGAGGAAGAAGAGCTGGGTCTGAAAACGGTAGCGGGCGGGGTCCTGGTAGAAGTCCGTGAGGAAGGGGTTCTCCTCGGCCCTCTCGAAGACGAGCCGGGCGTTCAGCTCGGGCGCCAGGAGCGTGGCCAGGCTCGTCTTGCCCACGCCGATGGGACCCTCGATCACGATGTAGCGTGCGGTGTTCCGCGGTCCGGTGTTCCGGGTCATGCCCTCGCTCCGCCCCGGACGACGCTGTGGCCGTCCTTCAGGTCGCCCAGGAGCTCCTCCGCCGTCCGGTCGAGCAGCGGATGGCGCACCGCCGGAGCGATCTCCACGAGCGGCGCGAGCACGAACCTGCGCACCGCCATCCGCGGGTGGGGAACCACCAGCGACGGGGTGTTCACCACTGCGTCGCCGTACAGCAGGATGTCGCAGTCCACGGTCCGGGGCCCCCAGCGCACGGTGCGCATCCGGCCGAGCCGGGCCTCGATGGAGCGGCAGACCGCGAGCAGAGCATCGGGCGAGAGCGTCGTCTCGATCTCCGCCACGGCGTTCACGAAATCCTCCTGCTCCCGGTAGCCCACGGGCTCGGTCACATAGAGCGAGGAAACGGCGGTCACGCGGCCGGCCTCGGCGAGCAGCTCGACGGCCCGCCGGATGCTCGCCTCCCGGTCGCCGATGTTCGATCCCAGGCCGATGTACGCAGTGACCTTCATGCTCTGCCTGCCCGCGGGCCGCCGGACCTAGAACTCGAAGGCGAGCCCCGCCATCCGCTTCTGGAACTCGGCGAGCACCCGCTTCTCGTCGGCCCGGCCATCCGCCTCAAAGGTCGCCGAGAAGCGCACAAAGGGGCCCGCGTCATCCCAGGGCACCGTGCTGATCAGCTTCTCGGTGATCAGGTATTCCGAGAACTCCTCGGCGCTCGCGAAGCGCCTGCCTCCCCGCACGCCGCGCGGGACCGGAACATAAAGATAGAAGGTCCCTGCCGGCATGGCGGCCGCGAAGCCGAGCGAGCGCAGGGTCTCGACCATGGAGCGCAGCCTCCGCTCGTACTTGGCCTTGATCTTCTCGGTGATCGCGGGATGGTCCAGCGCATGGATGCCGGCCTTCTGGACCGCCTTGAACTGGCCGGAGTCGTAGTTGTCCTTCACCGCGCCGTAGGCCGCGACCACCCGCTCGTTGCCCGCCACGAAGGCGAGCCGCCACCCCGTCATGTTGTAGGCCTTGGAGAGCGAATGGATCTCCACGCCCACGTCGCGGGCGCCCGGCGCCGCCAGGAAGGAGAGCGGCTTCGCGCCGTAGACCAGCGCGGCATAGGCCGCGTCATGCACGACCACGATATCGTTCTCCTTCGCGAAGCGCACGACCTTCTCGAAGAAGGCCTTCGTGGCCCCGGCGCCCGTGGGGTTGTTGGGATAGTTGAGATAGAGCAGCTTGGCCTTCCGCCGCACCTCCGCCGGCACGGCGTCCAGGTCGGGCAGGAACCGGTTGGCCTTGGTCAGCGGCAGCGCATGGACCTCGCCGCCGTACCACCGCGTATGCGTCGCCATGACCGGGTAGCCGGGCACGGTCATGAGGGTCGCGTCCCCGGGGTCGATGAAAGCCGCCGGCAGCATGGCCAGGACCGGCTTGCTGCCGATGCCGTGCAGCACCTCGGTCGCCGGATCGATGCCCTTCACGCCGAAGACCTTCTCCAGGTAGCGGGCCGCGGCCTCCCTGAACTCCTGGATGCCGTTGTCCGCGTAGCCGCGGTTCTCGGTCTTCTCCGCCTCCTTCTGGAGCCGCTTCACCACGCCGGGGAATGCCATCTCGTCCGGCTCGCCCACGCCGAGGTCGATCAGCTCGACGCCGGGGTGCGCGGCAAGGGCCGCGCGCTTCGCCCGCTTGATCTTCTCGAACTTGTAGATCTTCGTATCCTTGCCGAACTGCGGGCCGCCGATGCGGCCGGCAAAGAGCGACTGGATGTAGGTCTCGTCGTTCGTGCTCATTCAGGTTCTCCTCATGCTGTCTACAGTAACGCTTTACGTACGCCGTTCTTCAGGCTGCCGATGCCCTCGATACGCACCTCGACCTCGTCTCCTGCCTGCATCGGCCCGATGCCGGCGGGGGTGCCCGTGATGATCAGGTCCAGGGGCTCGAGGGTCATGATCTGCGAGATGAAGCTGACCAGACGGTCTATCCCGAAGAGGAACTGCGAAGTGCGCGACGACTGCCGCCGCTCTCCGTTCAGGTAGCACTCGACCTGCAGGTCGTCAGGGTCCAGGCCGGTCTCGATCCAGGGACCCACGGGACAGAAGGTGTCGAAGGACTTTGCCCGCGTCCACTGCCCGTCCTTCTTCTGGAGGTCCCGCGCGGTCACATCGTTCGCGCAGGTGTAGCCCAGGATGTGCCGCCGCGCTTCGGCCGGCCTGAGGGAGCGCGCGCGCCTGCCGATCACGATGCCGAGCTCCGCCTCGTGGTCCACGCGGCCGCTCATGGCCGGCAGCAGGACCTCCTCCCCGGGGCCGATGACGCTCGTCGGCGGCTTGAGGAAGAGGACCGGCTCGTCCGGCGCCGGCATGCCGAGCTCTTCGGCATGGTCCCGGTAGTTCAGGCCCACCGCCACCACCTTGGAGGGCCGGCAGGGCGCGAGCAGCCGGATGTCCGCGCTGCGGTGGACGGTCCCGGCGGGAGTGCGGGAGAAGAGGTCCTCTCCGGCCAGCTCCTCGATCCGGTCGCCGTCCAGAATGCCGTATGCCGTCCTTCCCGCTACCTGGAACCGTACGATACGCATGGATCGGGCCGCCTATTTCGCGTCGATCCACTCGATCAGCTTGTCTGCCGGCAGGGCGCCGCTCATCATGATCCCGTCCTCGCGGATGAGGGTCGGCGTTCCGGTGATATCCAGCTCCCTGCCCAGGGCGAGGCTCCGCTCGAGCGCCTCGTTGCCGCACTTCGGCTCCGGGACGCTCTTGCCGGCGAACGCATCATCAAGCAGCTTTTGAGATTTCTCGCAGAGGACCGCCTGGGCCTTTGGATAGGCCTCCTGATGGGAGGGCAGCGGGTACATGATCAGATGGAAAGCGATGTCCTTGCGCTTGGCAGTGACCTTCTTCATCTCCTCATGGAGCGTCCGGCAGTAGGGGCAGTCCGGGTCCGTAAAGACGATCACCTTCTTCTTCGCGGTCTTCGCGCCCAGGAGCACGGCGTCCTGCAGCGGCACCTTTCCTGCGTCGATCTTCTTCGGGATCGGCTGGAGCGATCCCACATAGGTCTTGGTGAAGTCCAGCAGCAGCATGCCGCGCCTGCCTCCTGCCTCCACCTCGACCAGCCAGAAGGCCTTGACCGGCCCGAGCCGCACATCATGGACCACCCCGTTCGGCACGAAGCGCCGAACGATCTCCTCGGCCTCCTTCTTCTCGAGCTTGTGGCAGTCCAGGCAGTTCCCCGTCTTGTCCGGCGGGAAGGCATGGACGATCAAAGGCATCAATAGCATGATCAGCACAGCAAGCATGTTCTTCATCGTCAGCTCCTCAGGGAGGATTTTCTGTCTTCTGTCTGTTACTTCAGCCCCAGCACATCCTGCATGTCATAGAGCCCGGGCTTCTTGCCCACGACCCACCGGGCCGCGCGCACGGCGCCGCGCGCGAACATGTCCCGGGTATGGGCCCGGTGCGTCAGCTCGATCCGTTCGCCCATCCCGATGAAGTAGACCGTATGCTCGCCGACGATGTCGCCGCCGCGGACCGTCTGCATGCCGATCTCCTCGTCCGTCCGCGCGCCGGTCATGCCCTCGCGATGGTACCTGGCGGCCTTCTGGTAGTCGCGGCCGAGCGCCCGGGCCACGACCTCGCCCATGCGCACCGCCGTGCCGGACGGCGCATCCTTCTTCAGCCGGTGATGCCACTCCACGATCTCGGCGTCGAACTCAGGCCCCAGGATCTTCGCCAGGTCGGCGAGCACCTTGAAGCAGACGTTGACGCCCACGCTCATGTTCGGCGAGAGCACGCAGGGGATCTTCTTCACGTGCTTCTCGGCCTCCGCGAGATGCTCCTTCGTGAAGCCGGTCGAGCCGATGACGACCGCCTTCCCCTGCTCCGCGCAGGCCTTGAGATGCGCCAGGCTCGCCTCGGGAAAGGTGAAGTCGATCAGCACGTCCCCTCCCGCGAGGGCGCCTGCCGGATCGTCCGAGATCCTGGCGCCGGTCGCGGGGATGCCGGCGGGCCCGCCTGCATCCTGGCCCACGAGCGCATGCCCCTTCTTCTCGAGCGCGCCGGCGAGCGCGATGCCCTCGGACGCGGAGAGGATATTGATGATCCGTGAACCCATTCTGCCGGCAGCGCCGGTAACGACCGCTTTGATCATGTGCGACCCCTTTTTTTCGACCACGGATTCACCCTGATGCACACGGTTAGTTCTAAAACGCCCTGACGATCGGGCTTTATCCGTGTTGATCCGTGTCCATCCGTGGCAAAATGATTATATCAGCCCGTAGTCCTTCAGGGCCTTCTTCAGCTTCTCCTTGTTCCCCTCGGCCATGGGACAGAGCGGGAGGCGGAACTCCTCGCTGATCCTGCCCATCATCGCCAGGGCCGTCTTGACCGGGATGGGGTTCGTCTCGATGAACATCAGGCCGTGCAGCGGCTCCATCTTGTAGTGGAGCTTCAGCGCCTCCTCGTACTTGCCGGCGAAGAAGCTGTCGAACATGGCCGCCGCGTCCGGCGCGGCGATGTTGGCCGTCACCGAGATGGCGCCCACGCCGCCCAGGTGCAGCAGCGGCAGGGTGGTGAAGTCGTCGCCCGAGATCACGTCGAAGTCGCGGCCGCAGAGCCGGATCAGCTCGCTCACCTGCTTCATGTCTCCCGTGGCCTCCTTGATGCCCACGATGTTCTTGATGGGACGGAGCCGCGCCACCGTGGCGGGCAGCATGTTCACGCCCGTCCTGCCCGGAACGTTGTAGAGGATCACCGGGATGTCCACCGCCTCGCAGACCGTCTTGAAGTGCTGGTAGAGGCCCTCCTGCGTCGGCTTGTTGTAGTAGGGCGTGATCATCAGCACGCCGTCGGCGCCCGCCTTCTTCGCGAACTTCGTGAGCGAGAGCGTCTCCGCCGTGCTGTTCGAGCCGGACCCCGCCACGACCGGCACGCGCTTGTTCACCACCTTGATGGCGTGCTCCACCACCCGGTGATGCTCGTCGTGGCTGAGGGTGGCGGACTCGCCGGTGGTCCCGCAGGGCACGATGACGTCGGTGCCGCTCTTGATATGGAACTCGATGAGGTCGCCCAGGGCCTTCTCATCGACCTTGCCGTTCTTCAACGGCGTCACGATCGCTACCATGGAACCCTTGAACATAACCGCCTCCTTGGAAAGGTGACCGCATGTGGACCCGGCCGGTCATGGCCGGAGCAGCGTCCGCTCCGCATCCTGCCGGTCCGCAGATCCGCGGCCCCGAGTGCTCAGATAAAGAGATCCCCCGTACAGACGGTCACCGCCTCGCCCTCGAGATGGAGGTTCGTGAACTCGTCGTTCTTTCTCTCGAAGGAGACCACCAGCCGGTCGCCTCCCCGGGTTGTCACGGTGACCGGCGGCCTGACCTTCTCGAGGGACGCGGCGATGAGCGCGGCGGCGACCGCGCCGGTGCCGCAGGCCAGGGTCTCGCCCTCCACCCCGCGCTCATACGTGCGGATGCGCAGCCGCTGGGGACCGTCGATCTGGATGAAGTTCACGTTCGTTCCGGCGGGCCGGAAGAGCGCATGCCAGCGCGTCCTGCCGCCGACGCTCTGCACGTCCTCGGTCTCGAGGTCGGCCGCAAGATAGACCACATGGGGCACGCCGGTGTTGATGTAGTGGCCGATGCGCGACCCGAAATCGAGCGCCACGGGAATGTTCATGCGCCGGCCGGTGGCGCCGGGAAGCCGGACCTTCACCGCGTCCTTCTTCACCTCGGCATGGATGACGCCCGCGAGGGTCTCGAAGGCCATGCGGCGCGGCGCGATCTTCCGGTCCACGGCGAAGCGGGCGGCGCAGCGCGAGCCGTTCCCGCACATCTCGGCCTCGCTCCCGTCGGAGTTGAAGAACCGCCACTTGAAGTGCGCCCGCTTCCGGTCCGCGGGGGCCACGATCACGATCAGCCCGTCGGCGCCCACGGACCGGTGGCGGTGGCAGACCTGCTTCGCCAGCGCCGCCAGGCCCCGGCCCTTCAGGATGTTCCGGCGGTTGTCGATCAGGATGAAATCGTTGCCGTTCCCGTGGATCTTATGGAAGGGGACCTTTTTCATATCTTCTCAACACTGATCGATGCAGAGCGATGCAGGCATCCGATCTTCCGTCAGCGCCATCCCCCGCTCCGCGCTCCGCACTCTGCTCATCCTTCCATCCAGCGCGGCAGCTTCTCGCCCCGCACCAGGTCATTGTAGGTCTCACGGGCACGGACCACGAAGTACTCCTTTCCCTTCACCAGCACCTCGGCTGCGCGCGGACGGGAGTTGTAGTTCGACGACATGGAGAAGCCGTAGGCGCCGGCGCCCATGACCGCGAGGAGCCCTCCCGGTCCGACCTGCGGCAGCTCGCGGTCCCGGGCGAGGAAGTCCCCGGACTCGCAGATGGGGCCAACCACGTCCAGGGCGGCCGCCGGGCCCGCGGGCCGCTCGGCCACCGGCCGGATGTCATGGTACGCTTCGTAGAGGCTCGGCCGGAGCAGGTCGTTCATGCCCGCGTCCACGATCAGGAACCGCTTGCCCCCGCTCTCTTTCTGGTAGAGGGCGCTGGTCACCAGGATGCCGGCATTGCCCACCAGGGCCCGGCCGGGCTCCATCACGATGGTGCAGCCGCACTCGGCAAGGAGCGGCCCGATGGACGCGGCGAGGTCCTTCGGGAGCGGCGGGGTCTCGTCCTTGTAGGTGATGCCGAGCCCGCCGCCGATGTTCACATAGGTGATCCCGATGCCCGCGGCGCGCAGCTCCTTGACGAAGGAGGTGATCTTCCGGAGCGCGTCCACGAAGGGCTGCACCTCGGTGATCTGGGACCCGATGTGCTGATGGATGCCGACCACCTCGACGTTCGCCAGCCCCTTCGCCGTCCGGTAGAGCTCGAGGGCCCGCTCGATGGCCACGCCGAACTTGTTCTTCTTGAGCCCCGTGGAGATGTACGGATGGGTCCGGGGGTCGATGTCCGGGTTCACGCGCAGAGCGATGCGCGCCCGGGTCCGCATCTCGCCGGCGGACCGGTCGATGGCCTCCAGCTCCTCGCCGGACTCCACGTTGAACATCAGGATGTCCATCTTGAGGGCGTACTCGATCTCGTCCCGCCGCTTGCCCACGCCCGCATAGACGATCTTCCGGGGATCGATGCCCGCGCGGAGCGCCCGGAAGAGCTCGCCGCCCGAGACGATGTCCGCGCCGGCGCCCTCGCGCCCCAGCAGGCGCAGGAGCGCCATGGACGGGTTCGCCTTCACGGCAAAGCAGATAAGGTGCGGCACGCCGCTGAAGGCGCTCTCGAAGGCCTGGAAATGGGAGGCCAGGGTCCGTGTGCTGTAGAGATAGAAGGGCGTCCCGACGCGCTGCGCCACGGCGCTGACCGGAACGTCCTCGCAGTGCAGCTCGCCGTTCTTGTAGGTGAAATCATGCATGGCCGTCAACGCACCTTCTCGGTATAGGTCCTCTGTTCCTTCGACCGGGCGCTCTCGTTCCCGCTCCGGTCCACGGCCGTGACCGCGTAGTAGTAGGTCATTCCCTGCTGCACGGTCTCGTCCGAGAACGTGGAACGGTTCAGGACCTTCTCGGTGAGCCGCACGAACTCCCTGCCGCTCCTGGTCGAGCGGTAGACATGGTACCCGGCCAGGTCCCGCTCCTTGTTCTCATTCCAGGTCAGGAAGACCCTGCCCACGCCCGGCACCACGGTGATCCCCGCCGGAGGTCCGGGCGGCGTCATGTCCCGGGGCGCGGCGGTCACCTCGTCGGAATCGAGGCTCTCCTTGCCCGGCGGGACCGGGCTGTCCACGGACCGCAGCCGGTAGTAATAGGCCTTCCCGTTCTCCACCGCCGTGTCCGTGAAGCTGGTCGTCCGGACCGGCTCCCGGTTCAGGGGCGCTGCGGCCGTCCGGCCCCGCTCCGTGCCCCGGTAGATGTTGTACCCGATGAACCCCTGGTGGACCGTCCCATCCGTCCGGAGCGTGACCGGCTCCCAGGTGACCGTCACCACGCCGTCGCCCGCCGACGCGGCCACGCCCGCGGGCGCCGCGAGGGAGAGGAGCGGGGCCGCACGGACCTCCTCGGAAGGAAGGCTCACGCCGCCCCGGGTGCTGTAGGCCCGGATGCGGTACCCGTAGACCCGGTCGTACTGCAGCGTGGTGTCGCTCCAGGAGACCACTCCGTCCCGGACCGTGGCCGGCGCGGGATCGGCCATGTTGATCTCCGCCAGCTCCCGGTACCGCGGCCGTCGGCGGTCCTTCTCAATCTCCGCCCGGTAGATGCGGAAGGCCGCGATATCCGCGAGGCCGATGGGCTTGCCCTCCACGTTCCTGGTCGGGACCGGCCAGGTCAGGAAGGCGATCCGGTCCCGGACCGCGACCCGGATGTCCTGCACGGCCTCAGGCCGGGGGCTTGCCGGCGTCAGGGGATCGGTCTTCCTGCCGCAGCCGCCCGCTACGACAAGCGCCGGCAGCAGCAGGCCCGCGGCGATGCGCATTGGAAAAGACCAGCAGGTCATCGCAGCAGCTTCTTGAGCGCCGCAAGGCGCTTCCGGATGTTCGCCGGCGCGGTGCCGCCCGACGAGGTCCGCCGTCCGACCGAGGACTCCACGGACAGGGCCCGGTAGACGTCCTTGCCGATGAGGGGAGAGAACTTCCGGTAGTCCGCCAGGGTCAGGTCCTTCAGGCCGCAGTTCCGCTCGAGCGCCAGGAGGACCGCCCGCCCCACGACCTCATGGGCCTGGCGGAAGGGCATCTTCTTCCGGACCAGGTAGTCCGCCAGGTCCGTGGCGGTGATGAACCCGTCCTCGGCCGCGTGGCGCATCCGGTCGCGGTGCACCGTGACGCTCCGGAGCATGGCGTTCATCACCCCGAGGGTCTGGCCCACGGTGTCCGCGGCGTCGAAGAGCGGCTCCTTGTCCTCCTGCATGTCGCGGTTGTAGGAGAGCGGGAGGCCCTTCATGATCGTCAGCACCGCGACGAGGCTGCCGAAGACGCGTCCGGCCTTGCCGCGGGCCAGCTCCGCCACGTCGGGGTTCTTCTTCTGCGGCATGATGGACGAGCCGGTCGTGAAGGCGTCGGCGATGGTGATGAATCCGAACTCCATGGAGGACCAGAGCACCAGCTCCTCGGCCAGCCGCGAGACATGCACCATGATCTGGCCGCAGGCCGAGAGGAACTCGATGGCGAAATCGCGGTCCGAGACCGCGTCCATGCTGTTCTCGGCCACGCCGCTGAAGCCCAGCATCCGGGCCACGTACTTCCGGTCGATGGGAAGCACCGTTCCGGCCAGCGCGCCGGCGCCGAGCGGCAGGATGTTCATCCGCTTGTAGGCGTCCGCGAGCCGTTCACGGTCGCGCTCGAACATCTCGAAGTAGGCCAGCAGGTGATGGCCGAGGAGCACGGGCTGGGCCCGCTGGAGGTGGGTGTAGCCCGGCATGACCGTGGCCTGCTCGCGGTCCGCGAGCGCGACGATGGTGCGCTGGAGCTCGCGCAGCCCGTGCCGGATGCGCAGGACCTCGTCGCGCAGGTACATCCGGACGTCCAGCGCCACCTGGTCGTTCCGGCTGCGCGCCGTGTGGAGCTTGCCGCCCACCGGGCCGATCTTCCGGATCAGCCGGTGCTCGATGTTCATATGGATGTCCTCGAGCTCCATGCGGAACTCGAGCCGGCCCTCGGCGATCTCCTTCAGCACATCCCGCAGGCCGTTGATGATGCGGCGCGCCTCCCGGTCCGTGATGATCCCCGTCCGGCCGAGCATGGCGGCATGGGCGATGCTGCCCGCGATGTCGTAGGGGTAGAGCCGCCAGTCGTAGGGGATCGACGCCGTGTACTCCTCCACCAGCGCGTCCGTGGCCTCGGTGAACCGTCCGCCCCAGGGCTTCCTGGCCGATGAGGCCTTTTTGGCGACCGTACGCTTCTTTGCTTTTCGCTGTGCCATCGGTGTATGAGCGCCGAAGGTGGGAAGGTAAGCAGCTTCGGCAGCTATTTCCTCATCGCTCCCGCCCGCAGCCGGAGGGCGTTCAGCCGGATGAACCCTTCGGCGTCCTTCTGGTCATAGACCGCGTCGGCCTCGAAGGTCGCGAGCGCGGGATCGTAGAGCGAAACCGGCGACCGCCGGCCTACGGTGTCGCAGTTCCCCTTGTAGAGCTTGAGGCGCGCCGTGCCGGTCACGCGCTTCTGGGCCTCGTCGATGGCCGCCTGGAGCATGGTCCGCTCGGGCGCGAACCAGAAGCCGTAGTAGACCAGCTCCGCGTAGCGCGGGACGAGGCTGTCCCGGAGATGGAGCACCTCGCGGTCCAGGGTGAGGGACTCCACGGCGCGGTGCGCCGCATGGAGCAGCGTGCCGCCCGGGGTCTCGTAGACGCCCCGGGATTTCATGCCCACGAAGCGGTTCTCGACCAGGTCCACCCGGCCCACGCCATGCGCGCCGGCGATGCGGTTCGCCTCGGCCAGGAGCGCCGCCGGCCCGAGCCGCCGGCCGTTGATGGCCGCCGGGTCCCCGGCCTCGTACTCCACCTCGACATACTCCGCCCGGTCCGGCGCCTGCTCCGGCGGGACCGCCATCGTGTACATGTCCGGCGTGGACTCGGTCCAGGGGTCCTCGAGCACGCCGCCCTCGTAGCTGATATGGAGGAGGTTCCGGTCGGTGGAAAAGGGCTTGGCCTTCGTCGCGGTGACGGGAATGCCGTGCTTCCCGGCGTAGTCGATCAGCTCCTCGCGGCCCTTCAGGGTCCATTCGCGCCAGGGCGCGACGATCCGGATGTCCGGCTGGAGCGCGTAGTAGGCGAGCTCGAACCGCACCTGGTCGTTCCCCTTGCCCGTGGCGCCGTGGCAGACCGCGTCGGCGCCCTCCTCCCGGGCGATCTCGATCTGGCGCTTGGCGATCAGCGGCCGGGCGATGGAGGTGCCGAGCAGGTAGCGGCCCTCGTAGACCGCGTTGGCCCGGAGCAGGGGATAGACGAAGTCCCGCACGAACTCCTCGCGCAGGTCGTTGATATGGATCTTCGATGCGCCGGTCCGGACGGCCTTCTCCCGCAGGGGCTCGAGCTCCTCGCCCTGGCCGATGTCCGCCGTGAAGGCGATGACCTCGCAGCGGTAGGTCTCCTTCAGCCAGGTGATGATGACCGAGGTGTCCAGGCCGCCGGAATAGGCGACCACGATCTTCTTGATGTCCTTCTTCAACTCCGCACTCCGCATTCCGCACTCCGAACTGCACAGCTAGTTCCCTGCGACGACCTTCACCTTCATCTCGACCCGCTCGTTCGGGTTGTCGTTCCCGTCCCG
>CAZTXN010000013.1:0-3205 GCA_964617655.1 uncultured Nitrospiraceae bacterium | reverse complement strand
CGACGACCTTCACCTTCATCTCGACCCGCTCGTTCGGGTTGTCGTTCCCGTCCCGGGGCTGGGAGACGATCTTGTCCGCCGCTTCCATCCCGCTCACCACCTCGCCGAAGACCGTGTACTGGTTGTCCAGGAACGGGGAGTCCTTCACGCAGATGAAGAACTGGGAGCCGGCCGAGTCCGGATGCCCTGCGCGGGCCATGGAGACGATGCCGCGCTTGTGCGGCGTCCTGTTGAACTCCGCCTTGATGGTGTAGCCCGGGCCGCCCATGCCGTGCCGGCCCTTGTCCGTGCTCTTGGAGTTCGGGTCGCCGCCCTGGATCATGAACCCGGGAATGACCCGGTGAAACGTGGTGCCGTCGTAGAACCCCTTCTTCGCCAGGTCGAGAAAGTTCTTCACATGGCCGGGCGCCACGTCGGAAAGGAACTTGATCGTCATGCTGCCGAACTTCGTCTCGATGACCGCCTGTTCCGTCGCCATGGCCTCTCCTTGCCTATTTCCGACCGTCCTTGATCGTCATCTTCACTTCGACGCGCTCGCGCGGCCGTTCCGTCCCCGGGACCTGGAGCGCGACGATCTTGTCAACAACCTCCATCCCGTCCACCACCTCGCCGAAGACCGTGTACTGGTTGTTCAGGAACGGAGCGTCAGCAACACAGATGAAGAACTGTGAGCCTGCGGAATCCGGGACGTTGGTCCGGGCCATGGACAGGGTTCCCCGCTTGTGCGGCCTGCTGTTGAACTCGGCCTTGATGGTCCATCCCGGGCCGCCCGTTCCGTTGCCCTTCGGATCGCCACCCTGGATCATGAAGTTCTGCATGACCCGATGGAATATCGTTCCGTTGTAGAATCCCTGTTTCGCCAGCTCCAGGAAGTTCTTCACATGCTGCGGCGCGGAGTCGGGAAAGAACCTGAGCGTGATCTTCCCGAACTTCGTCTCGATCACCGCCTTCGTCGCGGCCATAGCCGCGATCTCGTCCCTGGTGATCTCGTAAGTCTTGAGCGGCGCCGGCTGGAACTGCCCCTGCGCCGGGGCGGCGAGGAAGAACGCGAAGAGAAGCGCAGCGGATGCGATGCGTGAGAGGTTCATGGCATGCTCCTTCGGCGGAATGGGAATGCTCTTCCGGAAAAAAGATGAGCTTTATTTGTACCAGAATCACCGGAGGAAGTCAAACAAAACCACGGGTTACGCCTGTGCTGGACGGGCGGCGCCTTCGGGGAAACGGGCTCGCATTGACGGCCCGATGCCGTGACTGCTATACTGCCTCTGTATCCAGCGCAACGCACCGATCAAAAAAGGAACGGCGTGCGATGAGCGGCGAGAACGAGCGGCGGGAGTTCATCAGGGTGCCATTCCAGGGCGAGATCGAGGTCCGGACCCCGGACCGGACGGTCCGGGCGAGCAGCACCCTCGACCTGAGCATGAACGGGATCCGCATCCGGACGGCGGAGCAGCCCCCGCCCCCCGGAACAGCCTGCGAGGTCCGGGTCATCCTCTCCGGCGCCGACCCGGCGGTGACGATCGAGGCCCGCGGCGATATCGTGCGCTCCGACCCCGGCACCCTGGCCGTGCACCTCACCGAGGTGGACCTGGACAGCTACCTCCACCTCCGGCAGCTCATCCTGAACAACGCAGAGGACCCGGAAAAGGCGGAGCAGGAGCTTCGCTCCCATTGGGGGATCCGGAAGCCGGCGCCTCCGGACTGAGGGATCAGGCCTCGGGCAGGGCGGACGGGCGGTCGCGGTCGAGGATCCTGCGCACCGTCAGCAGGAGCTCGCGCGGCTCGAAGGGCTTCTGGAGGAACCGGCCGGGGACCTCGACGATCCCGTGGTCCGCATGGGACCCGTAGGCCGAGACGGTCAGGAAGCGCATCCCCGGGCTCACCACCATCATCTCCCGCAGCAGGTCCCTGCCGTCGATCATCGGCATGTCAACGTCCGTGATCACCAGGGCGATCTCCCGGTGCATCCGCTTGAAGGCGTCCAGGGCGCTCTGGGGATTCGTGGTCGCCAGCACCTTGTAGCCGCTCACCTCCAGGGATTCCTTGATCGCGTCGATCACGGTCGCGTCGTCGTCCACCAGCAGCACGGTCTCGGTCCCCCGCATGACCGGCGCCGGCGTCCGCTTCAGCCCCTGGACGGTCTTGGTGGAGGCGGGCAGCAGGATGGTGAAGGTCGTGCCCTCGCCCACCTTGCTCTTGACGAGCAGGTAGCCCTTGTGCTCCAGCACGATGCCGTAGGCCATGGCCAGGCCCAGGCCGGAGCCCTTGCCCCGCTCCTTGGTGGTGAAGAAGGGTTCGAAGATCTTCCGCTGGATCTCCTCGGGGATGCCCACGCCCGTGTCGGTCACCGAGAGCGCCACGTAGCTCCCCGGCTTGACGTAGGGCGGCACGTCCGGCGCGCCGGGCGCGGCGTCCAGCACCCCGGTGGCGATGGTGATCGACCCGCCGTAGGGCATGGCGTCCCGGGCGTTCACCACGAGGTTCATCAGGACCTGCTCCATCTTGTTCAGGTCGCCCTCGACCGGCGGGAGGTGCTCGGCCGGGACGACCCGCAGGTCGGTCCGCTTGTCCAGAAGCCGCTCGGCCAGCCGCACCGTGTCGGCCACCATGTCGTTGACGCTGAAGGTGACGACCTCGAACTCGCTCTTGCGCGCGAATCCCAGGAGCTGCGTGACCAGGCGGCTCGCCTTGCGCGAGGCGTTCTCGATGATGCTCAGCTTGCTCAGCACCTTCTGGTTCGCGCCGACCTCCTTGCGGATCGAGGCGATGTAGCCGATCACCGCGGTCAGGATGTTGTTGAAGTCGTGGGCGATGCCGCCGGCCAGCATGCCGATGGAGTCCATCTTCTGCGACTGGAAGAGGTGCTCCTGGATCTTCTTTTTCTCGGTCACGTCGCGCAGGAAGGACTGGATGAAGATCTCGTCCGCGATGGGGATGGCCTTGGCGCTGACCTCGAGCACGATGCGTGCGCCGTCCTTCCGGAAATGGGTGGTCTCGTAGACCAGCGACTCGCCGGCCAGCACCTGCCGCATGCGCTCCACGGCCCGGTACCGGTTCTCATCCACCTCGAGCAGGCTGCTGTGGATGCCGACCATGGCGTCCTTGGTGAAGCCGTGGAGCTCGCAGGCCTTCTCGTTGGCGTTCACGATGATGCCGTCCGGGTCCGTGACCACGATGCCGTCCGTGGCGTTCTCGAAGAGCGACT
>CAZTXN010000012.1:0-31595 GCA_964617655.1 uncultured Nitrospiraceae bacterium | reverse complement strand
CAGGTACGACGATGATAGTAGTGATGGTCAGAAATGTCAATCTCTTTCAACTAATAAGGCGGAAAATACCCCTTTCTGCAGCAGAATGCCACAATGCACATAAGTGCAACGAGCTGTGTCTCCATGCTTGAGGATTGAATTCCTGAATGCTTTACGCTAGAATGGCCCATCATGCTGAAGGCGATCGCATCTGCATGCTTCTGCTTGCTCCTGCTCTTCCTGCCGGGCCTCTCGGACGCGGAGATGCAGTGCAGCGACTGCCATCCGGACAAGTCAGAGGGCGCGTCGGTCCATGCGGCCGTTGCCATGGGCTGCGACTCCTGCCATAGCGGCAGCCACATGGGCGAGCAGCCTGCGCCGAAGCTCATCGCCGAGCCTCCGGACCTCTGCTTCAACTGCCACGACCAGGGCGGGTTCCAGAAGCAGGTGCTGCATGCCCCGGCGGCCGGCGGCCTCTGCCTCACCTGCCATACGCCCCATGCAGGCCAGCACGCGCGGCTGCTGACCGCCGACACGGCCTCGCTCTGCACCACCTGTCATGATCCTCAGTCGTCCGGCAGGCATGTGATGGCCCGGATCGGCTCCCTGGACACCCATCCGCTCCAGGACCGGCCCGACCCCTCCCGCACCGGCCAGGCGCTCTCCTGCGTGAGCTGCCACCATCCCCATTCCGCTGAGCGCGAGCGGCTCTTCCCGGGCTCTGCATCAGCAGGCCCGAACGTCTGCAGCCTCTGCCACCGGAAGATCGTCGTCGCTCCCTGAACCTGCCTGTTCGCGTCGCCATTCTCGCATTCGGTCCTGCGTCCGCACGCGCGCCCACGGGCAATATGCACATGTACGAAACTGCATAGCCCCTCCCCGGACCAGGAACTGCCTGGAAACCCGTTTAATTTTTTTCACGGGCGGTGTATACTAGGAATGGTCTTACCAGGGGAGGGGCCGTGAGGCTCCGGAACGTACGGACCCGCTGCTGCCGCCCGGAAGGGGGCTCGGCAGGGCAGGGCTCCGCAGGGGGAGGAGAGCATGGCAAAGCTTCGGTTGTTCTCGGATGTACTGCAGGAGATCCGCAGCGCGAAACAGAGCGGGTCGCTCTTCGTGAACGTGAAGGAGTCGAGCGAGGACCTGATCCGGATCTACTTCAAGAAGGGCGAGATCTACCACTGCACCTACGGATCCGCCGTGGGCCAGGACTGCCTCGATATCATCGAGTACTACACCTGGCAGAACGCCACCTACTTCGACGGGCTCCTGGCCCCGCCCGGGTCCGCGGAATCGAAGTTCCAGACCGACAAGTTCATCTCCATGATGAAGAACACGAACAAGACGGTCAAGCTGC
The DNA here is from genome assembly GCA_964617655.1 of uncultured Nitrospiraceae bacterium. Lineage (GTDB taxonomy): Bacteria > Nitrospirota > UBA9217 > UBA9217 > UBA9217 > JAKAHZ01. The sequence continues at coordinate 30,259 of CAZTXN010000012.1, read as the reverse complement.
CCTGACCGGCCGTCCTGTTCTTCTACGGCCCTCGGCGGGAAGAGCATCAGTCCGCTTCCGCTGAGGGCCGCGGCATCCCTGCCCGCCGGTCCCCGGCCGGTCGTCAGTAGTTCGCCCGCAGTTCGCCCTCGATCAGCGCCTTCAACTGCTCATAGCCGAAGGTCACCAGCGGCTTCCCGTTCACGAAGAAACCCGGCGTCTTCGTGACCTGGAGCGTTCGCGCGTCCGCCATGTCCTGCTCGATCAGCCGCTGGATGGCCGGATCCTGCATCTCCTTTTTCAGCCGCTCCACATCCAGGCCGAGGCGCACGAGATGCGGCCAGATCAGCTGCGGCCGGGGATCGTGGTGGTCCGCCCACTGCGGCTGGGTGTCGTACATGACCTGCAGGGCCTCCCAGTACTTACCCTGCCTTCTCGCGGCCTCGAGCACCGCGCACAGGTAATCCGCACCCTGGTGCAGGGGGGCGTACCGCACGACGAGCCTGATCCTGCCGGGATGGGACGCCATCATATGCTTGAGGAAAGGATGGAAGGCCCGGCAGGTCTCGCATGCCGGGTCGAGGAACTCGACGATGGTCACCTTCGCGTCCGGGCTGCCGAGGGTCTGCGCATGGCCACGGACCAGCGCATCGGCGCTCCGGCGAACCAGGGAGGCCAGGGACTCCTGCTCCTGGTCCTTGAACAGGAAGGCGCCGAGCACGAAGGCGCCCACGAGCAGGATGCCTGCCAGTACGACGATCTGTCCTTTTTTCATGATGCCAGCCTCCTCCGCAGGATGAGCAGCAGCGCGACGATCCCGGTGAACGCCAGGAGCGAGAGCAGGGGTATGGAGAGGAACCCGAGGAGCTCGATATACCGCTCGGTGCAGGGAACGCCCTGGCTGCAGGGCTGGATGCTCTCCGGGATCACGCCCTCGTAGAGCAGCGTGTGGTAGAGCGCGACGCACCATCCCGCCCCGGCCAGCGGCAGGGAGTACCTGACCACGGCGGCATCAAGGGAGAAGAGCCCGACCCCGAGGATCAGGACCAGGGGGTAGATGAAGATCCGCTGCCACCAGCAGAGCACGCAGGGCGCGAACCCCATGACATCGCTGAAAAAAAGGCTTCCCAGCGTGGCCGCGCTGGCAATGAGCCAGCTGACGAAGAGGATGGCCCACTCCCTGTTCCCTGCCCTGTCCGTGCTGACCTGCGTCATCAATGCTCCGCCTCTCAACTACCCGATGTCCTGCAACGGTACGGAAATATACCCGGTCCGCCTCTCCCGGAACAAGGGAAATCGGAATGTTGATAGGTCCGCCGGGCACTTACCCGGCCTCCTGCAGGTCCGGATTCCTTGACCCCTGCACCGCAGGCGGCTAGACTTGAAGCATGGCATCCCTCGCGCCAACCCTGCCGCCGCTCCGCGAAGAGTTCCGTCAGATCGTCCAGTCCGACGGTGCACTGCTTTCTTACCGCATCCTGCGCGCCGCTGCGCCTCGTCCGCTTCTGCTCCTGCTCCATGGCATGGCGAGCAACATGACCCGCTGGTCCGAGTTCGTTGCAGAAACCTCGCTCTCCTCCTCCTGGGACCTCCTCCGGCTCGACCTCCGGGGCCATGCCCGGTCGCCCTTCCGCGGCAGGGCCGGCATGGCGCGCTGGTGCGGGGACATCGCCGCGCTGCTGGATGCCGAGGGATACCGGACCGCGGTGCTGGCCGGCCACTGCTTCGGCGCGAACCTGGCCGTCCAGTTCGCTTCCCGCTTCCCTTCCCGGACCGCGGGCCTCGTGCTGATCGAGCCCATGCCGCCCGAGGCGCTCAGCGGCGCGCTCCGCGCGGTCCCGCCGCTCGGCCCCCTCCTGGCCGCCGCGGTGCCGGTCATCCTGCTGCTGAACCGTCTCGGTCTCCGGCGGAAGGGCTTCCCGGTCCTGGACCTCCGCGAGCTCGACCGCCGGACCCGGGAAGCCATGGCCTCCTCGGGGTCGGCCGAGTCGCTCGTGAAGCGCTACGCGGTGCCCCGGAAGGACCTGGCCCATCTGCCGGCCTCCATCTACCTTCAGGAGCTCCGCAGCCTCAGCCTCCCCTATCCGCCGCTCGCAGCGATAAGCGTGCCGGTCCTGGCGCTGCTCTCGACCGGCAGGTTCCTGAGCGACCCCGATGCCGCGGCCGCGGCGCTTTCTGCCCTGCCGGACCTTCGCATCGTTCCGCTCGACGCCCGCCACTGGATCCCCACCGAGCGGCCGAAAGAGATGCAGCGCGAGATCGAGGCATGGTGCGCCGCCCGCTTCCCCGGCCCGGCCCGCTGACGCCCTCCATCATGCGCCGGGGCCGGAGCGGGAACATTCGCGTGCATTTCTCCATTCCCCATGGTATATAGTACGGCAAGCACCCGAAGGAGGCCCCTGCGCATGATACCCGTCTATGTCGCGTCCAGCACGCCGAACTCCGGACGGACCTTCCTCTCCCTGGCCCTCGCGCTCAAACTGAAGGAGATGGGGATCTCGGTCGGCTACTGCAAGCCCCTGGGCAAGGTACCGGTGAAGCAGGGCAACGAGGTCTATGACGCGGATGCGGTCTTCATCAAGGAGGTCCTGGGCCTCGCCGAGCCGCTGGATGTCATCTCGCCCTTTGTGATGAGCTCCGAGAACCAGGCCCGCCTCATGAGCGGCGGACTCCAGGACGTGAAGCAGCAGGTCGTCGCGGCGCTCCGGTCCATGAAGAAGAAGGAGTTCGTCATCATCGGCGGCCCGAACGACCTCTTCGAGGGCTCCTTCCTGGACCTCCATCCCCTCGCCCTGGCAAAGGAGCTCAAGGCCCAGGTCCTGCTCGTCGAGCCCTGGCGGGGCGAGGCCTCGGCAGACTCCCTCTTCGGCGCAGCGAAGCTCTTCGGCGGGCAGTTCTGCGGCGGCGTGCTGAACCGGGTGCCCGAGACCCTGATGGACTATGCCAAGGGCGCCGTGCGGCCCTTTCTCGAGCGGAAGGGCATCCGGGTCTTCGGCGTCTTCCCCCGGGACCGGTTCCTGGAGTCCGTGACCGTCCGCCAGCTGAACGAGATCCTGCACGGCAGGGTCCTCTGCAGCGACGACCGGCTGGACGAGCATGTGGAGCACTACCTCATCGGCGCCATGGACGTGGACAGCGCCCTGAACTACTTCCGCCGGACGCCGAACAAGGCGGTGATCACCGGCGCCCACCGCACGGACATCCAGCTCGCCGCGCTCGAGACCTCGACCAAGTGCATCATCCTGACCGGCGGATTCCAGGCGAACGAGAAGGTGCTCGACCGCGCGCGGGAGGCGGGCGTCCCGGTCATCTCGGTCTCCGATGACACCTTCTCCACCATCGAGCGCATCGAGACGCGCATGGGGAAGTCCACGATCCGCGAGCTGCGCAAGGTCGAGCGGGCGAAAGAGCTGGTCAGCGCCGAGTTCGACATGTTCGGCTTCCTGAACAGGCTCGGCAAGGTATAGCGCTTCCTGCACGGCAGGACCGTTCCGGACCGGCCGCGACCGGAGGGAGGGTCGCTTCTGATGCCGACCGAGAGACCGCTCCAGAAGATCGTTGCAGCACAGCGCGCCTTTTTCGCTTCCGGCAGGACGCAGGACCTGCACTTCCGCCTCGAGCAGCTCCGCATCCTGCGCCGGGCGGTCGAGCTGCATGAGCCCGCGCTCTTCGAGGCCCTTGCCCGGGACCTGGGCAAGCCGTCCTTCGAGTCTTACGGCGGCGAGACCGGCCTTGTGCAGCGGGAGATCAGCCACACGCTGCGCCGTCTTCGGTCCTGGGCCCGGCCGCAGCGGGTCCGAACGCCCCTTGCCTACGTTCCCGCGGCATGCCGCGTCCATCCTGTTCCCCGCGGCTCCTCGCTGATCATCGGGCCCTGGAACTTCCCGGTCCAGCTCCTCTGCGTCCCTCTCGTCGGCGCCATCGCAGCGGGCAACTGCTCGGTGCTGAAGCCCTCCCCCCTGGCCCCGAATACTGCCCGGGCGCTGGCCTGCCTCATAGCGGAGCATTTCGATCCCGCCTATATCACCGTGGTCGAGGGCGGCATTGAGACAGCGCAGCATCTCCTGGACCTGCCCTTTGACCATATCTTCTTCACCGGCAGCCCCTCCGCCGGCCGGAACGTCATGGCCGCGGCGGCGCGCCGCCTCACGCCCGTGACCCTGGAGCTCGGGGGCAAGAACCCCTGCATCGTGGATGCGGACTGCGACCTGGACGTTGCCGCCCGGCGCATCACCTGGGGAAAGCTTTTCAACGCGGGCCAGAGCTGCGTTGCCGTCGACTATCTGCTCGCGGACCGGCGCATCAAGGACGAGCTCGTGGAGCGCATCGCTGCCTGCATCCGGGAGTTCTACGGCGATGACCCCTCCGCCAGCCCGGACCTCGCCCGCATCGTGAACCAGGACCATGCGGAGCGGCTCGCGCGGCTTCTTGACCGGGGCAGGATCGTCACCGGCGGCCGCGTGGACGCAGAGGCGCGGTACGTGGCGCCCACGGTCATCGACGGCCTCACCGGCAGCGAGCCCATCATGGAGGACGAGATCTTCGGGCCTCTCCTGCCGGTGATCGGCTATGAGACGCTGGACGAGGCGGTCGCTTTCGTGAACCGGCGGCCCAACCCCCTGGCGCTCTATCTTTTCACGCGGGACCGGCGGCGGCAGCAGGCGGTGCTGCGCGCCACGGCCTCGGGCGGCGCCTGCGTGAACGATACGGTGATCCAGGAGACGATCACCGGGCTTCCCTTCGGCGGCGCGGGCGCGAGCGGCATCGGGAGCTACCACGGCAGGACGAGCTTCGACGCCTTCTCCCATTTCCGGAGCGTGGTCCGGCGGGGTTTTCGCTTCGACAGCCGCCTCCGCTATCCGCCCTACGGCGACCGGCTGCGGTTCATCAGGAAGCTGTTCTAGCGGCAGCGGACCGCCGTCCCCTGCGCCGCGTGCGCTCCCTTCCGTCTTGACACCGCTTCGGGGTCCGTGCTACTGTTGCCCATGCTGGTCTATGTGAACGGCCACTTCCTTCCCCGGGACGAGGCGCGGGTCTCGGTCTTCGACCATGGCTACCTCTACGGCGACGGCATCTACGAGACCCTTCGCTCCTACGACGGCCGGATCTTCCTCCTGAACCGCCACCTCGCCCGGCTCCGGCAGTCCGCGGAGATGCTCTCCCTCCCGCTGCCGCTGCCGCTCGAAAGGATCGGCGACGCGCTCAAGGAGGCGCTGACGGTCAACAAGCTCCAGAACGCCTATCTCCGCATCCAGATCAGCCGCGGACCGGGCGAGATCGGCCTGGACCCGGCCCTCTGCCCTGCGCCCACCATGGTGATCGTGGCCAAGCCGTTCCATGACTATCCGCAGGAGCAGTACGAGAACGGCGTCGCCGTTGCCGTCGTGGCGACGCGCCGGAACCACCCGCTCTCGCTCCCCCCGGCGATCAAGAGCACCAACTTCCTGAACAACATCCTGGCGAAGATCGAGTCGCTCCGCGCCGGCGCCTATGAGGGAATCCTGCTGAACTGGAAGGGCTATGTGGCGGAAGGCACGATCAGCAACATCTTCATCGTGCGCAAGGGAGTGCTGATGACGCCCGGTCTCGAGAGCGGCATCCTGGAGGGCGTGACGCGCGATCTGGTGCTCCATCTGGCGCGCACCGCCGGCGTCCGGACCCGCGAAGCCTTGCTCCGTCCGCGGACCCTTCTGCAGGCGGATGAATGCTTCCTCACGAACACCACGGCCGAGGTCCTGCCCGTGACCACGGTGGACGGATCGGTCGTCGGCAGCGGACGGCCCGGCCCGGTCACCCGCACGCTGATGCAGGCCTACCGAACGGAGGTGCGGCGTCATGGCTGAGGACGCACGGTCCCTGGCAGGCCTGATCGACCAGGCCGTGCTCGCACCGGGAGCCGCCGTTGCCGAGCTCGAGGCCGCCTGTCGCGAGGCGGCCCGTCACCGCTTCGCCGCCCTGGTCGTGCACGGCTGGCAGGCGGCGCGGGCCCGCTCCGCGCTCGGCGGCAGCGGGGTCAAGGTCTGCGCGGTCGTCGGGTACCCGCTCGGCGCGGTCACCACGACGGTCAAGATCCTCGAGGCCATGGAGGCGCTCAAAAACGGCGCGGAGGAGCTCGATATCGTCATGAACATCGGCATGCTGCGGTCCGGCAGGCCGGAGCAGGCCGAGATCGACGTGAAGAACGTGATCGCCATGACCAGAGGGGCGGTCCAGAAGGTCATCATCGAGACCGGCCTTCTCTCTCCCGACGAGACCGCCGAGGCCTGCCGGATCGCGGTCCGTGCCGGCGCCGCCTTCATCAAGACCTGCACCGGCTACGGCCCCCGCGGCGTGACGGTCGAGGATGTCCGGACCATCCGCGCCGCTGTCGGCTCGACCTGTCGCATCAAGGCCGCGGGCGGCATCCGGGACCTCGCGACCCTGCGGCTGATGCTGGATGCCGGCGCGGACCGCATCGGCACCAGCGCCGGGCCGGCGATCATGGAGGAGCTGCTGAAGCAAGGATCTTAACCTCGTTCCCTGGTCCCCCCGCCTCCGGGGAGTTCCCCCTTCTCTTGCTGATTTCCGTCACCCGTAGTGCGCAGGAACGCCACTCGCTGGAAGTTGATTTTCTGCAACGCTCAGGGAATTTTCACCATGGTGATGCAGGAAAGCACGGCAACCTGTTGTCCGGCCTGCAGCACGGGCGGACCAAGCGCTGCTGACAGTGCATCGCCCGGCAGAGCGAACGGGAAGATCGCAACCGCTCCTGCTCTCCGCGTGCGACCGGGGCCGGCTGCGGCTTAACGATTGACATGCCGCAAGCGAGTATGCTACAGTTTTCCCGACCCGTAATGCGGTCCGTTTCAGCACCGGTCCGCCGCTCCAGGGAGGGAGCATGACCATCAACCTCGATGAGCTCTATGAGCAGGGCATGGACGCCTTCGCGAAGGGCGATCTGCTGCAGGCGGAGAACGTCTTCCACCGGATCCTGAGCGTCAACCCCCGGTTCGCCGACATCCAGAACAAGATGGGGCTGATCTACAGCCGGACGAACCGGGGCGAGCTCGCGGCCAGGGCCTTCGAGAAGGCGCTCGAGATCAATCCCGGCTATACCGAGGCGTCGCTGAACCTCGCCATCACCTACAGCGACCAGGGGAAGTACGAGAAGGCCCGGGAGGTCTTCGAGCGCGCGGCGCGCATCAGCAAGGAGACCTCGCCGGACGTCGACCCCTTCATCAAGGGCAAGCTCGCCAACGAGCACCTCAAGATCGGGAACATCTACATCAACCTCCGGATGCTCGACGAGGCGATCGACGAGTTTCAGAAGGCCCTCCAGCTCGCTCCGGGCTTCGCCGACATCATCACCCAGCTCGGCATCGCCTTCCGCGAGAAGGGCCGCTACGACGACGCCATCCGGCAGTTCAACCGCGCCAAGGAGGTCAACCCGCGGTTCATGCCCGCCCGCCTGCACCTCGGCATCACCTACTACTCCCGCGGCTTCTACGGCCTCGCCGAGGAGGAATGGCAGGAAGCCCTCCGCATCGAGCCGGGCCATTCCGCGGTCCGGACCTATCTCAACTTCGTCAAGCCCCCGCAGTCCTGAGGCGCGGCCCGGTGGAACTCCTCGAGATACAGGGCCTCACCACCGTCTTCGCCACCTCCGCCGGAACGCTCACGGCGGTGGACGACCTCTCCCTGACCGTCCGGCACGGGAGCGTGCTCGGCCTGGTGGGCGAGAGCGGCTGCGGCAAGACCGTCACCGCCCTCTCGGTGCTGAACCTGGCGCCCCCGCCCGGCCGGATCACCGCGGGCCGCATCCTCTTCGAAGGGACCGACCTGCTCGCCCTGCCGCCGGCCGAGATGCGCAGGGTCCGGGGCGCGCGGATCTCCATGGTCTTCCAGGAGCCCATGACCGCGCTGAATCCGGTCTTCACCGTGGGCGACCAGGTCGCCGAGGTCCTCACCACCCATAAGGAGATCACCGCCGCCGATGCGCTCGACCAGGCGGTGGAACTGCTGCGCTCCGTGGGCATTCCTTCGCCCGAGAAGCGCGTGCATGAATATCCCCACCAGCTCTCGGGCGGCATGCGCCAGCGCGTGATGATCGCCATGGCCATCGCCTGCCGCCCGAAGCTCGTCCTCGCCGACGAGCCCACCACCGCGCTGGACGTCACGATCCAGGCCCATATCCTTGAGCTGCTCGGCCGCCTCCAGGCCGAGATGGGGATGGCCCTGATGCTCGTGACCCACGACCTCGGGCTGATCGCCGAGCGGGCCCACGAGGTCGCGGTCATGTACGCCGGCAGGATCGTGGAGCAGGCCGGAACGCGGGAGCTCTTCGCCGAACCGCTCCATCCCTACACGCGCGGCCTGATGGCCTCCCTGCCGAAGCCGGGAGAGACGAAGCGTACCCGGCTCCGGACCATCCCCGGCGCCGTGCCCCGCCTGTCCGAGCTGCCCGCGGGCTGCCGCTTCGCCCCGCGCTGCGAGCTCGCCGGCGGGGTCTGCGAGACGCAGCCGGATCTGGTCGAGGTCCGGCCGGGCCACACGGTGAGGTGCTGGAAGGCGAAATAATGCCAGTGCGGAGTGCGGAGTTCAGGGCAAGCAACAGGACCAAAGACCCTAACACGAATTACACGAATGGACGAATGGCGCGAATAACATCAAAAACAAAGAACCGTATTTTCACCGGATCGGAAAAACGTATTCTTCTCCTTTTGTTCCAGAAAGAGGCTCATGTCTAACACAAAAGCATTTTAAATTCCTTCCGTTTAAACCCCTCACCTTGAATCCTCTCCCCTCGGGATAGAGGGTCGGGTAAGGGGGATGTCGTTCTGATGGAACAATAATTATCGCGTATGCCTTAGCTTCCGGCGGTATTCGTGACATTCGTCCATTCGTGGCATTCGTGTTCAGGTGTCATCTTTTATCATGACTGACCAGATCCTGGAGATCAACGACCTCCACAAGTCCTTCCCGGTCAGGTCGGCCTTCGGGCCGGCCGCGGAGGCCCGGGCAGTCGACGGGGTCACGCTCTCCGTCGCCGCGGGCGAGGTGGTCGGGCTCGTGGGCGAGAGCGGCTGCGGCAAGTCGACGCTCGGCCGGCTCAGCCTGGGCCTGCTGCCGCCCACCTCGGGCAGGATACGCTTCCGGGGCCGGGACCTCGCCGGCCTCGACCGGAAAGCGCTCCGCGAGCTCAGGAAGGAGATGCAGATCATCTTCCAGGATCCCTTCGCGTCGCTCAATCCCCGGATGCGCATCCGGGACATCGTTGCCGAGCCGCTGGTGATCCATGGCCTCGCGCCGAAAAACGAGCTCGACGACCGGTCCGCGGCATTGCTCGCGAAGGTCGGCCTGAGCGGCGACGTCCTCTCCCGCTATCCCCATGAGTTCTCCGGCGGCCAGCGCCAGCGGATCGGCATCGCCCGGGCGCTCGCGAGCGGACCCTCCTTCATCGTGGCCGACGAGCCGGTCTCTGCCCTGGACGTATCGGTCCAGGCCCAGATCATCAATCTCCTGGCGGACCTCCAGCAGGACCTGGGCCTCTCGTTCCTCTTCATCGCCCACGACCTGAACGTGGTGCGCCACTTCTCGGACCGCGTGGCCGTCATGTACCTGGGGAGGATCGTCGAGATCGCCGCGGCCGAGGATATCTACCGCAGCCCGTCCCATCCCTACACCGAGGCGCTCCTGGCCGACATCCCGGTGGCCGACCCCACGGTGAAGAAGCAGCACATCCTGCTGAAGGGCGACATCCCGAGCCCCGCGAAGGTCCCGCCCGGCTGCCGCTTCCATACGCGCTGCATCCGCCGGTTCGAACCCTGCGACAGGGTCCCGCCCCGCTGGACCGACCTCGGCAGCGGCCATTTTGTGGAATGCCACCTGCGGGGATGATGCGGTGATGAGGGACGGCGGGATGGCTACTGCTTCCGGTGCACTGAGCGGATGCCGAAGATCCTGACGGGAATGTCCTTGCCCTTGACCTTCACGGTGTCCATTTCCTTCATGTCCACGCGATAGAGCCGGCCGTCCTCCACCAGATGCCGGACCTTCTCGTAGGTGAACTCCGTGATCAGCACCCGTGAATCGTACTTCCGCGTCAACGTCTCGACGCGGGCGCCCAGGTTCACGTGGTCGCCGATGATCGTATAGTCCATCTTCTTGTCCGCCGACCCGATGTTCCCCACCAGCACGTCGCCGGTGTTCAGCCCGATGCCGTTGTCCAGCGGCTCCTTGCCTTCGGCCCGCCATTTCGCCTGCAGCTCCCCGAGCCGGTCGGACATGTTCAGCGCGCACTTGACCGCGCGCTCCGCGTGGTCCGGCTGGTCGAGCGGCGCGCCCCAGAACGCCATGATCTCGTCGCCCACGAACTTGTCGAGCGTTCCCTCCCACTTGAAGATGATATCGGTCATCTCCTGGAGGTATTCGTTCAGGTGCTCCACGACCTCCTCGGGCCGCCGCTTCTCCGAGAAGGTCGTGAACCCCCGCACGTCCGAGAAGAGCACCGTCACCTCCTTCCGGAGGCCGCCGAGCTTTGCCGATTCAGGGTCCTCGAGCAGCCGCTCCACGATCTTCGGGGAAACATAGTGGGAGAACATCCGCCGGAGCTCCCGGGCCTTCCGCTCCTCGGTCAGATACTTGTACCCCGCCGCAAAGACCGCGATGCCCAGCATGTTGCCGAAGGGATAGAGGAAGTTGACGTAGTACCCCTGCCAGGTGAAGAGATACTGGTTCAGACCGAAATAGAGCAGCAGCACGGAGAATGACGAGCAGAGCCCGGGCCGAGCCGGCACGCGGGGCAGCAGGAACGCCAGGAAAAGGCCTCCGGCGAGCAGCGCCAGGGCCGTGACTGAGAGCGGCGCGCTGCGCAGGAACCGGCCGTGCAGGACGTTCACGATGACCGTCGCGCTCTTCTCCACGCCCGGCATGCGCGCCGAGAACGGCGTGACCACGAAATCGAAGGTCGAGATGGCCGAGGTGCCGAGCAGCACGATCCGGTCTCGCAACAGGGAGTGATCAGCGGCGCCTGCCAGTACGTCGGCCGCGGAGATATAGGGCAGGGTCCGCTCAGGGCCCAGGTAATTGATCCGCATCCGGCCGGCGGGGTCGGTCGGGACGTCGGTCCATCCGGTCCGCACGGCGCGGCCGCCGAAGACCACGATGTCCTCGATGCTCCGGCCCTCCGCCAGGACCGCGGTGATGAGCGCGAGGGAGGGGTAGAGGTCCCCGTTGTACCTGATCGTGAGAAGCTCCCAGCGGAGCTTGCCGTCCAGGTCCGCGGGGCTGTAGACGTGGCCGAGACCGGCCTGCGAGGAAAGGGCATCGATCGAGAGCTTGAGCTTGGTGACCGCGACCGCCTGGCGCAGGCGCGAAGCGTCCTGCACGTTCATCACCGCGTTGTCAAAGAGATAATCGGGCGGTTCCCTCGTGCCGGGCGCGGTATCGAATCCCGCGGCCAGCACGATGCGTCCCTGGTGTCTGCGCAGCGTCCGGGCCAGGGCGTTGTCGGCCCGCGGGCTCTCCGGCTCGGGATAGAAGATATCAACGGCCAGGACCTTCGGTCCGGCCTCCATGATCCGCTCGATGAGTCCCGCCTGGCGCGTCCTGCTCCAGGGCCAGCGGCCGTAGGTCTCGAGGCTCCGCTCGTCGATCTCGACGATCACGATGTCCCGGGGGACGGGCGGCGGCGCCAACCTGTTCCGGAGCTGGAAGCGCAGGTCGAGGAAGAGCGACTCCACGCGCTCCTCCACGGACCGCGGCGCCCAGAGCGCGAGGCCGAGAAAGAGCGCCGTGCTCAACAGGCCGAAGACGGTGATGACCTTTATCCTGGCAAAGGGGTTCAAGGCAGCGTGCGTTTCCTTATCTGATCGGCTTTCCCACCGGGTCCGGATAAGGCCTGCACCCGTTCGGCGCCGCGACCGCACCCGAGTAGTCCGGTGTTGGTGTCGGCGACGTAACGACGATATCCTCGCCGTTATACCCGAAGGGTCCGACGATCGGCCCTGCGGGGCTTGTCGTGGCATCGTGGTCCCAGGCGTTTTGCCGCAGGTCCAGCACGAGTGTTGCATTGACCCCTACGTCATAGGCCGGGTTGCAGTAGATCGAATTGCTGTTGATCCGCGGGCTTCCCGTCGACGTTGTGACCTCCACGCCGATATAGTTCTCGTGGATCGTGTTGCCGGCGATCCGCGGACTGCCTCCGCCGGTGATCGATATGCCGATGCCGGAAAGACCGGTGTTGCGAATGGTGTTGCCCGTGATTTCCGCATCCCCTGCCCAGATCTCGATGCCGGTATTATTGCCATCGAACAACGTGCCAGAGATGAGCGGTTTGCCTGGCGACTGAATGTCCACTCCAACGAGATTGTTGCGGAGAGTGTTCGCGCTGATGGAGGGTTCTCCGTTAAAGACCGCAATGGCCTTCCCATTCATGCCCGCAATAGTATTGCTGTCAATGACCGGGCTCCCTGCCTGGACAGAGATCCCGTCCGTGGAATTCAGTGACCCTACGAGCGTATTGAGCTTGATGACCGGTTTCCCGGCATTCACCGTGATATAAGTGCTCCATCCATCCAGAATAGTGGATTCGATGACCGTGGAATCCGCTGACAGCATAATGGAATCCCACGCAGGGCAGCTCTGGCTCGAATCGATCACCACGCCATTGATCATTATCCTCGCCGCCGTGTCGTCGATCGCAATATAGTCGCACTCGGGAATGATCGTACAGTTATCGACCGATGCTCCGCCAGCGCCGTAGATGGCGTCGCTTGCTTCGTTATAGGCATCAATGATCGTCGAATTCACCGCTCCCAGGCAGATGAGCGCGGTGTTCGGTTTCAATTGGAGCGGGAAGACCTCCCCTGTGGCAGATGAGTAGGTGCCCGCGGAGACCAGGATCGCATCGGTGCCGGTGGTCCGGGAGCTCAGGGCATAGGTGATCGTCAGGCAGGGGGATGCTGCTGTACCGCAGGTCGGCGAATCGGCTGCGGAGGGATTCTGATTGTCCACCCGGATGCCCGGACCCACGAAGCTCATGCTGACCGGCAGGGTCACGTCCGCGCCCGAGAGGTCCGCCGTCGCCGAGCCGCGGTAGTAGGCCTGGCCGTCGATCCCCCGGTAGCCCTCCACCAGGAAGCTCCGCGCCGACCCGTTCGGAACCTCGAGACGGACCGTTACGGCAACGTCGGTCGGCTTGACGCTGCTCACCCCGAGGATGGGAACGCTGATGTCCGCCGCGGTCACGGTCACGACGATGGACTGGACCACCGAGGGGATATAGGCGCTGGCCGTTGGCACGAGGTCCAGCCTTTCCCAGAAGTGGCGCAGCCGCGTCCATGCCGTGCCGGCCTCGGCCTTCAGCACGGCCTTATGCGGCGTATCGCCCACCGTGACCGTCACGATGGAGGTGTTCCTGTTCGGAATGACGCCGCAGGCATGCAGCGCCGCCGCTGATGCCAGCACTGCTGCCAGGATGATCGTTCGTCGTTTCATGGCGCACCTCGCTCCCGCTACCGGAACCTGATGTCCAGGGTGGTCCGCGTCGTCGTGTGGGCCGGCTCCTGCTCGATCGGATGCTCACGTTCGACCTTCTCGATCCGCTCGCGCAGGTCATGCAGCAGGCCATCCTCCCGCTCGTCCTCGAGCTCTACCTCTGCCGCGTCCGCCCCATGGTCATCGAACGCTTCAGCGGCGAACGGCGCCGGCGGCGTCGGAGGCTGTCCCGCGGAGACCGATGTCTCCTCGCCGGAGCGCACGATCTGCGATCCCGCGACCGCGGGATCCGCGTTCCGCACCTCCACCTCTCCTTCGGTCACGAGGATCCGCGTCATATTGGCATCGGCGTCATAGGCCACCGTGAAGAGCGTTCCGCGCGCCGCAGCAAAGGCCGTGGGCGTGGTCACCTTGAATCCCGGGCTGTTGACCACGGAGCGCAGCCTGCCGTCCGCCAGCTCATAGATCGACTCCGCCTTCCTGTTGCCCGGGTCATAGAGATACTTCCTGATGACCAGCCGGCTATTGGACCCCAGGGTCAGGATGCTGTCGTCCCGGAAGAGCATCTTGATCCGGGACCGGTCCCGGGTCGCGACACTGTCGGCCTCCCGGAGGACCGCCCGCACCTGCGCCGCTACGGCCCCGTCGGCCCGCTCGATCTGGGCCTTTCCGCGCAGGAACACGACATCCCCCGCCTTCTCCGGCGCCGCAGCCGCGCCAACGGCCGTGACGGCCAGGAGCACCGCGGCTCCGATGTAAGATCCGATCCTTCCCGTCCGTTTCATCATAGCGCCATCTCCGCGAACAGCCCGACGATGTTCCGCCGATATTCGTAGGTCGCCAGGTTGGAGTCATTGAACGTATAGGTATCGGTCAGCGAGAGGATGAGCGCACTCCCGATCTTCCTGCTCACGCCGGCCGAGAGCTCCTGGGAGCCGTCATGGCGCCTGTCGCCCGCGCCGGGAGGCGTGCCGCCGTATCTCCGGTCATGGTAGGCCGCGCCCAGGAAGACCCTGTAGCTGCCCGCCTCGAGCAGCCCGTTCACTGCCGCGCGATGGCCGGTATAGTCCCAGTAGCTCTGGTCCGCCGACACCCGGTCATAGGTATAGGCGAGTGAGACCGCCGCCCGCGGCCCGGCCTTCATCGTATGCACGATGCCGGCAGCTGCGTTCGTCCCGCTCTTCTCGGCCAGGTTCGTGAAGAGCGGGGTGTTGAAGAACCTGCGGGACTCGTATGCCCCGCGCAGCTCCGTGAGCGACCGCGAAGAGAGGCCGAGGGTCAGCCGGGGCTCCATCCGGTGCGCCGTGCTGTAGTGCTCGGTCCCGACCACGGAGTATTCAAAGGAATAGGCGAGCCCGAGCCGCACGGCAGCGGAAAGGTCCGCCTGTCCGGACAGCCGAGCCGCATGCTGCTGCACATTGTAGTCCTCCAGCCGCCGATGCAGGCTCTGGTAGAACTGGTAGCTTGCCTCGCCGCCCCTGCGGTCCGTTCTCAGGAAAGGAAGCGTTCCCTTTGCCACGATAACCCCGCGCCAGTCGGCCTTCCTCTCCATCGACGGCACGGGAGGAGCATCCTGCTCCAGGATGACGTTGGAATCGTACTGCATGCCTGCGGTTATACGAAGGCCCGGCCTCTCCGGCGGTCCATACCGGCCCTCGTCGCGCAGGAAACCCTCTGCAGCTGCGCGAAGCTCCTCATTCCTGCTGAGCTCTGCCGCCCGGGCCATCAGGTCCCGGGCCATCCCTCGGTCCCCCAGCTTTGCCAGCACTAATGCCAGCTCGTACCGCGCCCGGCCGTCGCCGGGGTCGGCGTCCACCGCCTTCTGCAGCACCTCCCGCGCCCGGCCGAGCTCCCCTCCCCGGGCGAGGGCGATGCCGAGCGACAGCCGCGCATCGCGGCTGCCCGGCTTCATCGCCAGGGCGCGCTCCAGGTGGCCTGCAGCGGCTGCAAAGTTGCCCAGTTCGATCTCATACTGCCCCCTGGTGAGGGCGATCTCGAAATCGCGCTCCCTGTGCTCCTGCGCCGGGAGCGCGGCCGGCATCAGCAGGAGAAGAGACAAAGACAGGCAGAGGTTCCGAAGAGAAAGCTTCATACGTGGTTTCATATCTGCATTATATCAAAGAAGACCGATCCCGATTTTCATTGGTCCTGCTTCCCTTGCTCAAACGCTGTTCTTTGGCATATCGGTCATGAGACAGGGCGGTATTCGCAGACCTGCAAAGCCTGGCGAGATATGTTCATTTGGAAAATCAACGACTTCCGGTTTGGCACAGGGTCTGCAATATACCAGGCAGAACGCGATGATGAACCCCTTCCAAATCTCCTCTCCCCCGGCGGGAGAGGAAGCAAAGGTGAGGGGGAGAACAAAGGAGGGACAGGTCATGAAGAACACTCTGGCAAGAAAAGGCGCATACATCGGAGCAGGGGCAGGGCTCGTGCTCTTCGCGATCTTCGGGCTTCTGCCCGGCAGCCTCATCGGCGGCGCGGCAGGCATCAATCTGGCGGGCTGGCTCTTCGGGCTGCCGCTCGAGCCGGGGCTCATCTCCCGGGCCATCGTGCTGGTCTCGATGCTGGTGGGCGTGCTGGTGACCGGCATCGCGATCGTGACCGCCGCCTCGACCCTGGGCTGGCTCCTGGGCCGGTCGGCGGATGCAGCGGCCGAGAGGGCGCGGAAGGAAGCCGGGGCGCATAAGTAGTAGAGAAGCAGGAGCCAGAATTCAGGAGAACGGCAACAGCAGAACAGAGAAATAACGACATACTAAAATCTTGGAAAAGGAGATACGACAATGAAGAACGAGACAGTGAAGACGGGGATGAAGATCGGTGCGGTGGTCGGCGGAGTGCTCTTCCTGGTGTTCGGGGTGATGGCGGGCTTCTACTTCGGGAGCTACGGGACCCTGATCCTGCTCCAGAAGCTGATGGGCGGGACGGTGGAGCCGACCTTGTTCGTGCGTGCGGCGATCGTGATGGGCATCGGCGTGGGCATCGCGGCCACGGCGGCGGTGAGCATCGTGGTGGGCGGCCTTGCCGGGACGGTGATGGGCTACCTGGTCTCTGCGCCGAAGCAGCTGATCGCCAGGAAGGCGGAGAGCAAGGCCTAGCAGACCGTAGGGGCGGGTTTGAAACCCGCCCTCTTTCTTATATGGCAACGATCAAGGAACGGGCGGCCGGGAACGGCCGCCCGTGCTGTTTTCATGTGGGATCCGGTCCTTCCTGGTCACTGATCAGGCATCAGCGCGCCGGGGAAGCTCTACGGAAAGCAGGGGCGTCCCGCCTGTCGCGTACTTCCCGCCGGAAGGGTGGAGCGGCCTGGCGGCCCGGCCGCTCTCGATGAGCCGGAAGAGCACGGACGAGATCCTGCCGTCGAACTGCGCGCCCTCGCATCGCCTGATCTCCCGTATGGCCTCGTCCTGCGTAAGCCGCGGCCGGTAGGGCCGGTCGGTGGTCATGGCATCGTAGGCGTCCGCCACGGCCAGGATCTTCGCCCCGTCGCTCAGGTCCCGGCTTTCCAGGCAGTCGGGATACCCCCGTCCGTCAGGCCGCTCGTGGTGATGCCGGATGTACTGCGAGGTCTCCCCCCAGGGAAGCCGGATCTTCTGGACGATGTCGAAGGAGATCTCGGCATGCCGCCGGATCTTCTCCTGCTCCTGGGGCGTCAGCGTCTCGCCCTTGTTGATCAGGTCCGCGTCGAGCGAGAGCTTCCCGATGTCATGGAGCAGTCCTGCCACGTAGATCGCCTCGACCGCGCCGTCGCTCCACTGCAGCTCCCGCGCCATGGACGCGGCGTACCCGGCCACGCGGAAGGAATGGTTCTTGGTGTAGCGGTCCTTCGCGTCGATGGCCGTGGCGAAGGCCGAGATGGTGTCGTGGTAGATGCGCCGCATGTTCTCGTAGAGCCGCAGGTTCTCGTCCGCCTGCTCGGCGCACCGGGCGAAGAGCCGGGCGTTCTGCATGGCCGCCGCGAGCTGGTGCGCCGCCACGCGCAGCACGTCCCGCTCGGTCCTGAGCAGCCTCCCGCCCGAGAGCCGGGGACCAAGCACCATCATCCCGATCAGTTCCTGTCTCGCGAAGAGCGGCACCAGCACATCGGCGCGCAGGCCGCCGAAGACCTCGCCGTTCCGCCGCAGCAGACCGGCAATGCGCTTTGACGGGACGTCCGCCGGCTCGTTCTGCGGCAGGTCCACGCGGTCCTCCTCGGCCAGGGAGAGGCGCACGCCGGAGAGCTCGGACCGGCCCCGCCCGGTGAGATAGACGAGATCATGACCTGCGGGATCGTGCACGAAGAGAGCCGCTTCGGGGATGGAGAACATGCCCATGATCGCATAGAGCGCCGTCTTCATCCGGTCGGCGAACCCGCGGCCCGAGACCACCTCCTGGCCGAGGTCCACCAGGCCGGAGAGATTGAAGAGCATCCGCTGGAGATCGGCTCGCGAGCTCATGCCGCCCCCTTTCCGGCGAGGTAGCGGACCGCCTCGCCCTCCTCCCCGAACATCATCACATGGCGCGTCAGGCCGAGCATATCGAAGACCTCCTGGTGGACCTTCTTTACGTTCGAGAAGCAGAGCACGCCGGAGGACTCCCGGGCGCGCTGGATCATGCTGATCAGGATCGAGACGCCGACGCTGTTGATGAACTGGGTGTCGGAGAAGTTCACCACGAGCCTGGTCCGGCCCTGCCCGATCGCCTCGGCGCTCGCCTCCTCAAGCTCCTCCGCGCCGATGCTGTCCACATAGCCCCGCGGCCGCATCACCACGATGCCCTCGGCAGTGGTCCATGACAGAGAAAAATTACTCACGATGGGACACCCCCTCTTTCCCAGCCGCCGCGCGGGACAGGTCCTTCACCAGCACGACCCGCGTCCCCTTTCCGGTGCGTTCGAACCGGACCTCGTCGGCGAACCGCTTCATCAGCCTGATTCCCTGGCCGCGCTGCGGCCCTTCCCGCAGAGACGGCTCGGAAGGGGGTTCGCCGGTCTCCCCGTGCAGGAAGTCCGTGCCCTGACTCTCGATCCGGGCCTCCAGCCGGTCCGGGAAGATCCGGAAGGACGCATAAAGCCTGCGATCCCCTCCCCGCGTGTGCTCGATGGCGTTGATGCAGGCCTCGATGACCGCCATCTGGAGCTGGCCGATCGCCTCCTCGGCGATATGCAGGTTCTTCCCGATCTGCTCGAGGCTCTGGGCCACCACAAGCTCCGATCGGGGAGTGAGCGGAACGACCAGATCCCAGGAGCGCACGTCCTGAGGCCGGTCCGTGCGTTCCGCCAGCACCCTGCGCAGGAGCTCGTCCTCCGGCATGCCGGTGAACTCCCGTTCGCACAGCAGTGCGATGCAGTCCCGCAGCACGCCGTCGTCCGGAGCGCGCCAGGCGCTGAACCCGGGCTGCAGGAATCCGGAGCAGAGCAGCCTCCGTGCAGCCTCGGGCGTCAGGGCGTCTGGAGCGGCTGCTGTCGTTTGCGCGCCTGTTCTGCAAAGGCGATGCAGCTCCTCGAGCACGGCCCTGCGGCCCTGCGGCGCGGAAAAGAGCATTGTGAGCTTTCCGACGAAATAGCGCTGCAGCCCGCCGGCCGTGATCTCCTGCAGGTAGGCGCGCCAGAGCATCTCGCCGGCATCCCCGTTTCCCGCCTGGGCCGCCATGGCCACCCTCCGGAGATAGAGCGGGTTCCCGTTCAGCAGGCCGAGCAGCGCAGGAGGCGCTTCGGCGGCGCTCAGGCCCCGCGCCTGCAGCATCTCCTGCAGCAGCAGATCGCTCTCCCGGGGCGTGAGCGGTCGAAGTTCCATGCAGCTCAAGGCCGGCAGGACGAGCTCCGCCATGGCGGCGCTGCAGCCCGCCAGGAGGTGCGGCGTCCTGCGGTCCGCTACGGAAGCGAGGAAGAGCGGGAGGAGGGACGGGCCCTTGGGATCGCTGCGGCACAGCCCGTCCAGCAGGGGCAGGTCGTCGATCATGACCGCAACCGGCCTGCCGGTCGCTGCAGCTGATGCGACGGGCGCCTGGATCGCCATGCGGAGCTGCAGGAGGGGTTCGGTGCAGCGCCGGAACCGGGAGATGAGCTCGCCTGCCCAGCCGCTGCCGCGCCGGCCGGCTTGCTCTTCCAGTTCCTCCAGGGAGACCGCGGTTCGATGCAGCAGATTCTGGTCCCGAAGCTCGAAGGCCAGCCGCTGGCGAAGGAAGGATGCGAGATGGTCCCGGGCGAGGTCCGCCGCATCGAGGACCGCTCCGGCGGCGGGATAGAAGAAGGGCGCGACGCGCTCCTGCTTCCAGAAGAGCCGGGCAGCAAGCCGCTGGAGCAGCGCGGTCTTGCCCGTTCCCGGCCCGCCGGTCAGCACGAGGCTCCCGGCCGCCGCGCTGCCGGCCGCGCCGGCCCAGCGGGCGAGGAACAGCAGGTCCTCGCTCCTGCCGATGAATCCGTCTTCCTGGGTCCGCTGTCCGTCCATGTTTTGGTCAGGGAAGCTGCTCGGTCCGGTTCTTTCCTCTGGATTTCGCCTGGTACAGGGCCCGGTCGACCTGGCTGATGATCTCCTCCAGTGTCGCGCCGTTCCGCGGATAGCCGGCGATGCCGATGCTGACCGTCACCGCCACGATGCCCCGCGCCGGCGTGCTGCCCGGCTCGAGCGCCACGTCCGCCACATCCCCCCGGATGCGCTCGGCGATCTGGGCGGCGCGGGCCGGCTCGGTCTCGGGCAGCAGGACGAGGAACTCGTCCCCGCCGTAGCGGGCCACGATGTCCATGCTCCGGACCGTGCGCATGATCGCCTCGGAGACGAGCTTCAGCAGCCGGTCGCCCGAGGGATGGCCGAAGGTGTCGTTGTAGGTCTTGAACCCGTCGATGTCGAGCATCATGAGGCTCAGGCTGCGGCCGTGGCGCCTGGACCGGGCGATCTCCTCCTCCAGCCGCTCCTGGAAGTACCGCCGGTTCAGCAGACCGGTGAGGGGATCGGTGATCGAGAGCCGCTTCAGCTCTTCGGTCTGTCCGTAGAGCACGTTCCGCTCCAGCACCACCACGGCATGGCTCGCGAAGGACTGGATGAGCTGCAGGTCGTCCTCGGTGAAGACCTCGCCCGAAACCTTGTCCGACAGGTTCAGCACGCCGATCGTGCGGTCGCCGATCTTGAGCGGCACGCTCAGGAAGGAGCGGGTCTTGTAGTGGCCCCGGTTCTTCTGCAGCACCCGCGGGTCCAGCTCCAGGTCCTGCACCAGGAGCGGCTCGCCCCTGGTCGCCACCTGTCCTGCGATGCCCTCGCCCTTGGGGATCCGCAGCTTCTCCGCCAGGCCCTCGATCACGCCCTTCCGCACCTCGAGCAGGAGCGCGTCCGTCTCGCGGTCCAGGAGCATGAGCGACCCCCGCTCCGCGGCCAGGAGGTCGGCGGACTTGCTCAGGATCGACTCGAGCAGCACCTCGTAGCTCCGGATCGGCGCCAGGGCCTTGGCCAGCTCGACCGTGGCGGCGAACCGCTCGAACTTGCGGGAAAGGTCCGCATGGAGACGAAGGTTCTCGACCGTGAGGGCCGTTTTGGTGCAGAGCGCGCGCACGATGCGGATGTCGCTCTCGCGGAGCGCGCCGTGGCCGAGCCCGACAATGCCCTCGAGGCCCCCCCCGGTCCAGAGGGGAAAGAACCAGGATGCCGAGCCGCTCCGGAGATGTTCGCGCCGGAGGCCGAGGACCGGCTCGGAAGTGGCAACATAGGGCTTCTTCGCCTGCAGCAGCCGCACCACGGGATCCTGGCCGTCGAGCACGGCCGGGGGCGGGGCCGCGCCGCCGCGGTCGCGGCCGTAGAGCGGCGCATAGCCGTTCTGGTGAGGATCCCGGAAGAAGAGCACCACGCTCTGGACCGCCAGCAGGTGGAGCAGCCCGGTCATCAGCCGGTCATAGACCGTTACCGGGTCTTTCGCCGCTGACGCGTCCCACTGTCCCATGAGGTCGTCCAGCGCGTCCATCCTGAGCCGCAGCGCGGCGTTCTCCTGCTCGTTCTTCAGGAGCTGCTGGAGCGAGCTCCGGACGATGCCGCAGGCGCGGCGGGCGTCGCGGGGCGTGGTGAAACGGAGCGTGGACCCGGCCGGCAGCGCCCCGGCCGCGCTCTCGTCCCCCGCGAGGTTGAGGAACGTCCGGAGGTCGCGGTAGGACGCGAAGGAGCCCCGGCCGATGACCATGGCGCGTTCGGAGAGATATTCAACGGGAAGCGCAAAGCAGACCACCCGCAGGGGGCACTTGTAGAGCACCGGCCTGCCGCGCTTGAGCGCCCGGGCGGCCCCGCGGACGCCGCAGGACCGGCACTGGTCGCGGAGCGGCGTGGCGCGGAGCAGGGAGCAGGGATAGTGCGGATCGGCCGCGGCAAGGAGCGCGCCGGCGGCGGAAAAGACGCCGAGAGAGAAGACCACGGCCTCGGACAGGACCTGGAGATGCTGCTGCCACCGGTCGGATACGAAAAGGTCCCTGAGCTGCTCTCCGGCGGCCGCGTTCACCACGGATGCTCCTCGCTTTACCGACCTGGGCGGAGTTCACGGCGGCGCGCGGCGGCGCCGGGCCGCAGCAACGATGCAACAGAGAGGAAGTTCAGCAGCTCCCGGGGAGGCCCGGGAAGGGGCGTCGCGGCTGAGGGAAGAGTGCGGTCACGGCATCGTTCGGGGAGAAAATAGCATATGTGCCGGTCGAGGTCAACAAAATTGTTGGGGAGAAACTTGGCGCTTGCGCGCTCAGCGCCGGTCCTCGGCAGGCCGCTCCACCGGCTGCCGGTCCTGTTTCCGGGCGGCCGGCTGGTGGGAGGGAACGACGCCCAGCTTCCAGGTATAGACCCGCCCGCAGACCTCGCAGGAGGCGCCGGCGAGCGACTCGCCGCAGGAGGAGCAGTAGATCACGTAGTGGCGCGAGAGGAGCGCGTCGTGCTCGTCCAGCGCCACGGTGCTGCCGCAGCACTTGAACTCCTGCGAGAGGTCGGCGCCGCAGAGGCAGCGCCGGTCCATGGGCCAGGGCAGCATCTCCTCCAGCACGTAGATGGCGCGGGAGAGCACCTCCATGAGGTCGTCCTCGGTCGCATCGCCGAAGAACGATTCGGTCAGCCGCTCGCGGATGTCGATCATGAGCGGGTCTTCCTTCAGGAAACGCATGACCTTGCGGACGCGCTCCTCGCCCACGCCGATGCGCGAGAGCGACCGCAGGTTCCTGTTCAGACGGTAGTGCTCCTGCAGGTAGAGCAGCGTCCAGAGCTGCGTCATGTCGTAGAAGTACTCGAGCAGCGGGTAGTAGCCGTACTTCTCCCGGATCGAGGCCTCCACCGCGCCCCGGCCGTCGGGAATGCGCGGGAAGACCGCGACGAGAAATCCCTCCTCGAAGTCCTCGTAGAAGAAGGGCGTCTCGGCGAACTGGCGGCAGCCGCAGGACGGGCACTGGACGATGTTGAAGGCCCAGCGCATGATGAGCTGCTTCACCTGGGGCGTGCGCGAAGCGTCCACCCAGGTGATGACCTTGGCGGAGAAGTCCTTGTTGCAGCTGCCGCAGTGGAAGGTCTCCTGGCTGTAGGCCTCTGCCTGATTTAGACTGATGCCAAGCATGTTGGTCCTATAATCCTGAAAAAAGCGTTTGGACAAGGTGAAAAGCTTTTCAGAACAAAGGTATTTGCCTTCTCAGGTTTTATCCGCATTTTCCGTGTCCCAACGGCCGTTTTTAGGATTATACACCACCGGGCCAAAAAGGGGCTGAAAAAGATGGCCCGTTCATGGTAGAATGCCGCGCCGAGAGGGCGGACGGCCGCCCCACCTTGCCGAACGAGGTAGCCCATGCCGACGAAAGAGGATTCCATCCTGACCGCGGCGCTCCACCAGGAGGTGGAGAGCCGGTTCCTGACCTACGCGCTCTCGACCATCGTTTCCCGGTCCCTGCCCGACGTGCGCGACGGCCTGAAGCCCGTACACCGCCGCATCCTCTACGCCATGTGGGAGATGGGCCTCGGGCCCACGGCCAAGTTCCGGAAGAGCGCGGCCGTGGTGGGCGAGGTGCTCGGCAAGTTCCACCCCCACGGCGACCAGGCGGCCTATGACGCCATGGTCCGCATGGCCCAGGACTTCTCGCTCCGCTATCCTCTCGTGGAGGGCTCGGGCAACTTCGGCAGCATGGACGGCGACCCGGCGGCGGCCATGCGCTACACCGAGGCCCGGCTCTCGCACCTCGCCGAGGAGCTGCTGGTCGAGATCGAGAAGGACACCGTCGGGTTCCGTCCGAACTACGACAACTCGCTCAAGGAGCCGCTGGTCCTGCCCGCCCGGTTCCCCCAGCTGCTGGTGAACGGCACGTCCGGCATCGCCGTGGGCATGAGCTGCTCCTTCCCGCCGCACAACATCGGCGAGATCATCGACGGCCTGGCCGCCCTGATCGACAACTCGAACATCGACCTCAAGGACCTCCTGAAGCATGTGAAGGGGCCGGACTTCCCCACCGGCGGCCAGGTCCTGAACTCCAGGAAGGAGCTGAAGGAGATCTACCAGACCGGCAGCGGCACGCTGCGTGTCCGCGCCGAATATGCCCTCGAGGACCTGCCGCGGGGCAAACGGGCCCTGGTCTTCACCTCCATCCCCTACCAGGTGAACAAGGCGAAGCTGCTCGAGCGGCTCATCGGCCTCACGGACGACCGGAAGCTGCCCCAGGTGACCGCGGTGCGCGACGAGTCCACCGACGTGGTGCGCATCGTGCTGGAGCTCAAGGCCGAGACGAACCCCGTGCTGGTCACCGCCTACCTCTTCAGGCACACGGACCTGGAGTCCGGCTTCCCGGTGAACTTCACGGCCCTCAAGCCGAACATGGAGCCCGAGCGGCTCTCGCTCAAGGAGCTGATGCGGTACTACCTCGACTTCCGGTTCGAGGTCGTGACCAGGCGGCTGCAGTACGACCTCAAGCTCCTGAAGGCGCGGCTCCATATCCTGAAGGCCTTCGAGGCGCTCTATGACGATCTCGACGCGGCCATCAGGATCATCCGGCGCGCCAGGTCGCGCGAGGAGGCGGCCCAGAAGCTGAAAAAGCACTTCAAGTTCGATGACGAGCAGACCAGGGCCATCCTGGACCTCCAGCTCTACAAGCTCGTGGGGCTCGAGATCGAGCGGCTGCTGAAGGAGAAGGCCGAGAAGACGAGGCTCCGGAAGGAGATCGAGGCACTCCTGGCGAGCCAGAAGAAGGTCTGGGGCCTGGTCAAGACCGAGCTGCTCGAGATCAAGGAGAAGTACGGCGACAAGCGCCGGTCGGTCATGAAGGCGGCCGAGGACGTGGAGTTCTCCCACGACGACTTCATCGTCCATGAGGACGTCACCGTGATCCTGACGAAGATGGGCTGGGTGCGGCGCGTCAAGACCGTGGGCGAGAACCTCCGCTTCAAGGAGGGCGACGACCTGCTGGCCCTGCTGCCGGCGAACACGCGGGACAACATCGCGGTCTTCTCCTCCCTCGGCAAGGTCTACGTGGTCAAGGCCTTCGACCTGCCCGCGGGCTCCGGCTTCGGCGAGCCGGTCCAGCATCTCTTCAAGTTCGGCGACGGCGAGCGGCCCGTCGCCGCCATGAACCTGAGCGCCGTGCTGGGCGGCGGCAACGGCGAGGAGGGTGAGCAGAAGAAGGGGCAGGGAAAGCTCGCTTTGGCGGGCGGCACCACCATGGCGATCTCGGTCTCGGCCAGGGGCGTGGGCTTCCGGTTCGACCTCTCGCCCTTCAACAGCGTCACCACCCGGGCGGGGAAGAAATTCGCCGGGCTGAAGGCCGGGGACAGCATCATGGGCGTGGACATCCTGGACCTGCCGCTCGTCCTCTTCCTGACCACCGAGGGCAAGGCCGTGGTCGTGGCCGCCAAGGACATCCCCCAGCTCACCGGCGCGGGCAAGGGCGTGAAGCTCCTGAACGTGAAGAAGGGCGCGGTGGCGCTCTTCCGCGCCGTCCGGAAGGGCGGCGAGGTGCGGGTGATCGACGAGAAGGGCAAGGAGCGGACCCTGGAGCTGAAGAAGTTCGGCGTCATGACCCGGGGCAGCGTGGGCCTCAAGGCCGTGAAGACGGTCAAGTTCGTGTAGCATTGTGGAAAATTACAATTTCTGCTAATATAAATACAATTTCCGTGCTCATCGAGGGCTAAACGTGGTTCCCTATACGATTTTTCCACGAGCACCAATTTCTGAAGCTCTCCTTGATATTCGAGTTGAGCTGGATAAATCCTTTTCCTTGTCTGGCTTCGAAGAGCTGCACGAGAGAATTAAAGATCGCTTCCCAGAAAAGCAACAGCGCATCGCATTCCAGGCAAATATCAAACTAGCACCCGAGGGGCCATCCTCCGCGGTACCAATGTCACACCCAGATGGTTTTTTATTCCGCTCATCCGTAGCAAATAAAATAGCCCAGGCACGAATCGATGGATTTACTTTCAACAAATTAAGACCATATCAGAACTGGCAAAGCTTCCGGGAAGAGGCACAAGAACTGTGGAACTTGTACTATGAGAACGCACAACCTTTAAGAATCACTCGCCTTGCTTTACGATATATAAACCGAATAGATCTTCCGCTCCCGTTTACTACATTTAAGGACTATATATTGACGCTACCTGAAGTGGCGCCGGAACTACCACAGGCTCTTGGTGGTTTTTTTATGCAACTTTTAATACCTGATTCAGAAAGAGAAGCAACCGCAGTGATTAACGAAACCATCGAAGGCGTCACAAACGGCCAAAAGCTGCCTCTTATTTTTGATATAGACGTTTTTCGAGAAGTGAGCTTTGCTGACAATAAAGCAGAGATATGGTCAATCTTTGATCAGTTAAGACAATTCAAGAATGACATATTCTTTAACAGCATAACTGAAAAAACGGGGGAGCTCTTCAAATGACATACGCTTCTTTCTCTGCAGTTCGTAGGAAAGCGCCGCTTGAGACCGACATTACAGATTACCACAATACTGCCGTAGGGAATGAATCTAAGATTATAGCAAAAGAAGGAATTCGCTCTTTTGAACATTATTTGTTTCCGCTCTCGCGAAATTGGAATGCGCCTGTCACGAGATTCCACTCTTTGAAGATTCAATGGGAACGTGATACGGCATTAAAGTCATCAATTATGGAAATAGCAATGCATCCCGCCTATCAGCAAATTATCGGCATGGGGCCAACGGCTATTCCTTTTATCTTAAGTGAAATGAAAGAAAAAAAGGGACACTGGTTTTGGGCGCTTAAATCAATAACTGGAGATGACCCGGTTGCTCCACTGGATAGGGGTAACGTCAAGAAAATGACCGCAGCATGGCTCTCATGGGGTCGCGAGCAGGGCTACATCAAGTGAGCCGCCAGAATATCGAAGCATCGTTTCCAAACCTTCCCACTGACGGCTACGAAATAACCAGCCCAGCTACAGCCGATTACAATTGCATTGCCTGGGCAGCGAGCGACATCGACTCTTGGTGGTGGCCTGATCAATTTCAGCAATATTACTGGCCAATCACGGCGCCTCGAACTACTACAGTCGAAGCTTTTATTAAGGCTTACGAGACCCTTGGATATACCGTATGCGAAAACCCCGGCTATGAGGCCGGCTATGAAAAGATATCTATCTACGTAGACACCAATGGCGCGCCAACCCACGCTGCCAGACAATTAGAGTCTGGCGAATGGACAAGTAAGCTAGGAAGCCTTGAAGATATAAGACATCCTCGTCTTGATAGCCTTGCCGGCACTCAGTACGGCTCGGCTACCGTTATCATGCGGCGCCAAATTTAAAGCCCACCCTCATGAGGTCTTTCCGCAAAGAGCTCTGGTTCAACATCTCCTCCCGCCGGGCGTTCATCAACATCACGCCCCAGGTGGAGGACTGCCTCCGCGAGAGCGGGGTGCAGGAGGGCATGGTGCTGGTGAATGCCATGCATATCACGGCCTCGGTCTTCATCAACGACGACGAGTCCGGCCTGCACCACGACTACGAGGTCTGGCTTGAGAGGCTCGCGCCCCACGAGCCGACCTCGCAGTACCGCCACAACCGCACAGGCGAGGACAACGGCGACGCGCATCTGAAGCGCCAGGTCATGGGCCGCGAGGCGGTGGTCGCGGTCACGAAGGGCAGGCTCGACTTCGGGCCCTGGGAGCAGATCTTCTATGGCGAGTTCGACGGCGGCCGGCGGAAGCGCGTGCTGGTCAAGATCATAGGAGAATAGTGCTCGGTACTCGGTACCGCGCACCAGGATATTGATCAAGACCTCCCCTTGCGATCCCTCCTCCTGCGAAGACGAGCCCGTATTTCCACCTAATTTTGTCGGTAAACTGTTTATCATCAGCTCTTGAACCGCTCCTGCCCACGTGGTACTATGATGAAACTTTCTGCGCCGGATTTATTGATGAAGTCGTAAAAAGTCAAAAATCACACAAAATGTCATTCTGAGCGAAGCGAAGAATCTCGGTTTTCCAATATGTTGAGAGACCCTTCGCGTTGCTCAGGGTGACACGTTAGGACTTTTTACGAGACCGTCATTTATTGTGTCAGGCAAGAATTTACATATCGACCAGGTCAGCATGTCCCGCGACGAGCGGGACGATCTCCTGCTCCGCGTCGCCCTCGCCGAGCGCAAGCTCTCCATCGCCACCCGGAAGATCCAGGCACGGAACCAGGAGCTCGCGGCGATCCACCGCCTCTCCGAGACCATCGGCAGCGAGCGCCAGATCGACCGGCTCTGTGAGAGGACCGTTGAGGAGGTCACCCGCACCCTCGGCGCGTCCCGGGTAAGCATCCTCCTGCGCGACGAGCCCACCGGCGACCTCGTGGCCGCGGCCTCGTCGGGCGGAGATGTCCTGCACAACGGCCGGGCGCGCGTCCGCCCGGGCGACGGCCCGCTCTGGCAGGTCTTCCAGAGCGGCAAGCCCTTCCACGTCTCGACCCTGCGCGGGCAGCAGGGAAACGGATCGCATGCCGGCATGGCCGTACCGATCAGGACCAAGGGCAGGACCTTCGGCGTGATCCATGCCGCGGGCCGGGAGAACGGCCAGGACTTCTCGACCCGGGAGCGCGACCTGCTCATCGGCATCGCGAACCAGGCCGCCGTGGCCCTGGAGAACGCCACGCTCTACCACGACCTCGAGAACCTCTTCGTGGGCATCGCCTGGTCCTTCGCCTCGGCCCTGGACTCCAAGTCCTCCTGGACCGCGGGCCACTCCAAACGCGTGACGCAGTACGCCGTTGCCATCGCCGAGCAGCTCGGCCATGAGCCGGAGTACCTCGGCTCGGTCCAGACCTGCGGCCTGCTGCATGACATCGGCAAGATCGCCGTGCCCGAGAAGATCCTGGACAAGCCCGGCGCCATCACGCAGGATGAGCGCCGCCACCTGACCGCCCATGCGGCCGAGGGCGCCAAGATCCTGGAGCACATCGACACCTTCCAGCCCATCCTGCCCGGCATCCGGCACCACCACGAACGCTGGGACGGGAGGGGGTTCCCCGACGGCCTGGTGGAGGAGCACATCCCGCTCATGGCCCGGATCCTCTCGGTGGCCGACGCCTACGACGCCATCACCTCTGACCGGCCCTACCGCAAGCGCCGCACGCGCGCCGAGGCCATCGTCGAGATCGAGCGCTGCGCAGGCAGCCAGTTCGACCCGCGCATCGTCGAGGCCTTCGTCGAGGTCGCCTGCCACCGCATCTTCTGAGCCTGCCCCTCCTGAACCTCTCGCGAACGATCTCACCGCGAAAGCGCGAAGGCCGCCAGGGAAACCGTTTCCTGTATCTACTGCAAACGCATGTAGGTCCGTTGCTTCCAAACCCGTCCATCCTCTCCCCTCGGGGGAGAGGGTTGGGTGAGGGGGGGATGTCGTTCTGATGAAACAGTACTTGTCGCCCTTGCTTTATTCCGTGCCTTCCTCGCGCCCCTCGCGCCCTCGCGGTTCAGCGGTCCTCTTTTTTTCTGCATTTTGCTCTAATTAGCTGTTCCTCCTGCTTGTCTTTTCTCCATTCCTGGTGTAGGCTCATTTCATGACCATCCGCATCCATCCCCTCATTCTTCTGGCCGTCGGCCTGCTCCTGCCTGCACCCTCGCCGGCTCAGGAAGACCCCATGCCGCAGCAGGGCGTCCTGCTCGTGGCCGGCGCCCAGATACGGGACCCGCGGTTCCAGGAGTCCGTCATTCTCCTCCTGAACGCCGGACCGGGCGGGGCCATGGGGCTCATCATCAACAAACCCACGGCAACGCGTCTCTCCACCCGGTTCCGCGGCATCGGCAGGATGGGCCGCGGAAGAGACCCGCTCTACTTCGGCGGACCCGTGGGCGGCCACCAGGTCCTGATGCTCCTGCGGGCGAGGAAGGTCGAGGGCGACTGGGCCCGGGTGATCGACGAGGTCTTCATCACCAACAGCCGCGCCTCGATGATGGAGGCCCTGATGGCGGCGCGGAGCGCGGAGCAGGTCAGGGTCTATGCAGGCTATGCCGGCTGGGCAGCAGGCCAGCTCGAGAACGAGATCAGCCGGGGCGACTGGCATCTCCTTCCCGCTGACGCTGACGTCGTCTTCCGGAGGGACATGACGAGGCTCTGGCAGGAGCTCTACCGGAAGGGTTCTGAGATCATGGTGGAGCGGAAGGGGGAGCAGGTGTTCGCACTGCAGGAAGGAAAAACCTCTGATATCATCGCCTTGTCTATCCGTCATCCCCGAGCGCCTCTGTCGGGGATCCAGTAACACCTTAATGATTCTCCTCCGCCAACCCTACACCCTCACACAAAATTGCACTCCTTCTTATCATCTCATACCCCGAAAATACCCGTCCGCCTAATTGACAACGCAGCAATGCGAGCATATAGTTGACCAAAACCGCGGAGAGCGG
>CAZTXN010000011.1:0-32125 GCA_964617655.1 uncultured Nitrospiraceae bacterium | reverse complement strand
CTGATCGCCTTCATGGAGGAGCAGATCGACGCCGAGGACTACCGGGAGTTCGCGAGGAAGCTGGCGGTCACCGTGCCGGACCTGCTGGGCACCGGGAACTTCGCCCTCCTTCTCGACATTCTCCAGACGCTCCGCTGGCATGTAACGGACAAGAAGGATGAGGCGGTCCGAGCAAGCGCAGGCGAGGTGCTCTCCGTGTTCTGGAGTCCCGCCTTTATCGACTGCACGGTCGCCGCCTTCGATACCTGGTCCCGGACCCGCACGAAGGCCGCTGTCGGCTTCATCCAGGCGCTGGGCCCGGCGACGGTGCCCGGTCTCATGGACCTCTTCGGGCAGGATACCGAGCCCGGCGGCCGGCGGGTCCTCTCCGACCTGCTCGCATGGTTTGGCGAAGCCGCGGTGGCCGAGGCGATCAAGCGGCTTCAGGACCCGCGGCCGGCCTTCGTGCGAAATCTCCTGATGCTCGTACGTCGCGCGGCGACCAAGCCCGCCGTCGTTTCCTCGATCCGTCCGTTGATGCAGCACAAGGACCCGCGCGTCAGGCTCGAGGCGCTGGCAGTACTGCTCCGATTCCGGGAGCCGGCCGCCCTGACCATGCTGAGACAGGAGATCGGTTCCAGCGACCCGGACGTGGCTTTTCAGGCGGTCTTCCTGGCGGGCCAGTTCCGTGTGGGCGAGGTGTTGGAGCAGGTCCTCGGCCGGCTCAAGACCATGGTTCTGTTCGAGTCGGATTACAAGGCGAACGAGGAGATCATAAAGGCGCTGGGCGAGATCGGCGATGCCCGGGCCGTGCCGGAGCTCGAGAAACTCGCGCGATCGGGGTTGCCGCTTCACCGGGCAAGCCAGGAACGGATGAAACTTACCCTCTTCGAGTCCCTGGAACGCTACCCCCGCGAGAGCATCGCGGGTCTCCTCCGGATCGGGGAGAGGTCCGGGGACGAGCGGATCCGGAAGATCTGCCGAAGGCTGGCCGAGCGGGCCTGAACCGTCAAGCCGTTCTCCCGGTTGCAGGAAAGGTAGGGAATGCCCTAGATGTCTGATATGGATCTGCATGCAGAGCTGGGCCAGGTCGTGGCGCAGCTGACCGCGGCGGTAACGAACACGGGGCTGTACTCCTTTACCCATCCCCAGGTCGGACAGTATATCGACAAGGCCTATACCGTTCTGTCCGGCGTGCTTGCCGCTGCGCCCGAGGTGACGCTGGCGCTGATCGGTGACGACCTGGTCGCGGCCTCCCGGCCATTGCCGTCGGACAGCGCCTATGTGGCGAACTTCATCCGCTTCCTCAGGCGAAAGTCCGTGGAGCGCGTGACCTTCACGTCCGGCCTTCCCCGCGCCGAGCTGCAGGAGCTCATCCGGAGCCTCGCGTCGCCCGGTGAGGCCTCGATCCGGTCATCGTCCTGCATCAAGCTCGGCAGGGTCGAGCTCCGGGTGAAACAGGCAGGGGGAGAAGCGGGCGACCCCGGGGAAGGGGTGATCGAGGCGGCGCCGGCGGTGATGGAGGAACTGCTCGCCCTGACCGCGGCCGAACTGGACGAGCTGAAGGACCTCTATCTGCGCATCAGGAAGCACAAGCAGCTTGATGTCCGGAGCGTGGACGAGA
Organism: uncultured Nitrospiraceae bacterium; assembly: GCA_964617655.1. GTDB lineage: Bacteria > Nitrospirota > UBA9217 > UBA9217 > UBA9217 > JAKAHZ01. Next base: position 30,522 of record CAZTXN010000011.1, on the reverse strand, counting down.
TGGTGAAACGGTTCATCCGGGGATTCCGGGAGGAGGCGAGCCCGCTCAAGCTCCTGGCGAACATCAAATCAACGCATGAATATACCTTTACGCATGTGGTGAACGTCGGCATCCTGACCATGGGCCAGGCAGAGGCCCTCGGGTTCAAGGACGAGCATCTCCACCAGATCGGCGTGGCGTCTCTGCTCCATGACGTGGGCAAGCAGTTCATTCCCCCGGAGATCCTGAACAAGTCCGGGAAGCTCACGGACGAGGAGCGGCGTATCATCGAGTCTCATACGACCAAGGGCGCCCGCTACCTCCTCGGCGTGGAGGGGATCCCGAAGCTGGCGGTGATCGCTGCGCTCGAGCACCACCGCAAGTACGACGGCAGCGGGTATCCGTCCATCAAGGGCGGCTGGACCCCGAACATCGTGAGCCAGATGATCTGCATCGCCGACGTCTTCGACGCCATGCGCAGCAAGCGGACCTACCAGGAGGCCCATTCCATCGAGAAGATCGAGGCGGTCCTGGTGAACGGCAGGGGGAAGGCCTTCAATCCGGTCCTGGTGGACCATTTCCTGCGCATGGTCAAGAAATGAGGGCTCCGGAAGAATGACGAGATCCACCACGGAAGCACGGAGACGCGGAGAAGGGTGGAGGGAAATGTGCAAACATGACCCCACGATCTCTCCTGCCGGCGGCGCAGCCACCTGTGGTTCTTGGTCTTATCCCGGCCTATCCTGGTCCAGGAACGGCGTTCTTGGAGAGCGACCTGGACGCTGCCCGGGGGCTTCGAACGGTCATCCCGGATCCTTGACGCTTCTCCCGCTTCCCGGTATCATGCGGTCATGACCATCGCTATCCTGCTCCTGTTCCTTGCCTTCGTCGCGTTCCGCATCTGGCTGCGCCGTCTGAACCTGGCCCATCTCCGGAAACACGGCCATACCGTCCCGCCCGAGTTCGAGGGCGCCGTCGACCCGGTCGTGCTCGGCAGAATGTCGGACTACACCCTCGAGAACAGCAGACTGGGGCTCCTGGAGTCCGCCATCGACAGCATCATCCTGCTGGTCTTCCTCTTCTGGGGATGGCTCGCGGTCTATGATGAATGGGTCGCCGGGTTCGCACCCTCCTTCCTGCTGCACGGCGTCGCCTTCTTCCTGCTGCTCCAGTATGCGCAGACGGCCCTGGGCATGCCGTTCAGCCTTGCGCGCACCTTCGGCATCGAGAAGCGGTACGGGTTCAACACCATGACCCCGCGGCTCTGGCTCGCCGACCTGCTGAAGTCGCTCGCGATCGGCACGGTGGTGACGGTCATCGTGGCGCTCAGCGTGCTGGCCATCGCGCAGGCCAGCCCCCAGTGGTGGTGGTTCTGGGTCTGGCTCTTCCTGCTGGCCTTCGGCATCTTCATGATGTACATCGCTCCCACGGTCATCGAGCCGCTCTTCTTCAGGTTCGAACCTCTCTCGGTCGAGGGTCTCGAGGAGCGCATCAGGGAAGTGATGGCCAGGGCGGGCCTCAGGGTCAGCCGGGTCTTCCAGGTGGACGCATCGCGCCGGAGCAGGCATTCGAACGCCTACTTCACCGGCATCGGCAGGGTGAAGCGGATCGTGCTGTTCGACACCCTGCTGGAGCAGATGTCCCCGGACGAGATCATCGCGGTGCTGGCCCACGAGGTGGGCCACTGGAAGAAGAAGCATGTCCTGAAGCGCATCGTGCTGACCGAGGCCCTGGCCTTTGCCGGCCTCTTTATCGCCTCACGGCTCATTGAGGGGGATACCCTGGCGAACCTCCTGGGGATGAGCGGCCTCTCCTTTCCCGCCAGGCTCATAGTGCTCGGCTTCCTGGCCTCCCTGGTCATGTTCCCGCTCACGCCGCTCTTCAGCGCCCTGTCGCGGCGGGACGAGCGGGAGTCGGACCGGTTCGCCGAGGAACTTACCGGCATGCCCGGGGCCATGGCCTCGGCCCTGGTCAAGCTCTCGAAGGAGAATCTTGCGAACCTGCATCCCCATCCGCTCTATGCGAAGTTCTATTATTCCCATCCGCCGGTCGTGGAGCGGGTCCGGAGTTTACGTGAAGGAGTCGGAAACAACCAGCAGGAGCAGTTGACGTCATCAAGACCTTTGCCACGGATCTCCACGGATGCAGGGCCTGATAGCGGCGGATAAGAATGCGATCGTGAAGTATTCTGCAATATCCGCTTTGATCATAGCCGTTATCCGCCGGTACCCCTGTCAGATGTTTTGACCCGGCTACTCGGAGCTTGAGACGATAGCGGTGCAATTCTCCTGCCTCCTGAAACGACCCACTTTCCCGTTGCCAACCCTGCCGGCATATGATATTTTACGCCATGGAAAACCGGAGCGAAATCGAGCGGTTGAGCCAGAAGGTGAAGCGGCTGTCCTCCCTGATCGAGGTGAACGAGCTGATCAGCTCGACGCTCGACCTGGACCGCATCCTCGAGAACGTGATGACCATCTCGAAGCAGGTGATGAACGCCGATGCCTCGAGCCTCATGCGCATCGATGAGCGGACGAACGAGCTGATCTACCAGGTGGCCCAGAGCGCGGTGGGCGACAAACTCAAGAAGGAGTTCCGGCTCAAGATGGGCCAGGGCATCGCGGGGACCGTGGCCCAGGAGGGAAAGCCCCTGCTGCTCGAGGATGCCTACGACCATCCCAAGTTCTTCCGCGGCCATGACGAGGCCACGGGCTACCGGACGAAGTCCATGATCACCGTACCGCTCAAGCTGCAGGACCGCGTCACCGGCGTGGCGCAGGTGATCAACCGGCTCGACGGACAGCCCTTCGACAAGGACGACCTCGAACTGTTTATGGCCCTCGCGAGTCTGGCCGCCATCGCCATCGAGAACGCCAAGATGCACGCGACCCTGATGGAGAAGCAGCGCCTCCTCAAGGACATGGAATTCGCCCGCTCGGTCCAGGAAAGCTTCCTGCCCCAGTCCGCGCCGGAGGTGCCGCGCTACCGCTTCAGCGCCCATTACACGCCGGCTCTCGAGGTGGGCGGCGATTTCTACGACTTCATCGGACTGGACGGCGCACGGACCGGCGTCGTGGTCGGCGACGTCTCGGGCAAGGGGGTCCCGGCGGCCCTCTACATGGCCAAGCTGGGCAGCGACATGCGGACCCTGGCCTTCACCGAGACCACGCCCTCGGCGGCCCTTGCGAAGCTGAACGACCTCCTGGCCGGGAGGAGCAGGAGGGGCATGTTCGCCACGCTGCTCTACCTCGAGCTGGACACGACGGCCCACCGGATCACGCTCTGCAATGCCGGCCACCTGCCGCCCATCATCAGGAAGCCGGACGGCTCGCTGGTGCGGGTCGAGCGGACGGGAGGCGCGCCGCTCGGGATGCTGCCGGGAATGCGGACGGAGCAGGAGACCGTGGCGATCGGGCCGGGCGATGTCGTGGTGCTCTATACCGACGGCATCGTCGAGGCCATGAACGCCCGGGAGGAGCTCTACGGCTTCGAGCGCTTCGAGGCGCTCCTGCGGAAAGGGCCCGGCGACCCGGCCGCGCTCAAGGATGCCGTCATACGGGATGTGGAGCGGTTCACCGGGCTCAGCCCGCAGCATGATGACATGACCCTGGTCTGCTTCGGTCCGGAGGGATGAACGGCCGAGTGGAGCGGAATGAGCGAAGGACCGAAGGAGGGGCCTGTGGCCAGCAGCCAAGCCGATGCGCCGTCCGGCACGGTCACCCTGACCGTGCCGAGCCAGCCGAAATTCCTCTATATCGTCCGGAGCGCGCTCTATCCGCTCGCCGTGGACGCGGGGTTCGCCAAGAAGGAGGCGCGCCAGATCGTCCTGGCCGTGGACGAGGCCTGCTCGAACGTGATCCGCTACGCCTACAACGGCGATCCTGGCGGGAGCATCGTGGTCACCATGACCAGTGAGACGGACCGGTTCATCGTCCGGCTGCGCGATTTCGGGAAGAAGGCGGACCCGGCGCGGATCGCGCCGCGGGACCTGGCGGACGTGCGGCCGGGCGGCCTGGGGACGCATTTCATCAGCACGGTGTTCGACGAGGTGCGCTATGACACCAGCCCGGCGGAGGGAACGGAGCTGACGCTGGAGAAGCGCAGGCCGCGGGAGAAGGCATGAAGATCGAGATCGCGACGGAGAGCATCGATGCGGGGTTCCTGATGAGGCTCAAGGGCGACGTGGACATGAACACCTCGCCGGACGTGCGGAAGAGCCTGGGTGAGCTCTTCGGTCAACAGGCCGGGGCGCGGGCCCTCCTGGTGGACCTCTCGAACGTACGGTACATGGACAGTTCCGGCATCGCGACGCTGGTGGAGGCCATGCAGAACTGCATGAAGAAGGGCATGCGGCTCCGGCTCGTGGAGCCGAGCGCGACGGTGCGGGACGTCTTCGAGATGGCGCGGCTGGCGAGCGTCTTCGAGATATTCCCGAATGCGGCCGACGCCCAGGCGGGGCTGTGACGGCCGCGCGGAACGCAGGCGGACATCGTCCGGCCGGGGGCGGGCCGTGAAGAGCGTTGCCGGCGCCGTCGGGAGGTCGTTCCTCGCCTTCCTGCTCGACCTCTCCCGCATTACGCTCCTGTTCCGGGAGACCGCGGCGGAGAGCCTGACCCTGCTCCGGGACCGCAAGCGGCGGAAGCGGGCGCGGGTCCTCGCCTTCGTGGATGAGATCGGGTCGAGCTCGCTCTTCCTCGTGGTCCTGGTCGCCTCGCTCATCGGCGTGGTCCTGACGGTCCTCGTCTCGTTCCAGCTGAAGGAGCTCGGCGTGCTGCACTACGTGCCCGGCCTGGTCAGCGTAGCGGTCTTCCGGGAGATGGGGCCGCTGATCACGGCGATCCTGATCGCCGGCCGCGTGGGCGCGGCCATCACGGCGAAGCTCGGCACCATGCAGGTGACCGAGGAGGTGCTGGCGCTCGAGACCATGGCGATCAGCCCGGTCCGGTTCCTGGTGGTCGAGCGGTTCCTGGGCATGCTCATCGCGCTGCCGGCCCTGACCGTGCTGGCCTGCTTCTCCGCGGTCGCCGGCGCGTTCCTGTTCGGCGCCTTCCGGCTCGGCATCCCGGCGGACACCTTCCTGCGCGAGGCGCTCGATGTCCTGACCCTCACCGACGTCGCCTCCGGCGTCGTCAAGGCGTCGGTTTTTGCCGTGGTGATCGTGATGATCGCGGCGCACCGCGGACTCTCCGTGCGCGGGAGCGCCGAGGAGGTCGGCAGGTCCACGATGCTCTCCGTGGTCTGGTCCACGCTGGCCATCATCATCATGGACACGATGCTGACCACGCTGTTCTACGGGTAGGGCGGGAGAACTGATGATCACGGTCCGGAACGTGGTGAAGCGATACGGCAGCCGCACGGTGCTGAACGGCGTGTCCTTCACCGCAGAGGCGAGGAAGGTCACCTACGTCTTCGGCACGAGCGGCGGAGGCAAGAGCACGCTGCTCAAGGCCATGATCGGCGCCGTGCGGCCGGACAGCGGTTCGGTCCTCTTCAACGACCAGGACATCTCCTCGGCGCGGGGGGCGGACAGGGACCGCATACGGCGCCGCTTCGGCATGCTCTTCCAGCACGGCGCGCTCATCAGTTCGCTCTCCGTGGGGGAGAACGTGGCGCTTCCGATGCGGGAGCATACGGAGCTGGACGACAACATCGTCAGGATCATGGTCAAGATGAAGCTGGAGCTTGTGGGGCTCAGGGACTTCGAGGACCTCATGCCCTCCCAGCTCTCGGGCGGCATGCAGAAGCGCGTGGCCCTCGCGCGGGCCCTGGCGCTCGATCCCGAGGTGGTCTTCTTCGACGAGCCGACCTCCGGGCTGGACCCGGTCATGACCTCGGTGATCACCAAGCTGATCGCGGACCTGAACCGCCTGCTGGGCATCACCTGCGTCATCGTGACCCACGCGGTGGAGGAGGCGATGCGCACCGCCGACCGCATCGTGGTCCTGTACATGGGGAAGGTGCTGGCCGAGGGGTCGCCCCAGGAGATCCGCGCCAGCGCGGACCCGCTGGTCCAGCAGTTCATCACCGGCAGTCCCGACGGTCCCATCGCATTCCGGGCCTCGAGCCGGGACTATCGCGAGGACCTGCTGACCGGCTAGGACGGAGCGCCGGGCGGCGGGGAACGAGGAGAATTCTATGGAGTACGAGAAGCACGAGATACGGGCCGGCGTCTTCCTGCTCGCGGCATTTGCCGTCCTCGCGGTCATGATCTTCACGGTGAGCGACCTGCCGTCGCTCTTCCGCGCGAAGAAGGAGGTAACGGTCCTCTTCTCCTTCAGCGAGGGGATCGAGAAGAACGCCCAGGTGCGGCTCTCGGGGATCAAGATCGGCAAGGTCACGGATGTCGGGGTCTCGCCCGAGCATCACGACGAGGTGCGCGTGACCCTCCGCATCTTCGAGGATGCCGTGCTGCGCGAGGATTCGCGCGCCGCGGTCAAGACCCTGGGGCTCGTCGGCGGCAAGTACGTGGACCTGACGCCCGGATCGCCGGACGCGAAGGAACTGCCCGCGGACGGCGTCCTCCGGGGCGAGCAGTCGCTCAAGATGGAGGATCTGACAAAGGCCGGCCTGGAGGTGGTGGCCAAGCTGCGGAACATCGCCCAGAACCTGGACCGCATCGCCGGCGACCCCGCGCTGGCGCGGAACATCAAGGGAACGGTCGAGAACGTCCGGGAGGTGACCGCGAACGTCAAGGATCTGACCTCCACGCTGAACGAAAACAAGGCGTCCGTGGCCGACAGCCTCAGGAATCTCCCGGAGATCGCGAAGAAGCTGGACGAGACGCTGGCGAACCTGAAGGAGGTCTCGGCCAAGACGGACGCGATGATGGGAGAGAACCGGAAGCAGATCGACGCCACCATGGAGAACGTGAAGGAGATCTCGAAGAACGTGAAGGAGATGACCGAGGATGTAAAGAAGCATCCCTGGAAGCTCATTCGGAAGCCCTAGAAAGTATAGAGTGAGGAGTACAACAACCGGGAAGCAGAGCATGAGGAAAGAACGTTGAGCATCCAGGCGATCAAGGGAGTGAAGGACATCCTGCCGGAGGATATGCCGGCATGGCAGCATCTCGAGGCGGCCGCGCGGTCCCTCTTCGAGGACCACGGGTACCGGGAGATCCGCGTGCCGGTCTTCGAGTACACCGAGCTCTTCGCGCGGAGCATCGGCGCATCCACGGACATCGTGGAGAAGGAGATGTACACCTTCGAGGACCGGGACGGCAGGAAGATCACCCTCCGGCCCGAGGGGACCGCGGGCGTGGTGCGCGCCTTCATCGAGCACAAGCTGCATGCCGACCAGCAGCTCGTGAAGCTCTACTACCTCGGTCCCATGTTCCGGCACGAGCGGCCGCAGAAGGGCAGGTTCCGCCAGTTCTACCAGGTGGGCATCGAGGCGATCGGGAGCGGCCATCCTCACGTTGATGTCGAGGTGCTGGCCATGCTGCACGGGCTCTTCGACCGCCTCGGCATCCGGGGGCTCTCGCTCCAGGTGAACTCCCTCGGCGACGCGGCCTGCCGGGGCGGCTACCGCGACGCGCTGAAGGCCTATCTGCGGGAGAAGCTGCCGGTCCTCTGCGCGGACTGCCGCCGCAGGTACGAGACGAACCCCCTGCGCGTCCTGGACTGCAAGGTGGACGCAGAGAAGTTCGGAGACTCGCCGGTGATGCGGGACCATCTCTGCGGTCCCTGCAGGGACCATTTTCATGTGGTGGAGCGGGGACTGAAGGCCCTTTCCATACCTTTCACGGTGAATCCGCGGCTGGTGCGCGGCCTGGATTACTACACCCGCACGACCTTCGAGCTCGTCATGGCCCACGAGGGCGCGCAGAACACCGTCGCCGCGGGCGGCAGGTATGACGGCCTGGTGCAGGAGATCGGCGGGCCGGCGGTTCCGGGGATCGGCTTCGCCCTGGGCGTGGAGCGGGCGGTCTCGCTCATGGATGCGTCGCGGATCGCCCCCCGGCGGCCGAAGCTCTTCGTGGCAGCGCTGGGCGGGCAGGCCGCCGACCGGCTGCTGCCGGTGATCCATGCCCTGCGCGGCATGGGCATCGGCGTCGAGACGGACCACGGCGGCGGGAGCCTGAAGAGCCAGATGAAGAAGGCCGACCGCTCAGGCGCGGCATTCACGCTCATCGTTGGCGAGCAGGAGCTGGCGGGCGGCGCCGCGGTCCTTCGGAACATGGCCACCAAAGAGCAGATCGCGGTGTCGCTTGTTGATGCCGTCAGCGAGCTGCGCACGCGGCTGACCTCCCCCTGAGCGCGGCGGAATCCCGGCCGCGGCATCGAGCATTCCCGGAGAACGAAAGAAGATGAAAATAGGCGTGATCTCTGATACCCATATGCCCTCCATGGCGGCGGCGCTGCCGGCGGCGGTCATCGAGGCCTTCCGGGGCGTGGACCTGATCCTGCATGCAGGCGACATCACCGATCCGCCGGTGCTGGAGGCGCTCCGCGCGCTGGCGCCGGTCGAGGCAGTGGCCGGCAATATGGACGGCGCGGAGATGCACCGCGACCTTCCGCAGAAGAAGGTCCTGACGCTCGGAAAGTTCACCGTGGGACTGATCCACGGCAAGCACCGGATCGACGTGCAGCGCGACCTGATCCGGAAGGAGTTCGGCGCCGTGGACCTCATCGTTTACGGCCATTCCCACACGCCCTTCTGGGGGAAGGTGGGCGACACGCTCTTCCTGAACCCCGGCAGTCCCACGGACAACCGGCACGCTCCGTACCACTCGGTCGCCGTGCTGGAGGTGGGCGACACGCTCACCGCGGAGATCGTGCGGTTCGACTGACCTGCATCGCTGCGGAGTGAAACGCTGCGGAGTGAAACGGTTGCAAAGCAGCCGGGTTTATGTTATTTTCGGAGCCATATGGCACAGAAGAAGATAGCGTTCGGGACCTCGGGATGGCGCGGCATCATTGCCGATGACTTCACCGTCAGCCGCCTCGGCGCGGTGACCCAGGCGATCGGGGACCATCTGGCCGCCCAGGGGCTGAAGGAGAAGGGCGTGGTCGTGGGGTATGATACCCGGTTCCTGTCCGAACGTTTCGCCGTGGAGGCTGCGCGGGTGCTGGCCGCGAACGGCATCCATGCCTACCTCTCGAACCGCGATGTGCCGACGCCGGTGGTCTCCTATGAGATCATCCGGCGCAAAGCGGCCGGGGGCATCAACTTCACCGCAAGCCACAATCCTCCGGAGTACAACGGCCTGAAGTTCTCGCCTGCCTGGGGCGGCCCGGCGCTGCCCGAGACCACCAAGGACATCGAGGCGCGCGCCAACGGCCTGCTGGACAGGAACAGCATCCCCGCCATGCCGCTGCAGGAGGCGACGGGCAAGGGGCTCGTGGAGGAGGTGGACCTCCGGAAATCCTACCTGGACGACCTCCGGAAGAAGGTGGACACGGACGTCATCAGGAAGGCGAAGCTGAAGGTCGCTCTCGATCTCCTCTACGGCACCGGCCGGGGCTACCTCGACGCGGCGCTGCAGGACGCGGGCTGCGCCGTCACCTCGGTGCATGACCACCGCGACCCGTACTTCGGCGGTCATGCGCCCGAGCCGTCGGAGGAGAACCTCGCCGAGCTCGCGGGCCGGATGAAGAAGGGACGGTTCGACGTGGCCCTTTCGGTGGACGGGGACGCGGACCGGTTCGGCATCCTGGACAGCGACGGCACCTACATCAACCCGAACCAGGTGCTGGCCCTGGTGCTCGATTACCTCTGCCGCGTACGGGGCTGGAAGGGCGGCGCGGCGCGCTCCATCGCCACATCGCACCTCATCGACGCGGTGGCCAAGAAGCACGGCATCGAGGTCTACGAGACCGGCGTGGGGTTCAAGTACATCGGCGACCTCCTGGTGCAGGGCAAGATCATCTTCGGCGGCGAGGAGAGCGCCGGCATGACCATCAAGGACCATGTGCCGGAGAAGGACGGCATCCTGGCCTGCATGCTCGTGGCCGAGATGGTGGCGCGGGAGCGGAAGCCGCTCCGGGAGCTGCTGAAGCGGCTCTTCAAGGAGGTCGGCGCCATCCTGAACCAGCGCATCAATATCCGCCTGGACGAGACGAACCGCAAGGCCATCGGCGAACGGCTGAGCCAGCCGATCACGGAGCTCGACGGCTGGCGCGTGAAGGGCAAGAAGACCACCGCCGACGGGACGAAGTACATGCTCGAGGACGACAGCTGGGTCCTGATGCGCGCCTCGGGCACCGAACCGGTGGTGCGGCTCTATGTGGAATCCTCGACGGACGAGAAGATCCGCGAGCTCGTCCAGGCCGGCCGGAAGTTCATCCTGGGAGCGTAAGGCCACGAAGGTAAGAGGGTAGGAAGGTGGGAAGGTAGGCTGTTCGGCGGCGGTCCCAGGCTTCTTATCATCCTCCTATCCTCCCAATCTCTCACCATCGAATTCCAAGGGGGTAGCATGAGCGAGATCGTAGACGTGTTCGGCCGGGAGGTGCTTGACTCCCGCGGAAATCCCACCGTCGAGGCGGACGTGATCCTCGAGAGCGGGGCCATGGGCCGCGCCATCGTGCCGAGCGGCGCTTCCACGGGCGAGCGCGAGGCCCTGGAGCTGCGGGACGGCGGCGCGCGGTACCTCGGCAAGGGCGTGAAGAAGGCGGTGCGGAACATCGTGGAGCTGATCGGCCCGGCGATCACGGGATTCGACGCCACGGAGCAGGCGGCCATCGACCAGACCATGATCGCCCTGGACGGCACGGAGACGAAGAAGAAGCTGGGCGCCAACGCGATCCTGGCGGTCTCCCTGGCCGTGGCCAAGGCGGCCGCCGAGGAGGCCGGCCTGCCGCTCTACCAGTACCTGGGCGGTCCGAACGCGAAGGAGCTGCCGGTCCCCATGATGAACGTGCTGAACGGGGGCGCCCATGCCGACAACAACGTGGATTTCCAGGAGTTCATGATCATTCCCGCGGGCGCCAGGACCTGCGCCGACGCCGTCCGCATCGGCGCCGAGGTGTTCCACCACCTCAAGGCCGTGCTGAAGAAGAAGGGGTACAACACCGCGGTCGGCGATGAGGGCGGGTTCGCCCCGAACCTGCGGTCCAACGAGGAGGCCTGCCAGGTCATCCTCGAGGCGGTCCAGAAGGCCGGGTACAAGGCGGGCAAGGACGTCTTGCTCGGCCTCGACGTGGCCTCGAGCGAGTTCTACAGGAACGGCGTCTATGACATGAAGGGCGAGGGCAAGAAGCTCTCCTCGGACAAGCTGATCAAGTTCTACGAGTCCTGGGTGCGGCAGTACCCCATCATCACCATCGAGGACGGCATGTCCGAGAAGGACTGGAAGGGGTGGCGTGCCCTGACCGACCACCTGGGGAGCAAGGTCCAGCTCGTGGGCGACGACATCTTCGTGACGAACACGAAGATCTTCAGGCAGGGCATCGAGCAGGGCATCGGGAACTCCATCCTGATCAAGCTGAACCAGATCGGCTCGCTCACCGAGACCCTGGACGCCATCGAGATGGCGAAGCGGGCGCAGTACACCGCCGTGGTCTCGCACCGCTCCGGCGAGAGCGAGGACGCCACCATCGCGGACCTCGCCGTGGCCACGAACGCCGGCCAGATCAAGACCGGGTCGCTCTCCCGCACGGACCGCATCGCCAAGTACAACCAGCTCATCCGCATCGAGGAGGAGCTCGGCGACGCGGCGCAGTACCGGGGGAAGGACGTGTTCTACAGCATCAGGAAGTAGCGGCCAGCCTGTGCCCGCCGGAGGTCGAGGAGGCCTCCGGCTTTTTTTATGTGCGCACGGCATGCCTTCGGGGCTTTGCAATGGACCGTCAATCCTTTGAAAAACTGGTCGAACGCTCGCTCAAGCGGCTTCCCCGGAAGTTCATGGACGAGCTCGAGAACATCGCCGTCGAGGTGGAGGACGAGCCGCCGGAGGAGGTGCTCGACGACCTGGGGATCGAGGACGGCGAGCTCTACGGCCTCTACCAGGGCGTGCCGCTGACCGAGCGGGAGTGGAACTACGGGAACCTCCTTCCGGACCGGATCTCCATCTACCAGGGGCCCATCGAACGGTCGGCGCGCACTCCCGGCGAGATCGAGGAGATCGTGCTCGACACGGTCATGCACGAGATCGGGCATTATTTCGGGTTTGACGACGAGACCCTGTATGAGATCGAAGATGAGAAGAATAAAAAGCGGGAAGGTGGGAGGGGGGGAGGGGAGGAAGGTGGGAAAGAACGGCAGAAGGGTCAGTAACAGAACTTGTTCGCGCTCCTTTCCATTACATTGAGCATGGATTGAACGCTTTCATAGTCCGCATCGAGCTTTACAAAGATATCCTTTCTGATATAGCCTCACGCTAGTGCTGAATTCGAGCCAGCACTGAGTTTCCGAGGCCTCCTGCATCGCGTCAGCCAGCTTGTTCTTGAAAGCTGCAGGATACCTCCGTTTTCTCCATGCTTCTGCAAGATTGACGGTCTCGTAAAAAGTCCTAACGTGTCACCCTGAGCAACGCGAAGGGTCTCTCAACATATTGGAAAACCGAGATTCTTCGCTTCGCTCAGAATGACATTTTGTGTGATTTTTGACTTTTTACGACTTCATCAAGATTGGAGCAGACCGATTTCGACGATCGGCGTATCTGGTCGACAAGAGAATACTTCTCATCGGCAGGGAAGTTCTTGGTCAGATGAAAAAGGTCCATGGCTCCGGTAAAAGCGACCTGGTATACTTCAAGGTCTCTGAAATGGCGAAGGATCTTCTTGCGTTCGACGGGTTTATCTCCCACCTTCTCAACCTCCCACCTTCCCACCCTCGCCGTATGCCGCAAGGATCTTCTCAATGACCCCCGTGGTCGACTGTCCGTCCACGAACGGCACGTTCACCACCTTGCCGCCCCGTGCCTCCACGATGTCCCTGCCGATGATCTTCTCGACCGGCCAGTCGCCGCCCTTCACCAGCACGTCCGGCTGGAGCTCCTGGATGACCAGGAAGGGGTCCGGCTCGCTGAAGAGGGTGACGAAATCCACGGACTCCAGCGCCGCGAGCGCCTCCATCCGGTCCGCCGCGGCGTTGATGGGCCGCTTCTCGCCCTTGATGCCCCTCACCGAGGCGTCGCTGTTCACGGCGACCACGAGGATGTCGCCCAGGGCCTTTGCCCGGGCAAGGTAGCGGGTATGGCCGGTGTGGAGAATATCGAAGCAGCCGTTGGTGAAGACCACCTTCTGGCCGGCGGCGCGCAGGAGCGCCAGGACGTTCCGGAGTTCTCCGGACGGGAGGACCTTGGTTCGCATGGGGAATGATAATATAAACAGCCGGGGAAGGCAAGGGCCGCGTGGCCGGCCCGTGGCGGGACGGATCAATCCTTATGGGTCTCGAAGATCTCCTCGAAGACCGGGGCAAGGCGGCTGAAGGCCTGCAGGACATCGGGATCGAAATGGGAGGGCAGGGTGCGGTCATCCCCCCGGGTCAGGACCTCGCAGACCTCCCGGTGGGTGAATCCCTTCTTGTACGGTCGGTCGCTCCGCATGGCGTCGTACTGGTCCGCCAGCATCACGATCCGCCCATCGATGGGGATCTGCGCGCCCCGAAGGTTCCGGGGATACCCGCCGCCGTCGAACCGCTCGTGGTGGTTGAGCGCGACCGAGGCGGCGAGCTGGATGGCGGGGTAGCTCGAACCGCGCAGGATCTGCTCGCCCATGACCGTATGGGTCTTCATGATCTCGAACTCCGGCTCCGAGAGACGGTCGGCCTTCAGCAGGATGTAGTCAGGAATCCCGATCTTTCCCAGGTCGTGCATCGAGCTGGCGAAGGTGATCTCCTCCACGAAGCCCGGGGAAAGCGAGAGCTCCTCGGCGATCTTGTTGGAATAGAGGCCGATGCGGTTGATATGGGCCCCGGTGGTGGTGTCGCGGTACTCGGCGACGACCGTCAGCCGGCTGATCAGCTCCTTGCTCATGTTCTTGACCATGAGCAGCGCCTCGGAAAGCTCCCGCGTCCTGCTGCGGACCGTATCCTCGAGCTCCATCTTGTAGTCCCGCTCCATCCGGATGAGGTCCGTGTACTTGACGGCCTTTTCGATGGTATGGACGAGATGGTCGGCGTTGTAAGGCTTGGTGATGAAGTCGAAGGCGCCCTTTTTGATGGCGTCCACGGCCACGTCCAGCTCGGCGTAGGCGGTCATGAGGATGACCGGCACCTGGGGATCGAATCGGCGGATCATGCCGAGGAGGTCCACGCCGGTCATGCCGGGCATCTTGACGTCCGTCAGGACCACGTCGACATGGTCCTGCTGGATGGTCTGGATGGCCCGGTCGGCGTTGTCGCAGGTCGTGACCGCGAAGCCGAAGGTCCGGAGGAGTGTGGAGACGGACTCCAGTACATAGGGGTCATCGTCCACGACCAGGATGGAATGCTGTTCTTCCTTCATCGCAGGCGCCTCGCCGCGCGATGCGTACGCCGTCACCGGAGGTAGGCCTCGGTGACGTAGCGCCGCATCATGCGATGGCTGTTAAAATAGTAGGCGTTCTTGCTGATGGCGCTCTTCATCATGCGCGCCCAGGGGGTCTTATCAGTGTCGTAGTACTTGGGGAGCACGATGCGCTCCAGTTTGTCATAGAGATCGCGCGCGTCGTCTGCGTCGGTCGCGCCCGGCTGGGAGGTCTCGTTCGGCGCGCCGCCGATGGACCAGCCGGTGAAGTTCTCGATGTGCCCCTCGATCCACCAGCCGTCCAGGACGCTGAAGTTCACCACGCCGTTGTGCGCGGCCTTCATGCCGCTCGTGCCCGAGGCCTCGAGCGGACGGAGCGGCGTATTCAGCCAGACATCCACCCCGGAGACGAGCTTCAGCGCGATGTCCATATTATAGCCGGGAAGGAAGATCACGGGGAGCATGCCGCGGGTGCGCTCGCCGTACCGGATGATCCCCTGGATCAGCTTTTTGCCGGTCTCGTCCATCGGGTGGGCCTTGCCCGCGTAGACCACCTGGAGCTTTCCCGTGCCCGCGATGCTGAGCAGGCGGTCGAGGTCATGGAACAGGAGATGGGGCCGCTTGTAGGCCGTGGCACGACGTGCGAACCCGATGGTCAGCGCGTTCAGGTCCAGGTCGATCCCCGTGGTCTCGCGGACGAAGGTCAGCAGCCTGCGCTTCGCCTCGCGGTGGGCTTCCCAGAGCTCGAGTTCCGGGATGTTCCCGCACCGAACGAAGAGCTCCGGCTCGTTCGCCCACCCGGGGATGTACTTGTCGAAGATCTCGGCCAGTTCCCCGCAGGTCCAGGTGAAGGAGTGCACGCCGTTGGTGATCGCGTTGATGGTGTAGCCGGGAAAGAGCTGCTTCGAGACCTCGCCGTGCTTCTTTGCCACGCCGTTGACGTACTTGCTCAGGTTCAGGGCGAGCCGCGTCATATTCAGACTGTCACGGCCCGCCAGGTCCCGCAGGAGGTCCAGGGGGACGAGGCCGCCGAGCACTCGGGCGACCAGATCATACGGGAACTTGTCATGGCCGGCCTCGACCGGCGTATGGGTCGTGAAGACGCAGAGCTCCCGGACCCGTCCGACGTCCCAGACCGAACGCTCGTCCCAGACACTCTCGATGTCGCGCTTGAAGCGGAGCAGGAGCTCGAGGGCGAGGAACGCGGCATGACCCTCGTTCATATGGTATTTCTTGACATGGAAGTCCAGGGCGTGGAGCATCCGGACGCCGCCGATGCCGAGCACGACCTCCTGCTTGATGCGGTAGGCGAGGTCGCCGCCGTAGAGGTGGTCGGTCAGCCCGCGGTCCTGGGGCGCGTTCTCCGGCAGGTCGGTGTCCAGGAAGAGGATGGGGACCGCGCCGCCCGAAGGGCTGGTCTGACGGTAGGCCCATGCCTGGACGACCACCTCGCGGCCCTCGATCGGCACGCGCACCCGGGGAGGCAGGAGCTGCATGGACCGTGCGGGGTCCCAGGAGACGGGATGCTCGCGCTGCATGCCCGTCCCGTCGATCTCCTGGGTGAAGTAGCCCTTGCGGCTGATGAGCGTGACGGCGATGAAGGGCAGCTTGAGGTCCGCCGCGGATTTGATCGTGTCCCCGGCCAGGACGCCGAGGCCCCCGCTGTAGGTGGGGATGTCGTTGCGGATGCCTATCTCCATGGAGAAATAGGCGATCACCGGCTCGGCGGTGAACTCATGGATGTCGCTCTGCATCTGCTTTCCTTGCCGGACCATGGGACAGGGTTAAAAGAACGGGCCGCCGTTCCTGGAACCTCCGGCGGGCACTCTGTGGCAACCTTAGCAGAAACTCGGGACCGGCGCAATATCGCACCGGCCGGATCGGTCGCTACCTCGCGAGGGCCCGGCGGCCCAGCTCCACGAGGCCGTAGACCTTCAGGTCCACCAGCGTGCCCTCGGACTGGCGGTCGGCGAGGTACTGGTGCACGGACCGGAGCGGCACCTCGATCACCTCGATGATCTCGTTGTCATCCCCGCCCGACCTGCCCACATGCTCAAGCTCCGTGCAGAGATAGGTGCGCAGGATCTCGGTTGATGCGCCGGTGGACATGGGGCCCGAGATCAGGAACTCCAGGCGCCCTGCGGACCATCCGGTCTCCTCGACCAGCTCCCGCCGCGCCGCATCCTCGAAGGGCTCGCCGGGCTCAACGAGCCCGGCAGGCAGTTCGATCACGTCCCGGCCGAGGGGGGGGCGGAACTGCTTCTCGAGCAGTACGCCGCCTGCCGGCGTCACGGCCACCATCACGACGATGCCGCCGACGTTGACGCGTTCCACGGCCTCCCAGGTGCGCACCGCGCCCCGGGCGTCGCGGTAATGGATCTCCACCGCGCTCATAAAGCGCCCCTTCCAGCGGACTATCTTTTCGATGATCTCCATGGGGGAATGCGGGACCCGGCGGGTCAGCGTGCGACGGCCATGATCGTCCGCACGGTCGGCTTACGACCGCAGGAGGCGCTTACAGCCACTTCTCCAGGTCCAGGACGAGCGCTGCGGGAATGATGGTGTCCACCTCCCGCTTCCGCTTCCGGCCGGCCCTGGTGAACATGGCCTTGAGCAGCGCGTCCTCGTCGCGGTAGTTGCTCAGGACGGGGAAGTCCGACTCCGGGATCTCGTTCTTGAAGTATCCGCAGCCCTCGAGCTGCACGGCGCGCCGCTTGCCCCGGATCGTGGGGCCGAAGATGCGGCAGATGTGCGGACGGTGGTGGTAGATCAGGCAGGCGCCGTTGTCGTCCAGCGCGGGACAGCGCATGCGCGCCGAGCGGCGCGAGATAGCGTCGATGGCCCTGCCCGAGCGCAGGAGGGGGTCCTTTCGCGAGAAGGCGCCCTTCTTCTCGAGCAGGTCGAGCTGCTCGTTCGCCCGGGCGGCCACCTTCTTCCGGACGGCAGCCGGCAGCCGCTTCACGCTCTCGCGGAGGTGCAGCGCGTCGAGCAGCGTGATGTCGAAGAAGCCCGAGGCGCAGCACTCATGGCAGCCGCGGCGGCAGCGGACGCGGTGCTTGCCGGCCGCCTCGGCGAACTGCTCGCTCGTCAGCGCGAGGAACTTCCCGTAGCTCCTGATGATCTTCTTCATGGGGGTGAACGCCCGGCGGTCCGGGGTCAGGGATTATACGGACCCGGCGGCGCGCTTGTCAATACGCGGGACCCCTGCCGCCCCGATGCGGTCAGGCCGGATGAGCATGCTGGGGGTCCCGGGCCGCCTCCTGGCAGGTGGAGACGCGGTTCCTGCCGGAGCGCTTGGCGTGGTACAGCGCCTGGTCCGCCATGGTCACGAGGCCGAAGGGGTTCCCGGTATCCTCGGGGAAGGAGGCAACGCCGATGCTGAGCGTGATCTTGAGCTCGCCGTCCGGGACCCGCGTGACCACGGTGCGCTCCATGATCGTCCGGACGCGCTCGGCCATCCGCCGCGCGCCGGCGCGGTCCGTCTCGATCATGCCCACGGCGAACTCCTCGCCGCCGTACCGGGCCACGAAGTCGCTGCCGCGGATGGTCTCGCGCAGGACGCCGGCAACGGCCTTGATGGCCAGGTCGCCCACGGGGTGGCCGTAGGTATCGTTGACGCCCTTGAACTTGTCGATGTCCATCAGCAGGACCGAGAAGGGCCGGGGCGTGCGCTCGAGCTCGCGGGCCTTCTCGCCCAGCCGGTCCATGAAGGTGCGGTGGTTCAGCAGGCCGGTCAGGCCGTCGGTGCGCGCCATGTCCTCGATCCGCCGGTAGAGCAGGGAATTGTAGGCGGCCTGGGAGACCTGGTTCATCAGCGTGTCCAGGAGAAAGTCCCGGTGGTAGTCGGTGAAGGCGTCCGGCCGGAGCGACGCGAGGAAGAAGGCTCCCACCAGCGTGTCCTGGGCCACCAGCAGGCGCCCGTAAAGGGACCGGACCGGATGCTGGAGTTCAGGAAAGGGGAAGAGATTGATCTCAGTGCCCCGGTCGCCGAGATCAGCGGAATAGTACCGCAGGATGCCCTGGTCCTGCCAGAGCTTGCGCATCCGGACAGCCACGGCGCTCTGCTCGACCGGGAAGGACGCGCCGATGAGCGCAGAGTCGTATCCCTGAAGGGCGGCGAAGGTGAACACCGGTCTGCCGGCCTGTTCGCCGGCCAGGAGACAGGCGCAGCGGTCGAAGGGCACGATCTCCGCGATGCGCGGCAGGACGGCGCTCATGATCTCGCCGAACTCGAGGCTGCTGTTCAGCTCCGCGCTGATCTCGTGGAGCGCGCCGAAATGGGCCGCCCGGGCGTCCAGGTCCAGGGCCATCTGGACCTTCTCGATGACCTGGGTGAAGAAGGGCGTGAACCTTCTGAGGAGGTCCTCGTTCTCCGGGGAGAAGGCCCCGGCCTCGAGGCTGTCGACGGCGAACACACCCGCGGTCCGCTCGCCGTCCAGGACCGGCAGGATGAGCAGGGACGAGATGCCCGGGTCCCTCGCTGCTTCGCGGTAGCAGCCGAAGCCGGAGAGCGGGATGCCGACCGCGGCAAGGTCCGGGATGTTCTGATGAAGGCGCTGCTCGGCGCTGTGATGGAGCAGGAGCTTCCGTCCGGGGTCCAGCACCGTGCCCGTAGGCAGCAGCAGGCCGGGATGCTCGGAGCGGACCGCGCGCAGGACCAGCACATCGGACCCGTCATGCCGCTCCTTCAGGAACAAGGCATAGGTGTGGGCCGGCACGAAGGCATGGATCATTTCGATCAGGGAGGCAAACCACCCCTCCCGGTTGCGGGCGGCGTTCACGTTCGAGAGCATGCGCCGCTCGCGGGTCAGGTCCCCGACCCGGGGCGGCCCGGCGAGGGGGTCCATGGCCTCGGCGTGGGCGATCAGCCGGTCCTTCTCCTCGCGCACGCTCCAGGCCTCGGTGCGGGCCCGCTGCATGATGTGCGAGGCGGCCGCAGAGATGCCCGTGAGCGAGAGGCCGAAGCCCGCATATCCGTGCCACCGTCCCGCCAGGTTCCCTCCCTGCTGCAGGATGCCGGCGGACTCGACGGCCAGGATGACCGCGGTCATGGCATAGGCGTTGCGCGGGCGGGAGAAGACGGCGACGACCACGGCGAAGAGAAAATAGACGGGCCAGAGGAAGGAGCCGCTGCCGCCGGTGGCCTGGATCGCGAAGTTCAGCAGGATGATGCCGAGCAGGACGAAGCGGAAGGGAACATACCTGACCGGCGCGGTCGACGGCGGCGCTACGTAGGCATCGTAGGAGACCAGGAGCAGGAGGAGGAGGTAGCCGGAGGCCCAGGGGAAGAACCAGGCGCTCGAGAGGCCGGGGCCGATGAAGGGACCCCACCCGGCAAGGAAGCAGTAGAGCGCCAGGCCGGGAAGGATGAGCTTCCTCAAAGCTTCCGTCTCCTCCTGAGCTCCTCCTCGCGGTACTTCCGGTAGAGCACCTCCCATTCCGGGCTGCCCTCGGGCACCCGGCGGGAGAGGGACCGGATCGTGGCCCGCGCGGCGTCATCCGCCTCGTCGTCGAACCGGAGCTCCTCGGTGAAGGTCCGCTTGATGTCGCGGAGCACCTTCTCCTCGGCGCCCACGGGTTCCACGAGGCGGCCCTCGACGATCCCGTCCATGATCAGGTGGGAGAGGTGCGATATGCGGTCCTCGGACAGTCGCATGTTCGTGGTTCCCCGGCCCCGGTTGAGGGTCGATGCGCGGGCGGCGCTCAGAGCACCATGCCCCGCTCCTTCGCGAGCTTCTGCTTCGTGAGCTCGAAGACCTTCCGGCGGTCCATGTTGCCCTTGGCGATCTCGGACTCATAGGCCGCCAGGACCTTCTCCACGTCGCGGTTCAGCCGGTCCTCGGCAGCGAGGTCCGCGGTGATGATCTCGATGATCTTCGCCGCCGCCCTGGCGCGCGGGGCCGTGAAGCGGACCTGGTTTTTGGCCTCCAGGCTCGCGACCATGGCCTCGGCGATCTGGCTGATGAGTTCCTTCGTGAGCCGCATGGCGTCCTCGTTGCGGGGATTATACCAGAAGCGGCCGGAGAATGAGAGATGAAAATGGCGCTGCCGCGGCAGGTCAGGCCCGTGGCGTCACGGCGTCCGCGCGGCCGGCCGGACCTTCCGGAGGTCGGCCCAGATGTCCACCACGCCGAGGGCCACGACCAGCACGAGCGTGGGCAGGGCGAAAAGGACCCCGTGCAGGATGCCCCGCAGGACGGCGGGGATGCGCGCCCTGCGGAAGAAGAACTCCAGCACCGCGGCGCCCTGGGTGGTATAGACCAGCAGGAAGAGCATGCCGATGTTCAGGCCGATGAACCAGGGCCCGGAGCCGTGCTCCGCAAGGGCCACCGTGGCCAGGGTCCCGATGAGCGGCCAGACCCAGGCGTCCGGCGCGTGCCAGGTCGCGAGGGTGGGGCCTGCCGCCAGTCCGTGGTCCGGCCGGCGGCGGAGGACCAGGAGGCGCGCAAGGCCGTAGCAGCCGGCTGCCTGGAGCAGCGTGGTCAGGATGACCATGCCCGGGATGAGCCGTGCGATGTAGAAGACCAGGGTGTCGGAGAGGGAGCCGATCGTTCCGGCCAGTCCGGTCATGCCGAGATCGTTGTAGATCTTCTGGCCGTCAGCGATGCTCTGGCGCAGGAACTCCTCGGCCAGCGCGACCGGCGGCTTCCCGGCCTGGAGGAGCGCCGGCGCCGCCACGGCCAGCACGGCCGCGAGGGGCAGCAGCCCGCCGGCGAGGACCGCAAGCTCCGGCCGGAGGCCGCGCAGCATGCCCTCGGAGAGCCCCAGGGACATGAGCCCGAACCCGAGCAGGAAGAGAAGCAGCGCGGTCTGCCAGGACCCCAGTGCCGCGACCAGGACCGCGGCCAGGAGCGTGGCGAAGAGGCCCGCCTGCCTGCCCTCGAGGACCGCGAGGGCGATCAGGGGTACGGGCACGAAGAAGACGGCGAACTGTCCCAGGACCGGCACCAGGACGCCGGCTGCATAGAGGCCGGCTGCCTGGAGCGCGGCGATGACGATCGGTCGGTAGGGCATGGCTGCTCCAAAAAGAAAGGGAAACCCGCCGCCTCTTCGGTTCAGCGGGTTTCCCTTGACGTTGTCCCTGCTGCGGCAGCGCTAGGCGCTCTTGTCCCCGGAGAAGGGCAGGAGCGCGATGTTCCGGCTCCGCTGGATCGCCGTGGTGATCTCGCGCTGGTGGCAGGCGCAGTTGCCCGAGATGCGGCGCGGGAGGATCTTGCCCCGCTCGGTGATGAAGAACTTGAGCGTCTTGATGTCCTTGTAATCGATGAAGGGCGTCTTGTCAACGCAGAACCGGCAGACCTTCCGCCGGACCTGGAACCGCCGCCTGCGGTCCCCGCCGGGCCTGCCGCCGGGCCGGGGTCCGCCGGGCCTGCCGCCGGGCCGCGGCCCCGAGGGCCTGCTCGACGGCGCGGAGGGCGCTGACGCCGCTGGTTTGTTCTCGCCTGTCTCTGCCATTTTTCCGCTCCTTGTGAGTACGGTTGGTTAGGGCCGCCCGGCGCTCCCGGAGGATCAGAAGGGGATGTCCCCCTCGTCCGCCGGCGGCTCGGGCAGGGGCTCCGCGTCGCCGCGGCCGCTGCCCCCGCCCGCCGCGCCGGAGCGCTTGGGCATGAAATTGACGGTCTGCGCTACGACCTCTACCTTGCTGCGCTTCTGACCGGTCTCCTTGTCGTCCCACCGGCGTTGCTGCAGCCGGCCGTCCACCAGGACACCGTCGCCCTTGTTCAGGTACTGGCCGCAGTTCTCCGCGGTCTTGCCGAACACGACGATGTCGATATAGCTCACCTCGTCCTTGGTCTCGTCGCCCTGCTTGTACCGGCGGTTCACGGCGATGGCGAAGCTCGCCACCGCGGCGCCGCTGGGCAGATACCGGACCTCGGGGTCGCGCGTGAGGTTGCCGAGGAGGATCACCTTGTTGAAGTTGATCATGTCGCTCCTTCCTGGTCACGGACGGCGCCGCGCGCCGGGGATCACGCGGCCGGCTGGTCGGGGCGGGCCGGCGCTTCCTTCTTGGCCTCGCCCTTCTTCTTCTTGGGCTCGGGCCGCGTGCGGAGCTCCTTCTCGAGCTTCACGGAGAGGAACTTGATGACCGTGTCCGTGAGCTTGTAGGTGCGCTCGAGCTCGGCGATGGCGGCCGCGGCGCCCTTGAACTGGAAGAAGACGTAATGGCCGCGCTTCTGCTTCTTGATCTCGTAGGAGAGCTTCTTCTTGCCCCAATCCTCGAACTTGATCATCTCGCCGCCCTGTTTGGCGACCACGTCCTGCATCTTCTTGATGACCGCGTTCGTCTCGTCGTCGGAGATGTTGGGATTGACGATGAAGATTGACTCGTAGATCGGCATGGTTGCTCGACCTCCTTCTGGGTTATAGCCCCCCGCTGATTAAGCTCCATCTTCCCTGTTCCCTCTCCCGTTCGGGGAGAGGGGCAGGGGTGAGGGAGCTACAGCGGGGAGCAAGGAGTAATCCCTTCCCGCTGCTGCCGGGAGGGAATCGACCTTACTCGCTGGGAGGGGTATTTATATCAGAAGAGGATTGAAAATGCAAGGGGATTTTGCTTTCCTGCCATCCGGAGCGGGGAAGAGCGCTTCCTGTGCAGCATCGAGCATATGGCGTATCCGGATGGCGTCGTCACGCTGCATACTGGGTCTCCGCGGATTCGAGCACTTCTCTCCGGAAGTATCTGCTCAGGTCCGCAGGAGTCCGGAGGTCCACCTTCCTGCCGAAGGTCTCCGAAAGCTCCCGCTCCAGCCGTGCCATGCGGATCAATCCGACGGTCTCCCCGGGCGCGAACTCCACCAGCACATCGATGTCGCTGTCGCTGCTGAAATGATCGCTCAGAACGGAGCCGAACAGGGACAGCCTGCGGATGCGGTTCTGCCTGCAGAACACCGAGATCTTGTCATGCGGGATCGCTATTCTGGCTCGTCCGGCCATGGAAGCTCCTTCAAGCTGACGGATGCATGATCACAGGAAGAAATTACTATAAAATCGCCGATTTGGCAAGGAGAATGGTCATGTCCTTTAGAAGAGCAGCCGCGCCGCGCCGGCCAGGAAGACCAGCAGGACCGGGAGATAGAGCAAACGGTAGGTGGCTGCCAGGTCGGCGTTGAAGTACCGGACCGTGAGCAGCAGGCAGAGATGAGTGGGCGAGAGCATGACGCCGGCGAAGCCGCTGGCAAAGGCGAAGGTGACCATGGCCGGGTCGGGATGACCGCCGGCCATGGCCGTGATGATCGGAAAGGTGGAGCCCACGAACCCCACCGTCAGGCCGGTGAGCAGGCCCACGAGGAAGGGGAGGGCGAAGAAGACCGCCGCGGGCGGCAGGCCGCTCTCGCGGA
This sequence comes from uncultured Nitrospiraceae bacterium, assembly GCA_964617655.1. GTDB lineage: Bacteria > Nitrospirota > UBA9217 > UBA9217 > UBA9217 > JAKAHZ01. The sequence continues at coordinate 6,819 of CAZTXN010000011.1, read as the reverse complement.
AGAAGAGCGGCAGCGAACCAATTGCACCCGAGGCGTCGAGCATCCCCTTGAAGGTCATGATGCCGACGACCATCAGGATCACGTTCAGCGAGAGGCTCTCGCGCAGGGTGACGCCGATCTCCTTCCAGCGGTACCGGTAGACGACCCAGAGCGCTGCCACGATGGCCGCCATGGCCGGGGCGAGCGGAACCTGGAGGACCGCCACGAGCAGGATGGCCGCGGCGATGGGCAGGAGCGAGACCGCAAGCTCCCGCAGGTCGCGCGTTGACCGGATGCCCTCCACCTCGTGGCCCGTGATGCCGCGGAAGCCGAGGAGCGCACCCACGACCACCACCGCGACCGGCAGAGGGATCTGGGACAGGAGAAGTCCGTTCAGGGGAAGCTGCGTGACCGCGGCTGCCAGGACCACACCGGGGTAGAGGGGCGAGATGTACTCCCAGATATGGCGGAACCAATGGTTGATGAAAGCCTTGCGCTCCGGGGGGACCGCCAGGCCGCCGGCCGCATCCTGCACCAGGGGGGCGGAGAAGGCCGCGCCGCCGGCAGAGGGCAGGAGGCCGATGACGCCGGGCAGCACGGCCATGGTCACCCGCCGGTCCCGGGCCAGGCGGGAGAGCGATGAGGTCATCTGCTTCAGCAGGCCGCGCTTACGGATGACGTTCTCGACCGCCATGATCAGCACCAGGCCCGCGGTCAGGTTCAGGGTGACCGGGTCCAGGGCCGCGCGACCCGCGACGACGAGCTGCCGGAGGGGGCCGATGCCGTAGAGCGCGCCGAGCAGGGCCGAGGCGAGGAGCATCACCGCGCCGAGGTTCCACCGGAAGCGGAGCAGGAGGATGGTGAGCGCGAAGGCAGCGCCGATCCGGAGGAGGTCGGTCATCGGATATAGGCGGCGTTCAGATAGAAGAGCACCGCCGCGCGGATGGGATACCGTTCCATCTGCCATTCATCAGGCAGCGCCGCGAAGGGCGCCGAGGCGCGGATGGCCCGGAGGGCCTCGTCATCCAGGATCTTGTAGCCCGATGATTTCAGGAGCTCCAGGTCGCCGAGCGTGCCGTCCTTCATGATGTCGAACCTGATATAGAGCGTGCCCTGGATGCCCGAGACGGCCGCGAGCTCGGGATACCTGAGGATGCTCTCGACCTTGACCTTCAGCCAGCGGTTGTAGGAGATGAACTTGAACTCATCAGTGTCCAGGGTGACCGAGTCGTCGCCCGGCTTTCGCGCAGGCATGCCTTTCTTCGCCAGCTCATCGATCTCCGCCTGGGTCAGGAAGGGAAGCGGTCCCCGCTTGATCTGCTCAGCAGGTCTGCCCGCGTCCGGCCCGCCTTTCGCTTCCGCATCAGGCAGGACCGGCGAGGGAGCGGTGCGGGGGAGGGCGACCTCGGGAGCGGCGCCGAAGCGCTTCGGTTCAGGCATGCCGCGCGGCACGGGCGGGGCCGGTTCCGGCCGCGAGAGCGGCGGCAGCCTGCGGAGCGCCTCGCGGGGAAGGTTCACGATCTCCACCGGCGTCACCGCGGTCGGAAGCGGCGCGTGAACCTGGAGCCAGAGCGCCGCGGCAAGGAGGAGCAGGTGCAGACCGACGGAGGCGGCCAGGGCGATGAGCCGGGGGAGTATGAGGGTGCGGGGCATAGGTTCAGGGATCATGAGGCAGGGACGGGGGGGCCGTGAGACGTAAAACGTGAGACGTGACACTTGAGGAAAGAACGGAACAGGCCCTTTCGTCTCACGTCTACCGTCTCGCGTTTCACGAGATTATACTTCCCGTCCTCGCGCTTAGACCTTCTTCTGCATCCGGTCCGCCACCTCCCGCGTCAGCCGCAGGATGGCCTCGGCCTTCTCCGGCGTGAGGCTGCCCATGCCGCAGGAGGGCGTGATGAGGGCCTGCCGCACGATGACGGACCGGTCGATGCCCTGCGCCTCCAGCCGCCCGATCCCGCCCTGGAGCTTCTCCAGCAGCCCGTCCGCGGTCTCGGCGCCGGTGAAGTCCGCGGTGGGCACGATGCCCCAGGCGAGCGCCCCGCCCCGGCCGAGGAAGCGCTTGATGTCTTCGGGGTAGAGCAGCACCTTGTCCAGGAAGCCGTAGGCATCGAAGTTCACGATGTCCACGTTGCTCCGGAAGAAGATGGGCCAGTCGGCGTTGCCGCAGCAGTGCGTGCCCGCAATGCCGCCGCGGGCATGGATGACATCGATGATCTCGTTCAGCTTGGCCGAGACATCCCCGGCGGAGACGGCCGAGAAGGCGGAGCCGAGGGCGCCCACGGCCGGGTCGTCGATGAAGATGATGACCGGCAGGCCGAACTGCTTCAGGAGTCCGACCTGCCAGGCGGCCTTCATGGCCAGGCCCTTGGTGACGGCGTCGAAGAGGACCTCGTTGTACGCGATGTCCCGGCCCTGCTCGTCCTTGAGCGTGGTGGCGAAGGTGAAGGGGCCGGTGAGGTGGCCCTTCAGGAACCGCGCGCCCTTCGGAAGGCCTTTCTTCTTCAAGGCCCGCACGCAGGCATGGAGCCCCGCGGCATGGTCCTCCGAGATCCGGAAGAACTCCAGGTCCCCGGCAAGGTAGCGGTCGAAGAACCGCTCGAGCTCGGGCGTGAGGTCCTTCGCGGTGTCGAACCAGTAGCGCTCTTTTGCCGCGTCCACCTGAAGGCCGGGCAGGGCCTCGCTGTACTGCTCGCAGAACCGCTCGGTATGTTTCCGGAGCGGGAGCTGGGGCCAGATGGGCGCCTCGGGCAGGTAGGTCAGCGCCAGCGAGACGGCCGCGTCAGGGTCCGTGAGCGGCAGGCTGCCGATGCCCGTGGCGATGCAGTTGTACGCGATAGCGGTCATTCGTTCCTCCGATGCGGGATAACCGTCATTATAAGTTCGCATCCCGGAAAAAACAACCGAAATCCCGCTTTTCCTGTTGCCTGCCGCGCGATGACCTGCTACTATCCGTCCATGAAGTACGGCGCGAAGGCGGTCAAGGCCGCGAAGCTCGAGGTCTGGGAGAATCCCTGCCCGGACCGGGACTACTTCATCGAGATATCCTATCCCGAGTTCACCTGCCTCTGCCCCCGGTCGGGATACCCGGACTTCGCCACCATCAGTATCTCCTATGTGCCCGACCGGAAGATCGTGGAGCTCAAGGCGCTCAAGCTCTGGCTGAACTCCTTCCGCGACCGGAGCATCTCCCATGAGGCTGCTGCGAACCTCGTCTTCGATGCGCTCCGGAAGGCGCTCAAGCCCCGGAAGCTCGAGGTCGCGGGCGATTTCAATGTGCGCGGGAACGTAAAGACCGTGGTCCGCGTGTCGCTCTGAACTCCCTGTTGCTCCCTCTCCGCAGCCCGCAACCCGCTGAAATACCTTGACTCTTTCCGCGCTCCATGGTATCTATAGGTTCGCTTCACGGAGGAGACCATGAAACGGACCCTGGCCGCGCTCTTCGCAGCCCTCATGCTTTCCCTTGCTTCCCTCGTTCCTGCTTCCGCCCAGCCTGCTCCGGAGTCCTTCGCGCCCCTGGTCAAGCGCCTGAACAACGTGGTGGTGAACATCTCGACCCGCCAGGTGGTGCGGGTCCGGCAGCCGTCGCCTTTCGGCGATCCCCAGATGGACGAGTTCTTCTACCGCTTCTTCGGGGGCCGGCCGCCGCAGCGCGAGCAGGTGCGCCAGAGCCTGGGCTCGGGGTTCATCATCAGCAGCGACGGGTACATCCTGACGAACAACCATGTGGTGGACAAGGCGCGGGACATCCGCGTGGCCCTGGACGACGGAAGGGTCCTGGAGGCGAAGCTCGTGGGCCGCTCGCCCGAAATCGACGTGGCGCTCATCAAGGTCGAGGCGGATGGCCTCCCGGCCGCGGTCTTGGGCGACTCGGACCGGACCGAGGTGGGCGACTGGGTAATGGCCGTCGGGAATCCCTTCGGCCTCTCCCACACGGTCACCAAGGGCATCGTCTCGGCCAAGGGCCGGGTGATCGGCGCGGGGCCCTATGACAACCTGATCCAGACCGATGCCGCCATCAACCCGGGCAACAGCGGCGGTCCGCTCTTCGACCTGCAGGGCGGGGTGGTGGGGATCAATACCATGATCCTTGCGCGGGGCCAGAACCTGGGGTTCGCCGTGCCGATCAACATGGTGAAGGAGGTCCTCGATGACCTCAAGGAGCGCGGCCGGCCCCGGCTGGGCTGGCTCGGCGTGGACGCCCAGAACGTGACGCCCGACATCGCCGCGGCGCTCGGCATGCCCGAGCCGATCGGCGCCATCATCAAGTCCGTGGCCAAGGGGAGCCCGGCCGAGAAGGCGGGGTTCCGGCGCGGGGACGTGATCGTGGAGCTCGACGGCCGGAAGATCCTGGACCCGGCGGAGCTGCCGCGCATGATCGCCTTCGGCCATATCGGCAAGACCGTGAACTTCAAGGTGCTGCGGCAGAGCCGGCCGATCGAGATCCAGGCCATGGTCGAGGCGATGCCGGAGAAGCAGTAGACAGGAGCCAGGAACCAGAAGCCAGAAGTCAGGAGAAGAGAAACAGGTCCGCAAGACCGTAGGAACGGTCAGAGGAGCGTGCCATGTTCGGGCTGGGAGTGCCGGAACTGATCGTCATATTCGTGATCGCCCTGGTCGTGTTCGGGCCGAAGAAACTGCCTGACCTGGGCAAGGCCCTGGGCCGCGGGATCGCCGAGTTCAAGCGCGCCTCCCAGGAGGTGAAGGACACGATCGAGACCGAGGTGCGGAACGCCGAGACCTCGATCGACACGAAAAGGCTGAAGGCCGAGGTGGAGGGCGTTGAGGCCGGGGTCCGCAGGCTGGACCGTCCCTCCGGGGAGGACGAGGGCGGGACACGGTCGAAGACCGAGGGGCAGGACAAGGAGAAGGGACCTGATGCCTACGGAAACAGCTGACGAAGCCAAGATGTCCTTCTGGTCCCACCTCGACGAACTCCGGAAGCGCATCGTCAACATCTGCATCGCCCTGGGCGCCGGCTTCGTCATCTGCTTCCATTTCTCCGAGAAGATCCTCGGCGTCCTGATGCTCCCCCTGAACGCGACCATGCAGTTCGGGAAAGCCTTTCCCTTCATCGCGTTCCTGCCGAACAAGACGGCCCACACGCTCCACTTCACCGCGCTTACCGAGCCGTTCCTCTCCCATATCAAGATCGGCATCATCGGCGGCATCATGCTGGTGGTTCCGGTCATCCTGCACCAGGTCTGGAAGTTCATCTCTCCGGGGCTGCTGCCGCACGAGCGGCGGTACGCGGGCCAGTTCGTCTTCTTCTCCACGCTCTTCTTCGCCTGGGGCGTGGTCTTCTGTTTCTTCTTCCTGCTGCCCTTTGCCGTGCCCTTCCTGATCGGCTACAAGACCGAGCACCTCACGGCCATCATCAAGATCGGCGACTACATCGACTTTACGCTCAAGTTCATGCTCGCCGCCGGCGCCGTCTTCGAGCTGCCCCTCATCCTCATCCTGCTCGGCCGGATGGGCATCATCCAGGTGAACGCCCTGACGGGATTCCGGAAGTACGCCTTCCTCATCGCCTTCGTGATCGGGGGCCTCATCACGCCGACGCCGGACGCCTTCAACATGACCATCATGTCCATTCCCATCTATCTCCTGTACGAGGTCGGCATCCTGGGGGTCCGGGTCTTCGGCAGGAAAAAGAAGGGCCCGGGATCCGCCTCGTTGACGGAGACCTGATGCGATCGGGCCAAGCACGGACCTGAACCGCGAGGGCGCAAGGGACGCGAGGGAACCTGCCGACCCATGGGGAAGATGCTCTGACCGCGACGCGGCTTTCCTTGCGACCTTCGCGTCCCGGCGGCGCCTGATCCTGTTCGGCTTACAAGGACCATGCAGATCATCTCTTTCGTCGCCGCAGCGTCCGGCAGCGGCAAGACCACCCTCATCGAGCAGGTGGTGCGCATCCTGAAGGCGCGGGGCCTGCGCGTCGCCGTGGTGAAGCACGCGTCCAAGGGGTTCGAGATCGACCGGCCGGGAAAGGACTCCTGGCGCTTCCGGGAGGCCGGGGCGGACGCGGTGCTGCTCGTGGGCCCGGACCGCGTGGCGCTCCAGAAGAGCGCCGATCGCCTCCCCGATGACGTTGAGATCGCGCGGCTCGTCGGCGATATGGACCTCGTGCTGCGCGAGGGCTTCAAAGGCGTCGGCGGCGAACGCATCGAGGTCTTCCGCTCCGGCGTGTCGGGTGAACGGCCGCTCTGCATGAGCGACCGCTCGTTCCTCGCGCTGGTGAGCGACCGGCCGTACGACGCGGGGATCCCCTGGTTCCCGCTGGACGACGCGCAGGGCGTGGCCGACCTGCTTGCCGCAAAATTGTGATTAGCATATAATAGGCACTCACGATTAACTGCGGCGGAACAGTTTGCCATTGACTTGCCTCGGTTGCATCCTTTATAAAATTACTTGGTTCCGTGCATCAGTGAGCGCATCGGAGAAAGGGGTCAGCATGGCGGGATCGCGGTCGAAGCGGCTGTTCGAGGAGGCGAAGAAGCACATTCCCGGAGGGGTGAACAGCCCGGTGCGGGCGTTCCGCTCGGTGGGCGGCGATCCGCTCTTCATCAAGCGGGCCAAGGGCGCGAAGCTCTACGACGCCGACGGCAAGGCATATATCGACTACGTCCTCTCCTGGGGTCCCATGATCCTGGGCCACGGGCATCCGAAGGTGACCGCTGCGCTCAGGAAGGCCATCGCGTCCGGTACGAGCTTCGGCGCGCCGACGGAGCTCGAGATCACGCTGGCGAAAATGGTCAAGAAGGCCGTGCCGTCCATCGAGCTGGTGCGCATGGTCTCGTCCGGCACCGAGGCGACGATGAGCGCCATCCGCGCCGC
>CAZTXN010000010.1:0-32365 GCA_964617655.1 uncultured Nitrospiraceae bacterium | reverse complement strand
GCGCCTCCACAACGCCATCATCATCCTCCGGAACCACGCCCGCGAGAAGCGCATCCCGCTGTAGCAGGCGCACGCGGCGAAGGACCGGGAGCGAACGCCTCGCCGGGGAAAAAGGACGGCATCATGCCGTCCCTTATTTCCTGTTCGCTTTTCTCGTCTTTACTTCTGACTTCTGACTCCTGTCTTCTGTCTCCTGCAGTTCTCCTACTCGACCGCGATCGCGAACTTCTTCCGGAACTCATCGGGCTTCATCTTCACCGTCGCGGCCAGCATCTCGAGCGCCTCGCCCTCCAGGTCCGCCTTCTCCAGCCGGATCATGTAGCGCCGCGCCATGAGATAGTCGTCCGAATTGATGTCCACCGTGCGGATCCGGGTCTTGCCGGTCTTCGGATCAAGCAGGTCGGCGAACTTGATCGGCAGGCTCTTGCCGTCCTTCAGCATGATCATGGCGCCGCTGCCGCCGCCCACCAGGAACTGCACCGCGCTGAAGCCCAGGTACCGGGTGTACTCGCGGTCGAAGGAGATGGGCGGGTTGCACCGCAGCTCGTACCCGATGTCCTTGGCGATGATGGTCATCTTGACGCCCAGCGCGGCCAACTCCCGGTTCACGCGCTCCTTCAGCATGTCGCCCAGCGGGATCTCGGCCAGCCGGATATTGCCATGGTCGTCGCGCGGCACGTCCTTGAGGATCGTGAGCTCCTCCGGGTCGAAGCGGATCGCGACGCCCTCGGCGATCACCGCCACGCCGTGGTTCCTGCCCGTGGCCATGCGCTTGATGATCGCGCCGGTCAGGATCGCCACGACCTTGTTCAGCGAGATCTTGCTCCCCAGCTCCTCCGGGATGAGCGTCAGCGTCGCGCCGGCGCCCATGCCCATGCCGAGCGCCAGGTGGCCGGCCGAGCGGCCCATGGCCACGACGAAGTACCACCGGAAGGCCGTCTGCGCGTCCTCCATGAGGTTCTCGACGAGCTGCGCGCCGAGCTGCCGCGCGGTCTCGAACCCGAAAGTCGGCACGCCGTGCGGCAGGGGAAGGTCGTTGTCGATGGTCTTGGGCACGTGGCAGACCGAGATCTTTCCGCCCGCGGCCTTCTCGACCTGGGTCGCGGTGAAGGCCGTGTCGTCGCCGCCGATGGTCACGAGGTACCGTATGCCGAGCCCGGTGAGCGCCCTGATCACGTTCTCCATCTTGGCAGGATCCTTGGTGGGGTTCTCGCGCGAGGTGCGGATCAGCGCGCCGCCGCGCAGGTGGATGCGGGAGATCTCCTCGGGATGCAGCTTCCGGATGTGCGAAGTGTCCCCCCTGGAGAGCCACTTGAACCCGTCATAGACGCCGACCACCTCGAGCCCCTGCTTGAAGGCCTCGAAGGTCACGGCGCTGATCACGCCGTTGATGCCCGGCGCAGGGCCTCCGCCCACCACGATGCCAAGCTTGTCCGCCATTCCTTCCTCCTGGTCCTGGTCCGATCACGGGCAGCTGTAGAGAAGTGATGCGTAGATGGATCGGCGAGATATGCAGCGACGGGGCAAATGTAACAAAATGACACAGGGAAGTCAATCAGAAACCGGGAATTTTCAGAAGCGCAAGCAGGTCTATTCGGTGACCCCGGGCCGCCGATACTGCAGGAATATCAGCGTCACTTGACCAGGTCGCCGTAGGTGTCCGGCCGGCGGTGGCGCAGGAAGCCCCAGGTCTCCTGTGCGGCCTGGCGCTCGGCAAGGTCGATCTCCGCCAGCACGATGGACTCGCGGCTCCCGGCGACCTCCGAGACCATGTCGCCCCAGGGGTCCGCGCAGAAGCTCCGGCCGTAAAAGGTGAGGCCGTCGTCCCGGCCCGCGCGGTTCACGCGGAAGATGAAGAGGTTGTTCGCGAAAGCGTTCGCCGTGATCGCCCGCTCCCAGTGCATCTGCCCGTCCTGCGATGCGGCGGTGGGAGCAAGGACGATCTCCGCGCCCTTGAGCGCCAGGATGCGCGTGCCCTCGGGGAACAGGTTGTCCCAGCAGATCTGAACGCCGATCCGGCCGCGCGTCGTGGCGAAGACCGGGTAGTCGCCCTCGCCCGGCCTGAAGTAGAACTGCTCTCGGTAGAGGGGGATGTCCGGCAGGTGCACCTTGCGCGAGACGCCCAGGAGGGAGCCGCAGTCGATGACCGCCGCGCTGTTGTAGTAGGCGCCTTCGCGGGCCTCGAAGAAGGGCAGGATGATGACCGTCTGGTGCTTGAGGGATACAGCGGCAAGCGCCTCGACCGCCGCTCCGTCATAGGGCTGCGCCAGGCTGAAATGGGCCTCCTGAGCCTGACGCGGGAACCACGGGGTGAGGCAGAGCGAAGGGAACCCGATGACCTTGGCGCCCTGATCGGCCGCGAGCCCGGCCAGCTCCGCGGCCCGGGCGATGTTCCGGTCCACGTCCCTGCCGGAGTTCATCTGCACGCCGGCGATACGCATGGCTGTCGGGAGGCTCCTGGGTCTCGGGGAATGGGGAAGCTCTGCTGGGGCTCATTATATCCATGGCCGCGGAAAATGGGAAGGGGAAAAACCGGGACAGCGGCAGATGCCGTCGGGTAGGCGAACGGAACGGGGACCCTCGCATGCAGGAAGCGCGATCAGCGGTAGGCCGACTTGTCCCCGATATCATAGGCCAGGGGCATGAAGACCTTGCGGAGCGTGAAGAGGACCTGCAGGGCCGCGATCAGCACCAGGCCTCCGGCCGCGTCCCGGGCGCTCAGGATGCCGCCCGAAGCCAGGAGCAGGCAGGCCGGCATGACCATGGCAAGGATGTAGCCCTCGACCAGCCGGAAGCAGAAGGCCTCCTTCGCGGCAACGAACCCCAGGCAGCCGGAGAGCGGCAGCAGCAGGAGCGCCGAGACCGGCGCAGCTGCCAGTGCAGCGGTCGGAGAGCCCTTGCCGATCGCGAGGAGCGCAGCGAGGCAGCCGAGGCCGAGGAAATACAGGGCCTTGAGATACTGCTTGAGCCTGCCGATATAGAGATGGATGAAGAAGACGGCCAGCGCCGCGGAGGCGTGGAGACCATAAAGCATCAGGTCCGCGGACCGGCTGCCTTGACCTGCCGCGGGCGGCGCGGTCGTCAGCAGGAACGCCAGGCCGGCGATCAGGGCCGCGGAGAGCGCGATGCCCGCCCGGTAGAGGACCACCGTGATCCTGTCCTCCCGCGTCAGCGGCTGGAATGTTTGTTTCTCGCCCATAAGGCCACTCTTCCCTGAACAGCGGATCCAGCACGGCGGACCATAAACCACCGGTCTGATCCTACTTCTTCTCTTTCTTCCAGAAGGCCAGGTCCTTCAGCATGGTCCCGAGCAGCTGCCGGGGCGTCATGACCGAGACCTGCTTGCACCGGCAGGGATCGTCATCCCGCCCGCCGTGCTGCGCATGGTCATGCTCCTTCGCTCCCCCGGGAATGCCTGTCTTCTCCCTGCCCTTTTCCACGTCTTGCTCCTTCGTATGGTGCATAGTACTCCCCGGAAGGCGACTAGTCAAACCACCTGAAGATGCCATATTGCACGGCGGGAAAGAAGAAGCGGGCCGGGCCCGCTGCTCCGGCGAACATCCGCCGTGCGGACCCGGCCCGCGGAATATGTACTGCCGCAGGGATCACGCCGCTTTCTTGAGCGGCAGCATGGACCCCGCCCATGCGGCCAGGGTGGTCGGCGTGATGCCGAACTCCCTGCTCAGCTTCGGGATGTCCACGTCATACCCGATGCGGTCGAACCATTCGAGCATGATGGCATAATCCTCGCTGGACTTCCGCACCTCCTCGATCGGCGCCGGCACGAAGGAGACCTTCCGTCCCAGGGCCTTTCCGAGTATGGTGGCTGCCTCCGGCATGGCATGCCGGTCGCCCGCGATGTCGATCTCCCGTTTGTTCAGCTCCGCATGCTTCTCGAAGGCCAGGAGGCCGTACCTGCCGATGTCCTTCACCGCGATCATCTGCAGGACCGTATCCGGCTTCAGGGCGATCATGAGCTTCCCCTCGTCCAGGCCGGGCTTGAACCACGGCGAGGTGAAGTTCTCCATGAAGAAGACCGGCCGCAGGATCGTGTAGGACGGGAAGCCCAGGCCTTTGACCGCCTCCTCGATCCGCGCCTTGTTCTCGAAATGCGGTATCCCGGTCCTGCGGTGCGCCGATCCGACCGACGTATAGACGAAATGCTCCACGCCCGCCTTCTTCGCACGCTCCGCGAGCCGCTTGCCCTGGACCTCCTCGCGCTCCACCCCCGCTTCCCAGGTGTTCTGGACGCTGAAGACGCCCCAGGCGCCCTTCAGCGCGCTGTCGAGCGAGGCGGCGTCGTCGAGGTCCGCCTTCACGATCTCGGCGCCCAGTTTCTTGAGCGCTTTGGCAGCATCTTCTTCCGGTCTCCGGGTCATCGCCCGTACGGTATGACCGCGGGACAGCAGCTCCCGCGCCACGGCGCCGCCCTGTTTCCCGGTCGCGCCGGTCACCAGCACTATGGATTTCTTCTCTTTCATGGCCCACTCCTTTCCCGCAGAGCGCGCTGCGCTCCGCGTCCGTTCCTTATTACTAAATTCAACCACCGGAAGAGAGGACTGTCAATCGTGAGAAAGTATGAGCGGAGATCCTGCATGCGAATTGCCGCAGTGGAACGACAATTCTGTCGAACCCTGAGGAGCAGGCCGGCCGCGAAGAGAGCATCGCCCCACACGCATGTTTTGCTCAACAGGACGCAGGACGCCGCGGGAAATCAGGAATTATCAAGGAAAGGGATGCACCGGGGTAACTTCAGAGCGGTTCTCTGTTCAGAACCGCCCGTGCGCCTGGCCGCTCCTGGGAAAGGACCGGAAGAGCAGCCGGAAGGCCCGCATGACCGCCATGGTCAGCGCCATGACCACGACCGCCATGAGGAGAGGGCCGGCGATCATTCCCCCGAGCACGGCCATCCGGAAGAGCAGCGCGGACCCTTCCGTGCCGGAAGCGGACTGGGCAGCCTCCAGGCCGCCGATGAAGCTTCCGGGAAGCAGGCCCTGGAGCAGGAAGGTGATGCTTCCCAGTGCGATCCATCCGCACCATCCTGTCCTCTCATGGTCATGCTGCATCGCTCACCCTCTTCGGCTTCTCTTCGGCTGTCCCGGTGCGGCACTGCTCATACAGCTGCACTAGGGTCATACTAGCAGAAGAAGCGGGAGGTGTGAATGCTTTTCCGGCCTCAGAATGAAAATAGAACGGTATTTGTTTCTCCTGCAGCAGCAGTGGCAGTAGCGGCCCCACCCGCCTACTGCTCGCCCATGACGAGCGCCGCCAGCATGGCGACGGACCAGACGATGTCCGAAAGGGATATCTGGAAATCCACGGTGGAATCGAAGAAGAGCGTGGCCCGGCTGGGATACTCCTCGTCCTGGAGCCAGAGGATGACGGTCACCGGCACGCGCGGCAGCGGATAAAGCCGGACCGCGGCGTCGCCCATCCGGACGATCTCGGCGCCGAACTGCAGCCCCTGCTGGACAAAGGCGACCTTGTCCCTGCCGTAGCGCTCCTCGATGCGGTCCAGCGGGAGCAGATGGGTGCCGGAGAAGAACCGCTGGCCGCCCTTCACATCGAGCGGCCTGATGAGCCGGCCTGTCGGGGGGATTTCCTTGGCGCTGGTCAGGTACCACAGCACCGCAAGCCGGAAGAAGTCCCGGTACCGCTCGAGGAAGAGCGCCGCCCGGGGGTCGCTGCTCGTGATCGAACGGTCCCCCGGCGCCACGATGAACTCGATGCCGAAGGACCGCAGCCGAAAGGAGCGGGAAGCCTCGTCGAAGGATGCCCCTGCTCCGGAGCAGACATCCTGCGGCCGCAGGCCCGCCAGCGTCTCCCAGGCTTTGGCCTCGCCCCAGGTGGTCTTGAGCGGGACCAGCTCCTCCTTCCGGTCCTCTTTCCTGATGCGGTGCTCGATATGCTGCTTCATTGTTCCGCCCCTGCCCTCCGACGCCGAACGCTTTCAGCCCGCAGGTCAGAGCGCCGCGATCCTGGTGCTGATCTCGATCGCCGCCTCGGCGCCCTGGCCGGCGGAGATGATCGCCTGCGAGTGGCCAGCGCGGAGCGCGCCCAGCACGAAGAGCCCGGGGATGCTCGACTCGCCGCTGCCTTTCGTCACGATCTTGAACCCGTCGGCGTCCCGCTCCAGGTCCAGGCCCTCGAGGTACTCGTCGTTCAGGGTGATCCCGCCCCAGCCCAGGATCGCCTCGCAGGGGACGACGCGGCCGTCGCTCAGTCGCACGCCCTCCAGGTCCTTCTCGCCCAGGAGCTCCTCGGGCCGGCCCTCGACCAATCCGATGCCTTCCTCCTCCAGGAGCGTACGGTAGACCGGCGCCAGGGTGAACCCGTGGGCCAGGAAGGTCACGTCTCTGGTATACATCTGCTTCATGCCCACGCTCAGCCGCACGCCGTTCACCGTGCGGTCGATGACCAGCAGCTTCCTGCCGGTGGTGCGGTAGCCGTCGCAGATCATGCAGGTGAAGTAGGAATGGCCGAAGAAACGGTAGAGGTTCTTGTAGGGAGCAAGCGACTCCCGGGCGCCCGATGCCGCGATGACATACCGGGAGCGGTAGGTCTTCCCGCCGGCCAGCGCCTCGAACGCGCCTTCGTTGCCGGTGACGCGCTCCACCTTCGTGTTCTCGATCAGGGCCCCGAAGCTCCTGGCCTGCCGGAGCCCGGTCTCAAGCAGATCCGCGCCCGAGATGAGCGGGATGCCGAGGTAGTTCTCCAGGTGCTTGGCATGGGCCGTCCGGCCGCCGGGGGCATGGAAGAGCAGGGTCTTGAAATTGTACCGGCCGAGATGGATGCAGGCCTGCAGCCCGCCCGGTCCGCCGCCGATGACGATGCAGTCAAGGAGCGTTTCACTGCCGTCCACCTGCTCCATGGCGCCTCCCCGCATGTTCGTTCGCTGCACGCCCCGATCTTCGTCCGGATCGCACCGTCTGCACGGATCGCCTCAACGGGGCATGACATCACTGCCCGGACTCAGCCTCGTACGCGCTTCAGGGTCCCGTTGTTGATCATCTCATGGAACTGGGCAAGCAGGGCCGTTTCTTCCCTGTCCAGGCGGCCATCTGCCTGCGCGTGGTCCATGATCCGCTTATACTCGTCCGGCGTGATCTCAAGGTCGCTCATCGCCGCATTGATGAGTTCCTTGAGGTTTCCCGCCGACCTGCTGGGTCGTTCCATGGCGTCCTCCCGTAAGGCTTTCCCGATGATAGAGGGGCCCTGCGGCGGCTAGCTCGCTTCTCCGCCCGTCCGCTTCGCCCCCCGGCAGGCCGGGCAGACCCCGGTCCCCCTGCCGTGGCAGCTCATGCAGGGACGCTGCAGGGCCGTGCTGCTGGGCTGCCGCCCCTGCCCCCTGCAGGCGGAACAGGAGATGAACCCTTTGCCCCTGCATTCCGGACAGCGGCCCGCAGTAGTTTTCTCACCCATCGCTGAACACCGCCTTTCCTCTGCTCATTCCTTCGTCCGCTGCTTCCGGTAGGTGCTGAGCGAGACCACCTGCTGCCCTCCGCCCTCCCCGGCACCCGCCTCCTGCGCCGCGGCCGGCTCGCCCTGCAGGTCGTTCCGGACGAACTGGACACCGGCCTCGGGCGAGAAGACGCCGGCCAGGTCGTCATGATGCAGGTAGACGTCCTCCCTTCGCGTGCCGAAGGCCAGCACGCAGCTCACATTGCCCTCGTTGTCCCATTCCATCCGGTCGTTCGTCCGGTTGTTGAAGACCAGGACGATGCCCTGCTTCTTCTCCTCGTCCGTGAAGCCCCGCCTGCCGATGCTCGTCCGCTCCGAGTATTTCACGAGCAGATAGACCTTTCCGAAATCGTTCCAGAGGTCATAGAAGAGCCGCTGCAGATATTCGATCTGTTTCTTCATAGACTCATGCAGGGACAGCGCATCCGGCGATGCATCTTCCCGACGGCTTCTCCGCCTACTCCTGCCAGCTGATGGCCTGGACCGGGCAGGTGTCGATCGCTTCCTGGCAGCTGCAGGTGGGGCACTGGTCCGGTCCGATCACCTGCGATTTCTCATCCTCGAGCGCAAAGACCCGGGGACAGACCTCGGCGCAATGGCCGCAGCCGATGCAGAGCTCCTCGTCCACCTTCGGTCGCTTCGGCATCCTTCCGCTCCCTGCCCGCGCCGCGCGGCTAGCCCTCCGTACCCGGCAGCCGGCACTGCGGGTTCTCCGTGCCCCGGTTCCAGGGCATCTTCCTCAGCGCCAGGGCGATGCCGCACCGGTCAAAGAGGACCACCATGGCCGTGCCCGCCAGGAGGACGGCGTAGCAATAGAGGCGTCCGGCCTCCCAGAGACCGAGCAGCGTATAGGCGAAATAGACGATCCGCACCTGGGAGGGAAAGGAGAGCAGGCTCTTGGACCGCAGGGCGATGTAGGGTGCCTGGAGGAAGCTGACGATGATGACCGCGAGATAGCCCGGTGTCCAGCCCGCCACGGCCGCAATGATCAGGACCAATGTCACGGTCCAGAACCACCACTCGATGCTCTTCACGTCCGGTTTGAGCTGCATCAGCCGCCTCCGTCGTGTGGGGGATCGGGATATTCCCTTACTGTGACTGTAGTACAGGCGGAGGGAAATAGCAAGGGTAGTGCGGGGAGGGGCAGGGGTCTGCGGCGGGGAATTCAAACGCCGATCCGCCGCCCCGCGGCAGGTCACGCGCCGTGGCACTTCTTGTACTTCTTCCCGCTCCCGCAGGGACAGGGGTCGTTGCGGCCCACCTTCTTGCCGGCATGCACCGGTTGGGGCGCCGCGGCCTCGCCGCTCCCGATGAAGCTCAGCTGGGCCAGCTGGCGCCGCTGCCGCCGCTCGATCGCCCGGTCCTCGTCCTTTGCCGCCCGGACGCGGAAGAGGCTCTCGACCGTGGTCTCGACGATGCGCTCCTTCATCTCCTCGAACATCTGGAACCCTTCCTTCTTGTACTCGATCAGCGGGTCCCGCTGTCCGTAGCCCCGGAGCCCCACGCCCTCCTTCAGGTGGTCCATGGCGAGCAGGTGGTCCTTCCACTGGTGGTCCACCGCCTGGAGCATGAAGATCTTCTCGAGCCGCCGCATCATCTCCGGCCCGATCTCGGTCTCCTTGTCGGTGTAGGCCTTCTCCACGGCCTGCCAGAGCTTGTCGCGGAACTCGTCGCGCGAGAGCCCCCCCTGCTCCATGTCCTCGGGCCGGAAGGCGAACTTGGCGGCCAGGGCCTCGCGCAGCCCCTCGAGGTCCCAGGACTCGGGATAGGCGTCGGCGGAGCAGTAGAACCCGAAGATGCCGTCGAAGAGCGCCTCGGCCAGTCCGAGCGCCTCCTCTTTCAGGTCCTCGGCCGCCAGGATCTGGCGGCGCTGCTCGTAGATCACCTTGCGCTGCTGGTTCATCACGTCGTCGTATTCGAGCACGTGCTTGCGCATCTCGAAGTTCCGCGCCTCGACCCGCTTCTGCGCCGTCTCGATGGACCGGGAGACCATCCGGTGCTCGATCGGCACATCCTCCTCCATCCCGAGGCGGTGCATCAGGCCGGAGATGCGGTCCGAGCCGAAGATCCGCATGAGGTCGTCCTCGAGCGAGAGGTAGAACCGCGACGAGCCGGGGTCGCCCTGGCGGCCCGAACGGCCGCGCAGCTGGTTGTCGATGCGGCGGGACTCGTGCCGCTCCGTGCCGAGGATATGCAGGCCGCCGGCGGCGATCACCTTCTCCTTCTCGGCGGCGCACTGCTGCCGGAACTGCTCGATCATCCGCTCCCACTCCTCCTGCGAATGCTCCTTCCCCTTCAGGGCCTGGCGGGTCAGGCCCTCGGGGTTCCCGCCCAGCACGATGTCCGTGCCGCGGCCGGCCATGTTCGTGGCGATGGTCACCGCCGCGTGCCGGCCTGCCTGCGCCACGATCTCGGCCTCCATCTCGTGGTACTTGGCGTTCAGGACCGTATGGCGGATGTTCTTCTTCTTGAGCAGCGAGGAGAGCGTCTCGGACTTGACGATGGAGATGGTGCCTACCAGGACCGGCTGGCCGGCCTGGTGTTTTTCTTCGATCTCCCGGATCACGGCGCTGAACTTGCACTTCTCGTTCTTGTAGATGAAGTCCGGGTTGTCCTTCCGCACCATGGGCCGGTGGGTCGGGACCACGAGCACGTCGAGGTTGTAGATCTTGGCGAACTCGGCTGCCTCGGTCTCGGCCGTGCCGGTCATGCCCGCGAGCTTGCCGTAGAGCCGGAAGTAGTTCTGGAAGGTGATGGACGCCAGCGTCTGGTTCTCGTTCTCGATCTTGACGCTTTCCTTCGCCTCCACGGCCTGGTGCAGTCCGTCGCTCCACCGCCGGCCCGGCATGAGCCGGCCGGTGAACTCGTCCACGATCACCACCTGTCCGTCCTTCACCACGTAGTCCACGTCGCGGTGAAACAGGGCGTGGGCCTTCAGCGCCTGATGCACATGATGGACCAGATCAACGTTCGCGGGGTCGTAGAGGTTCCCGGCGTTCAGCAGCTTCTCGACATGGATGTTCCCTTCCTCGGTCAGGGCGACGGTCCGGGTCTTCTCCTCGATGGTGTAGTCGCTGTTCTTCGCGAGGCTCGGGATGATGCGGTTGATCCGGTAGTACTTGTCCGTGGACTCCTCCGCCGGGCCGGAGATGATGAGCGGCGTCCGGGCCTCGTCGATCAGGATGGAGTCCACCTCGTCCACGATGGCGAAGTTCAGCTCCCGCTGGGCATAGTCGGCGAGATCGAACTTCATGTTGTCCCGGAGGTAGTCGAAGCCGAACTCGTTGTTCGTGCCGTAGGTGACGTCCGAGTTATAGGCCTCCTGCCGCTCCCGGTCGTCGAGGCCGTGCACGATCACGCCGACCGTGAGGCCGAGGAAGGAGTAGATGGGGCCCATCCACTGGGCGTCGCGCCGGGCCAGGTAGTCGTTCACCGTCACGACATGGACGCCCCTGCCGGTCAGTGCGTTCAGGTAGACCGGCAGCGTGGCCACGAGGGTCTTGCCCTCGCCGGTGCGCATCTCGGCGATCGTGCCGCGGTGCAGCACGATCCCGCCGATGAGCTGGACATCGAAGTGGCGCATGCCGAGCGTGCGCTTCGAGGTCTCGCGCACCACGGCAAAGGCCTCGGGCAGGAGATCGTCCAGGGTCTCGCCGTCCGCGTGCCGCTGACGGAGCTCGGCGGTCTTTGCCTGCAGGGCCGCGTCCGTCAGACCGCTGATCTCCGGCTCCAGGGCATTGATGCGGTCCACGATGCCCTGCAGCCGCTTGAGCTCCCGTTCGTTCCTGGTGCCGACGATCTTCCTGAGAATGGCGCCGAACATGGGGTGAAGGTCTCCGATGGGGTGGAAATAAGCGTCATGATAATCGCTTCCCCCGCGAAATTCAAGGGAAATCTGGTTTTGCCGTCGCTCTCTTCCGCGAAAGGGGCGCACCGGAAGCGACAGGGGCTGCGGCGTCTGTACGATATTTCCCCCTTGACAATAACGGCCATTTTGAGATAATGGGTGCACCATGAAGACGGTTCTCACCGACAAATCCCTCTTCGAAATGCAGGCGGAGATCTGCAAGACCCTCACCAATCCCAAACGCATCGAGATCCTGAACACCCTCAAGAACGAGGAAAAGACCGTGTCCGAGCTCGTTACCGCACTCGGCGCATCCAAGGCCAACGTGTCGCAGCACCTCGCGGTCATGCGCCATAAGGGCATCCTGACCACCCGGCGCGAGGGTGTGAACATCTACTACCGCGTGGCGAACCCGAAGGTCATCGATGCCTGCACTCTCATGAAAGAAGTGCTGTTCGAGCAGCACATGGCGAAGAAACGCTCCATCTCGGGATAGTTGCAACGCCAGAGGACTCTTTTTTTTCACCCATGGTTGCAAATATTCTAAACTAATTGACAGTTATGACCGTTCCATCTTGGTCAGAAGGAGGTGACGAAAAGCTTCGCACCGACGATCGCACAGCATGAGCAAGTTCCGGTCCCCGAGGGGACCCAAAATACCAAGAGGAGGTACGATAATGAAGAAGTTGCTTATGATCGCTCTGGCCCTGCTGCTGGCCTCTGCCGGCACGGCAGCAGCAGCGGAGAACGGAGGGCTCGAGATCGGGCTGGACTACCGGTTCCGGATCGACTCGCTCAAGGGTACCGTCCACGAGTATTCGATGGTCGACATTGATCCCGCTACCGGCCTTCCGCTCGGCACGTACTCGGGTATCAACAGCTATGATGTAAAGAACGACACGATCTTCATGAACCGGTTCGGGATCAACCTGAAGGCCATGCCGGTCGAGTACGTGAGCATGAAGGCCCGGCTGGTCATGTACAAGATATCCGGCCACCAGAGCGCGGATCCGGCGCTCGGCATGTTCTTCGCCGACCGGTATGGCGCCACGAACGACGGCACGGTGAGCCATACGCCGCAGGACAGCGTGGTGCGCGCTGATTACGCGTATGCCACGGTCAGCAACATCTTCGACCAGCCGATCTGGTTCTCCGTCGGCCGGCGGCCTTCCACCGGCGGCATCCCGAGCAACTACCGCCAGAACGAGGAAAAGACGGGCACGGCCGGCATCCCGAGCCTGCTCGTGAACTATGCCTTTGACGGCGTGACCGTTGGTTATGCTCCGGACATCGAGGCCCTGCCGGGCGCCTATGTGAAGGTCTGCTACGGCCGCGGCTTCGACAGCGGGTTCCAGCAGGAGAACACCGGACAGCCGACGCTGCGCGATACCGACTTCGTGGGCGTGAACGCCGCCGCCTATGACTCCGACAACCTGCACATAGAGCTCCAGTGGCAGAAGGGCATGAACATCTTCGATGCGCCGTCCGATGCGGGTGTCTCGACGAACCTGGGAGACATCAGCTGGGTCGGTGCCGTGGTGACCGGCAAGATGGCTGGTCTTAACGTCTTCGCCACCGCTGCGGTGAGCAAGACCGACCCGAACGATAATCTGACGGGGCCGGGAGGAGCTCCCATGGCTGGCCTCATGTACAATGCGGGAGACAAACAGAGCCGCACCGGCAGCGCGTACTACGTGGGCGGCCGGTATGACATCGACTCCACAGGCACCAGGATCGGCGTGGAGTACAACCACGGGTCCAAGTACTGGATCTCCATGGTCCCGGCGGAGGACGACCTCTGGACCGGCAAGCTCGGCGCCCGCGGCGATGTGTACGAGGTCTATATCATCCAGAGCCTGAACCGCAAGGCCGAGGCGAAGAAGGGCGAGGCCTTCATCCGCCTGGGCTACCAGCTCTATGACTTCGAGTACACGGGCAGCAACAACTGGATCGGAGCTCCGTCGGAAATCTCGACCCTGACCACGAGCCCGGCATCAGGACCCCAAATGCAGGCGCCGATCAGCAAGGCGCAGGATATCTATCTCACCTTCGACGTGCGCTTCTAGTAACCCTCCGCACGGGGAGGGGCCTCTGCCCCTCCCTGTTCTCTTTTCCCCGGCACAATAAAAAAAACCCCGAAGCGGGGGATGCTTCGGGGTTTCCGTATATGGTCGCCTGGACCGGTACTGCAGTACTGTTCCTCGTCAGGAGGCCTTTGCCACGTTCGCCGCCTGGGGGCCCTTCTCTCCCTGGACCACATCAAAGGTCACGTTCTGGCCTTCCGAAAGGGTCTTGAATCCCTCTCCCTGGATGGCCGAATAGTGCACGAACACGTCGCGACCGCCGCCGTCCGGCTCGATGAACCCGTACCCCTTCGCCTCGTTGAACCACTTCACTTTCCCGTTCGACATGATGCCTGCTCCCTCCTTGCATGTGCTTCCGCCGGTGACCTGCCGGTCACGCTGCCTGCAACTCCTTTGAACGGAAGTGCGGTTTGTCCCTACGGGGATCCTGAGCCTTGAAAAGTCCCCCGCGCTCATTTCCCCGACCAACAGGTGATTGTATGGGAGGCGCCATCGCGACCGTCATGAGAGATGGTGGTTCGGCTGGCGGGCCCCGGCGGCCTGCTCAGTTCAGGTACTTCGCCGGGTTGACCGGAAGGCCGTTCACTTTCACTTCGTAATGGAGATGGGGGCCGGTGCTCGAGCCGGAGTCTCCGGCATAGGCGATCACCTCTCCCCGGGAGACCCGCTGGCCGGCCTTGACGTTCAACCGGGAATTGTGGGCATAGAGCGTCCGGATGCCGTATCCGTGACTGATCTCGACCATATTGCCGTATCCTGTCAGGAAGCCCGCCTTGATCACCACGCCGTCCGCGCTCGCCACAACGGGCGTGCCGGTCTGAGCCGCAATATCGATGCCTTCATGGAACTTGAGGATGCCGCTGAAGGGCGAGGTGCGGGTGCCGAAACGCGAGGTCACCCATCCCCGCACCGGCCAGATCGTCGGCGTTGAAGCATGCAGCGACCGCTTGTCCTCGAAATGCTCGATCAGCATCTGGAGGCTCGCTTCCTGCCGAGAGGCCGCCCCCTTCAGTTGGGAAAGCTCATCCTTCATCTCCTTAAGCGCATCGGCCTGCCGCTTCTCTCCCAGGGCTGTCAGGTTCTGCAGACCGAGCTCGTCAGGGCCGCCGATACCGAGCACCTGCTGGGCCTTGTCCCGGGGGCTGAGGCTCACCACGCGGCGGAGCTTCGTGTCAAGATCGCGAAGCAGGAACATCTGGCGCTTGTAGTCCAGCAGGTCAAGAGCGAAGTTCTGGACCTGCGTCTTCTGCTGCATAAGCTCTTCACGCACCGTCTGGAGCTCCCAGACCTTATCCTTGACATCGTGGTATTCATACACGAGATAGACGGAAAGGAGCATGACGCTGAGGAACGAATAGAGAGCCGTCCGGATGGCCGATTTGGAGATCCTGAGCGTGCGCACCTGAGAGTTCGGGCCCGGCACGATCATGATCGTGAAGTATTCCTTTTTCTTCGTGTTCCGCGAACGGGCAGACTTCATCAGGACCTCCGGAATGAAAAAGGGCGCACCTTGCACCCGCTACACCCGCTAGAAATTAGCATACTGCCGGTCGGACTGTCAAGATGTTCTTTGGAAAAGGCCTGATAACAGCACCACATATTGTGGGCCGGAAAAGATAAAGGCCATATATTGTTCGCAACTTTTTGTCGTGAAGGCGGCTTGGAACCCATATTCTCAATAATATAGATACAGCAGCGTCCGGGATTTACGATACCTGTCCTGTGGCTCTGTCGGGTGCAGGGGGGACCAGTCGCGGCCAGAGGCGCTGCTGCTCACTGCCTGGTGGAATCCCTGACCCATTCCAGGTAGGAGGGCAGACCGGCAATGACCGGCAAAGCGATGATCTCGGGCACCGAGTAGGAATGAAGCTCCTTCACCCGGTTGATGATCCGGTCCATCGAGCGGCGTGTGCTCTTGCAGACCAGGAGCGTCTCTGCCGCATCCTGCGTGGCCCCTTCCCAGAAGAAGAAGGAACGGACGCCCGGAAGGATATTGACGCAGGCCGCCAGGTGCTCGTCGACCAGCGCCTTCGCGATCCTGGCCGCTTCCTCGTTCGATCCGGCGGTCATCAGCACCACGATGGGATCCGACATGGTCACCTCCAGGAAGCGGCCGCTCTGTCCGCGGCCGCGCCAGCTCAGAACTTCACCGAACCAAGCCCCTTGAGATCGAACACGACCAGGTAATCGCGCTCGCCCGGCTTCGAGATATAGGTCAGGCCCAGGCCCCAGCATTGGGAGGCATAGACCGCCTTGTAGGTCTGCTGCGTGGCCTCACGGGCCTCGGCATCCCACCAGACCTGTCCGCTCAGGCTCCACTTATCGATCTTGGTCCCGAGCCCCCCGATCCAATACCGCGTGCGCGGGTCCCGCAGATACTGATGGGTCAGGTCGACCTGCACAGGGTCGGTCCTGACCGCGATGCTCTCCGACGTCGAGGTGATCCGGTCGATGTAAGTATTATAGTTTCCCGTGGCTGAAAGCGTGAGCAGCTCCGGGGTCTTGAGGTACAGCTCCCCCCGCATCTCGGAGCGCGGCTGAGGATCCGTCAGGTCCTGCCGCCGCGCCTCGTTCACGTCGTAGGCCATGGAAAGGCGGAAGACCATCAGGTCGAAGGTCCGCGCGCTGGCGCCCTCGATGTATCGCGCCGTCAGACGATTGATGATCGAGAGGGTCGCCAGGTTCTCCTCCTTCACCTCGTCCACCGCGTCGAGCCGGGGGATGTCGCTCCCGTCGATCTTCGGAAGGAAGGAGTAGGAGACCATGGGCTCGATGGAATGGCGCACCCGGCCGATGCCCGCCTCACCGTCCTCGCCGTAGACGCGCGAGAAACGGGCCGACAGGTCCGCTCCGGCGTACAGATATTTGCGCTCTGCCGGTTCGATGTCCGCCGAGCCGCGGTCGTAAAAGGTCGCCCGTCCGCCGGCGCGGGGCGTCAGGCTCAGCCCGCTGCCGCTCAGGACCGCGGTGATCTCTGGACGAAAATCGGCCCGCAGCACCGTCTTCCCGCCCTCGGACGTGAAGTTCGCGGCCGAGCCCTCGAAGCGGAAGTACATCCTTGGACCCACGGTCTCGCCGAAGATGGTATAGCGCAATTCGGGCAGCTTCTGCAGCGTCTGGTCGTTCGGCCGGGTCAGGTCCGTGGCGTACTGCCCGAGGAGATAGAGGGAGGCGGTGTTCCAGCGTTCGACATAGAAGGCGTTCGAGTCCACGTAGGGCCGCGCCCTGCTTTCCAGCCTCTTCTCCAGGTCGTGAAAATAGTTCTCATCGCTGACGAGAGTGATATCCGACCGGAAGGAGAGGTCCTCGGCGAACTCCTCGCGGTGCTCGAACTGGAACTCCCAGCGCGCCTCGTTGGTATGCTTCGTGTCGAAATAGTTGTAGAAGGCGCGGCCCGCCGAATCCTGAGAGTTCACGTAGCGGTATTCGACCCCGGTGCCGTGGCCCCGGCGGGCCCGGTAGTCGGAGATGAAGGTCATGTCCGTGCTGTCCGAGACGGCCCAGAAGAACCTGTTCTTCATCAGGAACCCCTCGGTGCTGCTGTAGCCTGCCTCGGGGATGAGGAGGCCGGTCTGGCGCCGCACCGGGAAGAGCAGGTAGGGCGTATAGATCAGGGGCAGCCCGATCATGTTGAACGATACACCGCTTCCCGTGGCATACCGGTCCAGGTCCACATCGATCGTGCGCGCCTCGAGATACCATTCCCCCTCGTCACAGGTCGTGAAGGTGCCCTGCTCGATATGGTAGACGGTCTCCGACCGCCGCTCGATCCGCTCGCCCTTCAGGTGGTAGTTG
The DNA here is from genome assembly GCA_964617655.1 of uncultured Nitrospiraceae bacterium. Taxonomy (GTDB): domain Bacteria; phylum Nitrospirota; class UBA9217; order UBA9217; family UBA9217; genus JAKAHZ01. Next base: position 15,178 of record CAZTXN010000010.1, on the reverse strand, counting down.
TCCTTCGCCATGAAGAGCTCGCCCCTGGTGATGACGCCGGCGCGCGTGTTCAGGTTGATCTCGACCCGGTCCGCGATCAGCGTATCCTCCTTGTCGCGGATGAAGACATGCCCTTCGGCCACCGCCTCGCCCGTCCGGTTGTTCAGGAAGACGCGGTCCGCCTCGAGCCGGATGTCCTGCTGTTCCACCCGGACATGGCCCACGGCGGTATAGGTATCATTGGCGCGGTCGTAATCGAGATTGTCCGCCACCACCGTGACCGGCACCTTCTTCGGCGGCTCGGCCGCCGGCGCCGGCGCCGGAAGAAGCAGCACGGCGGCCAGTGCCGTCGCTGCAGTCCGGACCGCCTGGCGTCGGGCCGCGTCCGCCATGCGCCTCGCTGCGGTCATCCCTTCAGCCCCGCGAGCATCCCCGCGGCCGGTCCGCCCCGGAGCGCGCCGCGGGCATCGCCGACCGTGAAGAGCGATCCGGTCACCACGATGAGGTCCTCTGCCGCGGCATCCCGCCGCGCCACGGCCAGGGCCTCCTCGACCGTCGCCGCTTCGGTCACCAGGATGCGGTGGCTTCGCACCGCCTCGGCCAAAGCTCCGGCGGCCAGGGCCCGGTCATAGCGCGGCTGGGTCGCGACCACGCGGTCCGCCAACGGCAGGAGCGGGCCGAGGATGCCGTCGCGGTCCTTGTCCCGCAGGATGCCCAGAACGAGCACCAGTTCTCGGTAGGAGCGTTTCAGGTCCGCGAGCGCCCCCGCCAAGGCCGCGGCTGAAGCAGGATTGTGCGCGCCGTCAAGATAGATGTCCGGTCTGTCTGCAGCGCGCTCCAGCCTGCCTTCCCAGACTGCGCGCTCGAGACCGGCCCGGAGGGCCTCTTCGGGCACCACGACCCCCGACGCTTCCGCGCACTCCAGCGCCGCGGCGGCCAGGCTGGCGTTACCGACCTGGTAGCTGCCGAGCATGGCGATGGCAAGGCCGGGCACGGTAGTCCTGATGCCGCGGTGATCGAACCGCTGGACCGGCCCGGGAACGCACCGTTCCGGGGCGAAGTCCCTTGGCATCCGGTAGAGCGGGGCGTTGTTCCGCTTCGCAGCCGCCTCGATCACCGCGACCGTCCCCGGCTGGACCGCGCCGGTCACCACCGGCACCCCCGGCTTGATGATCCCCGCCTTCTCGCCGGCGATCTGCGCCAGCGTCGTTCCCAGGAACTCGGTGTGCTCGAGGTCGATGTTCGTGATCACCGAGACAAGCGGGGTGATGACATTCGTCGAGTCGAGCCTCCCGCCCATGCCCGCCTCGACCACGGCGATCTCGACGCCTTCCTCGGCGAAATAGGTGAAGGCAATGGTGGTCGTGACCTCGAAGAAGGTCGGCGTGAACGCGGCCCCGTCGGGAACGACCAGGCCTGCCGCCCGCTCCCGGACCCTGGCGGCAAGCTCTACCACCCGGTCCTCGCTGATCCGCTCGCCGTTGATCCGGATCCGCTCGGTGAAATCCACGAGGTGGGGGGAGGTGTAAAGGCCTGTTCGGTACCCGGCTGCTGCAAGGACCGAGGCAAGGAACGCGGCGGTCGAGCCCTTGCCGTTCGTCCCGGCCACGTGGATGGCGCGGAACCTGCGATGCGGGTCGCCCATGAGCCCCATGAGCAGGAAGCTGTTGGAGAGGCCCAGCTTGATCCCGTGCTTCTGGAGGCCGAAGAGATAGGAGATCGTTCCCTGATAGGACATGGCGGCCATGGTCACTCTGCCGATGCGGGTGCGGACCGGCCCACAGGCCTATCCGCAGGTCTCTCCACAGGCTTTTCCGCCTGTTTTTCCACAGGTCTCTCCACAGGCTTCTCGTCTGATGCTTCCCGCGACGCCCCGGCCGCGGGCTGCGGCGCCGGGGGCCGCGGGGCTGCGGTGCGCACGCGCACCACGAAGGGCACCAGCTCGCCGGCGCCCACCCCTGCCAAGCGTGCGCGCCTGTAGCTGATCCTGCCGTTGCCCTGGATCCTGCTGAAGAAGATCGTGAGCTCCTCTGCCGTCAGGCTTCCGGATATCTCCCGAACAGCGTCGCTGAACTGCATCGTCCGGAGCATCGGGTGGCCTTCCATGGCGTCGTTGATCTCCTCGATGCTCGCCCGCTCACGCTCCTGTTCCACCGTGATCGTGACGATGAGCGGGTCGGCCGCGGGCTTCTGTTCCAGCGGAGGGGGATCGGCCTTCCGGGCCGGTTTGGCCTGCGGTGCAGGGGGCGGCGGTGCGGGAGCGGGCGGCGCTCCTTCTGCGGTGACCGCAGAGCGGACCGCAGCATCGAGCCGTTCCAGGTCCGGGTCATAGAGCAGCGGCATGATCAGGGAGAGATAGGTCGCTGCGGCAGCGGCAAGGATCAAGCCGAGCCACAGCGGGCGGTAGAGCAGACGTCGGACCGCCCGGAGCGCTCCCGAAGCGGACCGGGCCAGCGCTGCGGACCGGCCGGGGGATTCGACCTCCTGCAGGATCCTTCGCGTCTCCTCGGTCCGGCGCGCCGCATCCAGCTCAGAACTGCAGACCGGGCAGCCGGCCAGATGTCGCTCGATCCTGCGCTGCTGCGGAAGGAACAGGAAACCCCCGAGATAGCGCTCCAGCTTCCCTCGGGTATATGCGCATTCCGTCTTCATCATCATGCTCCGCGATACGCCGGTGCGGACCGCAGCAGGCGGTCCGGCCCCTGGCGTGTCAGGCCCCTCCCACCCGCACCTGCTCGGCGGCGAGCCGCTCGTCGCCCAGGAAGAGCTTCCCGATCCGCTCGAACCGCGACGGCCCGTCGGTCACGAAGTACCGGCGCTGCACCGCTTCGGCCGGAGGCTGCTGCCAGTTCAGCTTGGCCAGCACCCCGGCGACCTCCCGCGCGGTCTCGGTCGCGGAGTCGATCAGCGTGACTCCGCTCCCCACGACCCGGGCGATCAGTGTCTTGAGCAGGGGATAATGGGTGCAGCCGAGGACCAGGGTATCCATACCGCTGTCCCGGAGCGGCTCCAGGTAGCGCCGCGCGGCCAGTTCGGCGACATCGTTGTCGAGCCATCCCTCCTCGACGAGCGGGACGAAGAGCGGGCAGGCGCGGCTCAGGACCTTGATGTCCGGCGCGATGCGCGCGATGGCGCGCTCATAGGCGCCGCTGCCGACCGTTGCCTCGGTGCCGATGATGCCCACGGTCCGCGCGCGCGTGGCGGCAGCGGCGGCGCGCGCGCCGGGTTCGAGCACGCCGATGACCGGGAGCGGGAACTCCTTCTTGACCGCCTCCAGGCTGACGGCCGAGGCCGTGTTGCAGGCGACCACGAGCAGCTTGATCTCCTGGGACAGGAGGAACCGCGTGTTCTCGAAACAGTACCGCGTCACGGTCTCTGGCGAACGGATGCCGTAGGGCACCCGCGCGGTGTCACCCAGATAGATCGTATGCTCCTGCGGCAGTGCCGCGGCCAGCTCCTTCAACACCGTGAGGCCGCCGATGCCGGAGTCGAATATGCCGATGGCTTTCTTCATGAGAGGAAGGCCTGCCGGGCAGTGCCTCAGGGACGCACCAGGTCGTCCCGCCGCAGGAAGGCGCGCGACAGGTCCAGATGGCCTGCCAGCGTATGCGCCTCGCGGCCATCCAGCAGGAACCGCACCTGCCGCACGTCGGGGAAGTTCTGCGTCAGGGTGTTCACGAAGGCATAGACCGCCAAAAGCTCGTCCCGCACCGACGCCCGCAGGTCCTTCCGGTCCCGGACCGCCAGGTCCAGGTAGGCTGTGCCGCTCCCGTCCAGATAGAGCGCCCGGAGCTCCAGGTCCTTCAGCACCGGCGAGAGAGCGGCCTGCTCGCCGGTCAGCAGCGCTGCGGCGGCCCCGCGCGCCTCGAGCTGCATCTCCGGCTGCCGCCTGATCCCGGCCGGTACCTGCCGAAGCATGCCGTCCTCCGGCATGCAGAGGGTGAGCGTCAGCTGCTCCTCCTGCAGGCCCGCCGCCTCAGGCAGCGCAGGGTCCTGCGCCGGCGCCTGCTGGACCGGCGCGGGGGCGCGGTCAGCGGAATACCAGAGCCAGGCTCCGCCCCCGCCAAGGGCGGCGATGACCAGGACCGCCGTCGCCAGCGGCCAGTCCCGCCTGCCTGCGCGCCTATCGTCTTTCTCGTACATACTGCTCGATCCCCCGCGCAATGGCCTCCACGACCTGCGACCGGTCCTGCTCCGCAGCCACCTCGATGAGGACCGCTGCCGCCGCGACCGGCTTCAGCGCCAACAGCGGCGCCTGATCCGGCTCGGCAGCAGGCCGCCCGGTGAGGGAGCGGACCACCGCCCTGCCGAGCCTGCCGCTCTCCTGCGCGAAGCCTGCCTGCTGCGTGCCCCAGGCCTGCTGCTGCCCTGCGGCTGCGTCGAACCCCAGGAAGTCCGCCGGCGCCGCGGACGTGGCCACGGACCTGCCCTCGTCCGGGTCCAGGAGGTAGACCCTGCTCTCCTGTCCCGGCGCGAGATGGAGACTGATGAAGACCTGCGCCTCCGCGGCGTTCGCTGCGGCCGGCCGGTCGTTAACGTCGACCTGCTGGTCCTGCTCGCGCGTCAGCAGCACGTGCAGCGGCAGGTCGGACCGCCGGAGGGCCCGTCGAAGGGCCTTGGCCAGGTCGAGCGTCACGGCCTTCTCCAGGCCCTGGCCGGTGACCACCCCGAGGTCCCTGCCGCCATGGCCGGGATCGACCATCACGACGACCTGCTTGCCGGAAGCAGCTTCCGGCGCATGGCGAGCCTGCGTTCCCCTGAAGACATCGAGAACGATGCGGTCCGGTCCCCGGAGAACGAAATCCTTGACCTCGCCCGCGGCAGGCGTGAGCGAGATGATGACCGCGCGGCTGGAGCCCTCCTGGCGGGATTCGAGCCCCTTCACGACGCCGTCGTTGATCACCGGCAGCTGGGGCACGGAAAGGACAAAGGGGCCTCCATAGGAGCTGAAATAGATCGAGCGACCGTCCCCCGACCGTGTCATGACGTAGGGGGCCGCCGTCTCGGTCTCGAACACGATCCGCGTGAAGTTCGGATAGGAGAAGAAGCGTATGCCCTTGACCGCAAGCCCCTTGTCCTGGGCGCCGACAGGAGCAACGGCGAGGAGTGCGCAGGCGCTGACGATGGCCGCAAGGGTCCGCATACAGGCAGGCATAGTAACATAACCGCACTGGTTCTGCAAGAAAAGAGGCCTGGAACGGGGGGCGGAACGCTTGACAGGAGCGTCAGGGGATGGTAGGGTTTCCCGTGGTCGGAACGCAAGGCCTCACTCGATGGGTAGTGACCGGATGAAGGGTATGCGGACCTTAGTTCTCATGGCATGCCTCTTCGTTTCCACGGCTAGTGTCGCGTCGCAGGAAGCGCAGAGGGGAAAACCCGTCTATCCCTCCCCCTTCGAGAAGCATGACTGCACCTTCTGCCATGACGATCCTGCCGTGAAGGGACCTGGTGTGCTCAGGAAAGAGCTCTCCGGCCTCTGCCTGGACTGCCACCCGGACCGGAAAGCGCCGCGGGAACATGCGGTGGACACGAAGCCGTCGATGACGGTTGCAGGCCTGCCGCTCCAGCGAGGCATGCTGACCTGCGCCACCTGCCATGACCCCCATGCCAATCCCCACGGTACACTGCTCCGGAAGCCGCCCCGGGACCTCTGCTTGAGCTGCCATCCCTTTTGATCTCTCTCCGGCCGACAGGACGCCCGGACCTACTCGTCCTCGACCCGGTAGCCGAGCCGTTCGATGCTGTCCTTCGCGATCCCCCGGATCTTCTCCTCGGCGACGCGCTGGTCATCGAAGTCCACGGAGACCATGCCCCTTTCCACATCCACGCCATTCACGCCCTCCATGCCGCCGATGAACCTCCGCAGGGCGAGCGAACACTCGCCGCAGAACTGCTTCTCCACCTTGAAATAGGCCTTGCTCATTCCTCCATCCTCCTCTGTGCCTCCGTGCCTCAGTGGTGGATTTTGACTTTTTACGAGATCATCATGCTTGATAGGGCATGATAATCCGGTTCCCGGCAGCGGTCAATGCCCGGTCCTCGGGCGCCAGCGCCCTTCGTTGACAGGTCTGCGATTTTTTGCTACGTTTGAACCAGAGTAAAAAGACGAAAAAGAGGACCCGCGAGAGGAGAGACAGCCCATGAAGATCACGCCCCAGATCACCCTGAAGAACGTTCCCCATTCGGAAGCCGTGGAGGCCAAGGTCCGGGAGAAGATGGCGAAGCTCGAGCAGTTCAACGACCGGATCACCGGCTGCAGGGTCACGATCGAGGAATCCCAGCGGCGCAAGCACCAGGGAAAGCTCTTTGCCGTGCATATCGATCTCACCGTCCCGGGCAGGGAGCTGGTGGTGAACCGGGTCGAGAACGAGGACCTGTATGTGGCGGTGCGGGACGCCTTTGACGCCGTGCGGCGGCAGCTGGAGGAGCATACGCGAAAACGGCGGGGCGTCGTCAAGACCCATACCGAACCTCCCCGCGGGAAGGTCTCGAAGCTCTTTCCCTTCGACGGCTACGGGTTCATCGAGACCACCGACGGCCGGGAGATCTATTTTCACCGGAACAGCGTGATCGACCCCACCTTCGACCGGCTGGAGGAGGGGTCCGAGGTCGCGTTCCTGGAGGAGCAGGGAAGCGAAGGTCCCCAGGCGGTCCGGGTGGCGCTTAGCTAGCCCTCGATCGGCCGCATCACGGGCCCGGCGGGCGGGGATATCCCTGCAGCGCCTGCTGAACGAAAACAGCGATCTGCGGGTCCATCTCCCGGCTCCGCTCCGAGAATCTCCGCAGCACCGCCGCGGCGTCGAACTGCCCGTCCGGCAGCAGGACCGGCGAGGACTTGTGCCTCCCGGGCCTGCCCTCTCCGTCGTCCACGCGCTCATGGAGAAAACCCTCCGTCCGCGACCAGCGCAGGGCACGCTCGTTCTTCCCCTTGTCATAGCAGAGCTCGAACCCCGCCGGCGCCTCCCGTTCGTCGAACCAGACCGTGAGGTCCATGACCTCGTCCGAGAACCAGCGCCGTCTCCGCTCCCCCGGGACCTGCTTCACCTGGCGTGTTTCCTTCAGCATGAATCCCCCCGCACCATGTGTCATGGGTTCGCATCAGCGGCCGCGAAGCGCCCTGCACGAACATTCTACCATTGATGCGGAACACGGCCAAGCGCTTGTAAATCGCGCGTCATGCCGTTATAGTACGGATGCGCAGGCCGGACCCGTCAGCAGGGGCCCGTCGGTCGGCGTTGCCTGTCCATGAACGATCTTCCCATAGACCAGGTCCTGCCGGACCTCCTCGCTGCTTTGCGGTCCCATCCGGCCGTGGTGCTGCAGGCCCCGCCGGGAGCGGGCAAGACGACCCGCGTTCCGCTGGCGCTGCTCGACCGCCTGCCGCCGGAGCAGGGCAGGATCGTCATGCTCGAGCCGCGCAGGATCGCGGCCGTTTCCGCGGCCCGCTGGATGGCCCGCCTCCTGGGCGAGGAGCCGGGCGGCGCGGTGGGCTATGCCATCCGGTTCGACTCCCGCTCCGGCTCCCGCACCCGCATCGAGGTCGTGACCGAGGGCATCCTGACGCGCCGCATCCAGGCCGACCCCACGCTTGCCGGCACGGCTCTGGTCATCTTCGACGAGTTCCATGAGCGGAGCATCCACGCGGACCTGGCCCTGGCGCTCTGTCTCGATGCGCGGAAGGCCCTGCGGCCGGATCTGAAGCTGCTCGTCATGTCGGCCACCCTCGATGCCGGCCCGATCGCAGAGCTGTTGGGCGGCGCGCCGGTGGTCGCCGCGTCGGGCAGGTCCTTTCCTGTGGAAGAGCGCTATCTCGGCGACCGGCAGGCGCCGCTCGCCCCGCGCCTGGCCGCGGCCGTCGCCTCCGCACTGCGCGAGACGAACGGCGACCTCCTGGTCTTCCTGCCCGGTGCTGCCGAGATCCGCGCCGCTGCGCAGGAACTGAAGCAGGCCATGGACCTCCGGGAGGAGCGGCTCGACCTCCATCCGCTCTACGGCGACCTTCCCTTCGAAGAGCAGGAGCGGGCCATTCTGCCCTCCCCGGACCACCGCAAGATCGTATTGGCAACGAACATCGCCGAGACCAGCCTCACCATCCAGGGCGTCCGGGTCGTGCTGGACAGCGGCCTGACGCGGCTGCTCCGCTACGACCCCGGGACCGGCATGAACCGTCTCGTGACGGCGCCGGTCTCCCGCGCAGCGGCCGAGCAGCGGAAGGGACGCGCAGGCAGGCTCGGACCAGGCGTCTGCTACCGCCTCTACAGCAGCCAGACCCACCAGGCCATGGTCCCCTATGCCCAGCCGGAGGTCCTGGCGGCCGATCTCGCGCCGCTGGTGCTGGAGCTCGCGGTCTGGGGGGTCAAGGACCCCGGGCAGCTGGCCTGGCTCGATCCGCCGCCGCAGGCGGCATGGGCTTCCGCCGTGGCCCTGCTGCAGCAGCTCGATGCGCTTGATGCCACCGCGGCCGCCACCGCCGAAGGACGGGAGATGGTCCGGCTGCCCCTTCATCCGCGCCTCGCGCGGCTGCTGCTGCGAAGCCGGGAGCTCGGCTGCCTCCGCCTCGGCGCTGACCTGGCCGCGCTCCTGACGGAGCGCGACCTCTTCCGCCCTTCCGGCGAGGACCGCACGCCGCGCAGCCCGGACCTGGCCGAACGGCTCGATGCCCTGCGCTCCGGCCGGGGCGGGATCCGGACCGCGGGCGCGGACCCATCGGCCCTCCGCGCGGCCGAGCGCACGGCGACCCAGCTCCTCCGGCTGCTGCCCGGGCCGCAGGGCCGGCTGGACGCGGACCCGGTCCGGGTCGCGCAGCTGCTGCTCGCCGCCTTCCCGGACCGCATCTGCATGCGCCGCAGCGGGCCGGGCCAGGGGTTCGTGCATATGCAGGGACGGGGCGTGCGCATCTCCCGGGAAAGCCATCTCCAGACCAGCCCCTTCCTGATCGCCCTCCAGGTAGACGCGGGCGAGAAGGCCGAGGGATTCATCCATCTCGCAGCGCCGCTCGGCGAAGAACTCGTGCGGAGCGAATGCCGTGAGCGCATCACGGTCGCGAGAAGGGTTGCGTGGGATGCAGCGGAAGGACGGGTGGATGCTGCGCGGGAAGAACGGCTCGGCGCGCTGGTGCTCTCCCGGCAGCGCATGACCCCGGCGGACGGGGAGGTCGCGCCGATCCTCTGCGATGCCGTCAGCAGCCAGCCCGGCCTGCTGCGCTTCGACCGTGAGGCGCGCCAGCTCCAGGGCAGGGTCTCGCTCCTGCGGGCGGCCTATCCCGAGGAGGACTGGCCGGACCTTGCGGACCAGGCGCTCTTCCGCGAGCCGGCCGCCTGGCTCACCCCGTGGCTCAGCGGCGTGCGGACCGCCGCGGACCTGGGCCGCATCGATCTCCTGCGGGCGCTCCGGTCGCGGCTGACCCGGCAGCAGCAGCGGATGCTGGAGGAACGGACGCCCGGAACGGTCGCCGCGCCGAGCGGGAGCAGGATCAGGCTGGAGTATGCCGCGGACGGTCCGCCCGTGCTGGCGGTGAAGCTGCAGGAGCTCTTCGGCCTGGCGGAGACGCCGCGCATCTGCGAGGGCAGGGTCCAGGTGCTGCTCCACCTGCTCTCCCCGGCCGGCAGGCCGGTCCAGATCACCCGGGACCTGCGGAACTTCTGGGACACGGTCTACCCGGAGGTGAAGAAGGACCTGAAGGGCCGCTATCCCCGCCACCCCTGGCCGGACGACCCCTGGAACGCCGCGCCGACGAAGAGGACGAAACAACGAAGAGAGAAAGACAGGTAGGTGGCAGGCGGCAGGCTGGAGATAGAACGACGCGGGAAAGCCAACCAAGGAACGTCAGATAGCGGTCTGAGCTGATGCGCGAAATGCTCCTACTCCCAGTCCAGAAGCCGCTTGTTCCCCGCCAGCTTCTGGATCTCCGTGATGTCCTGGCTCACCTCGAGGCAGCCGCGGTAGGCGCCCGCGCCATCGCGCACGGCGAAGTACCGGATGTGCAGCATCCTGCCGCGCATCTGGATCCAGAACTCCGCCGTGCTCTTCGACCCGTCCCGGAAGGCCCGCAGGATCCGCTCGACCATCTCCACGCTCCTGGGCGGATGGCAGTTCTGGACCTTCCGGCCGATCACGCCCGGGCTGCGCGGGAAGATCCGCTCCGGCGTGGCCGAGTAGTAGGCCACCTCGTCCTGCTCGTTCACGAAGGAGATGTCCACCGGCAGATGCGTCAGCAGCAGGTTCACCTGCTCCGCGGTGAGCTGCCCGGTGTCGAGGTTCAGGCTGCCGACCTTCTCGGCGAGAAGCTGCTGCTGGAAGGATTCCGTTGCCGGGCTCCATGCCGCCTCGGGCCGTACCCAGGCATAGCCGATCTCCTCCTCGCCCTTCCGGACGCGGCCCCACTCCTCCTCGCTCAGGGTCTCGAGCGCCATGGGGAAGAGGATATGCTCCTCCTTGTAGATCATGTCGTTGATCATCTTGGCCAGGGCCTCGAGCGCCACGGGCTCCATCCGGGAGTCATCGACCCGCTTCCGCACGTCCTTGAGGAACGCCCGGATATCGTCATGGAGCGCCCACATGACCTTGGACGGCCCGGTGATGCCCTTGGTCTCGAGCAGGGGAAAGAGCTGGTTCTCCTTGCGGAGATAGTGGCGGTCGATCTGGCCGAGCCGTTCCAGGATCCCGAGCAGGCGCTCCCGGTCGCGGGCGGGGTCCGCGACCGCCGCGGCTTCCTGCAGGATCCCCTCGGCGGCCCGGTTCTCGAGCATGAAGGTATGCACCGGGTGGCCCGCCGGCAGGCCGGGGACGGTCTGGTGCTCCAGGGCCTCCTGGAAGACCTTGACATGCACGTCGCAGAGGCTCTTGATCTCCTCCTCCGGCATGCCTTCCCGGATCAGCGCCTGCTCCATCTGGGCGATCTCCCAGGGCGCCACATCCTTGATCAGGTCCGCGAACTTCCGCTTCTGGACCTCCAGGTCCCTCCCGGCATGCAGCTCCCGGATGATCTCCTTCATCGTCGCGAGCCGGACCTCGTCCTCCGAGGGTCCCGCTGCGCCCGCCACGGCCAGGGCCTCGCCGGTCCGCGCCCGGACCTCTTCGGCGATGCCGGCGAGCAGCTTCTGCAGGTCCATGCCGCCGATCATGGCCACCCTGCCGAGCGTGGCGATCCTGCCCACGGTCCTGCGCATGAAGGGATTCTCGAGCATCCGGAACTCAGGGTTCAGCCCGATCAGGTAGTCCTTCAGGAAAGGGTATCGGGTGAGCAGGTCGTTCACCTTGGTCCCGGCGTTCAGCTCCATGGCACACCTCCTGTCGACATACTGCCGGCTGCGAGGGCGTCCTGCATATGATATGCATCAGGGAACAGGGAAGGACGGCAGCCGCGGAGAACCGGACGGAAAGAAAGGTTCTTTCGCATTTGAGTTGAGAACGAGAAAGAGGCCGTTTCTAATAAACGGATTCAACGCAGAATTACGCTGATTTCTTTATGATCTCTTATGATGAAAGACGTTTCAGCGTTGATCATCATTTCATCATATGTTTTCAGCGTTCAAAGCTCTGCCTTTTCTTGATGAATGGTTTTTCCCTCTTTCATCGAAAAAAAGGAAAAGCGCGCCGACGCAGCCCCTAGGGCCGCTGCTTCCGCTCGCCGATCTGGTCCATGACCGCCATGATCAGGTCCTTCACATTGATCGGCTTGGTCAGATAGCTGTTCGCGCCGAGCGACATGCCGAGGTCCCGGTCCTTGACCTCGCCCTTGGTGGTGATGATGATGATGGGGATATCGCTCTTGAGGCCGGTCCGCACATGACGGAGCAGCTCGATCCCGTTCATCTCGGGCATGTTGATGTCCGTCATCAGCAGGTCGAACCGGTCCTGCGCCAGCCGGGCGAGCGCCTCGCGGCCGTTCACCGCCTCGGTGATCTTGGCTCCCGTGAAACGCTTCAGGTGCATCACCAGCACCATGCGCATGATGGACGAGTCGTCGGCGAGCAGGATCTTCTTGCGGGAAAGATCGAAGGGCATGGTCGCTCCTGCCGGTCAGTGTACCATCTCCCGGCCGTTCCTGCACACGAAAAAAAGGAGCGGGAAGGCCGGCTTCCCGCTCCTCCGGAACGTTCGTGCGGCAGCCGGGGGACCCTCCTTACTTCGCAGCGATCCCCTTCTGGATGGCGCTCACCACGCCGTCGCTGCTCGCCTCTTTGATCGTGAGCAGCATGCCCTTCTTTTCATAGAAGCCGATGAGCGGCGCGGTCTTCTCGTTGTATACGTCGAGCCGCTTCGAGATGGCCTCCACGGTCTCGTCGGCCCGCTGGACCACCGGGCTGCCGCACTTCTTGCATTTGTCGCCGGCGGCCGGCGGGTTGCTCTTCACGTTGTAGATCTCCTGGCAGGAGGTGTTGGAGCAGGTCCGCCGCGTGGTCAAGCGGTCGAGGATCACGTCGCGCGGCACGTCGATATTCGCCGCCAGGTCGAGCTTGATGTTCAGCTTCTTCAGAAGTTTCTCGAGCTCCTCGGCCTGGGGGATGGTGCGCGGGAATCCGTCGAGCAAAAAGCCCTTCTCGCAGTCCTTCTCCTGAAGCCGCTGCTCCATGATGCCCATGATGAGGGAGTCCGGCACCAGGCCGCCGCTGTCCATGTGGCCCTTCGCTTCCTTGCCGAGCGGCGTGCCGGCCTTCACCGCGCCGCGCAGGATGTCGCCGGTCGATATCTGGACCGAGCCGTCCAGCTTGGTCAGCAGCTTCGCCACCGTGCCCTTGCCCGCGCCCGGCGCGCCCAACAGAATGATACGCATCTCTGCCTCCTTAAAGGGGAACTTGATGGGAATACGAAGGGGGCATTATGGTACGGAACGCCGAAAAAATCAAGCAAAAACTGGCCCGTTCAGGCGCTTCCGTCCTCGGGCTGCGCCACGCGATGGTAGGCCAGCCGGATGGTTACCGTGGTCCCCCGGCCGGGCTCGCTCTCGATCGCGATGTCCCCGCCGTGGTCCTGCATGATCTTGCGGCAGATGGCCAGGCCCAGGCCCGTGCCCTTGGGCTTGGTCGTATAGAAGAGATCGAAAACGTTCTCCAGCTGCGCCTTGGGGATGCCGACGCCCGTATCGGCGATGCGAAAGAGGATGAAACGGTCCTCGATCAGCATCGTGATGTTGATCACGCCGCCCTCGGGCGCGGCCTCGATGGCGTTCCGCAGCAGGTTCAGGAAGACCTGCCGGACCTGGTGGATGTCGCAGTACGCGGCCGGATGGCGCACCGCATAGTCCCCCGTGACCGTGATCTGCTTCTTCCGAAGCTCCTCGCGGTGCAGGTCGAGCACCTCTTCCCAGAGCACCCGCAGGTCGACCTCCTCGAGCCGCAGCTTCATCGGCCTGCCGTAGATCAGGAGCTCCTCCACCAGCTGGTTCAGGCGCCGCGTCTCTGCCAGCAGCGCCCGGGAGAGGTCCTGGTGCGCCGGGTCCTTGAGGTCGCGCTCGAAGATCTGGCCGATGGCGCTGATCCCGAAGAGCGGGTTCCGGATCTCGTGGGCCACGCCGGCCACCACGCGTCCCATGGCCGCGAAGCGCTCCTTGTTCAGCAGCTCCGCCTGCAGCTCTTTCAGCTCCGTCAGGTCCTGGAAGACCACGAGCAGCCCGTCCTGCTCCCCGTCGGTCCCCGCGTAGTACGAGGTCGTGAAGCCCACGGGCACCTCGGACCCGTCCGGTCCGGCCACGGCCATCTCCTCGTAAGTGCCTACGCGCACGGACTGGAAGGCGGCGGTCTCGGGCACGAGGTCCGCCAGCTTCGTCCCCAGGAGGTCCTCGCGCCCCCGGCCCAGGATCCAGGCGCCCGGCCGGTTGATCAGCTTCACCGTGCCGTCCCGGCTGAGCAGCACCACACCGCTCGACATGCTCGACAGGATGCCGCGCAAGAGCCGCACGCTCTCGTTCAGCTCCGCGGTCCGTACCCGGACGGTGTTCTCCAGGCCCGCATAGGTCCCCTTCAGCCTGCCGGCCATTTCATTGAAGGCCGCTGCCAGGCCCTGGAACTCGTCATTGCTCTCGATGGCGATGCGGTGCGCCAGGTCGCCCCTGCCGATCCGGTCCGCGCCGGTCTGGAGCAATCGGAGCGGGGCGAGCACGGCCTTCCGGATGGCGATGTACAGCGCAAGCCCGATGACCGGGACCGCGCCTGCCAGCAGGAGGACCAGCTGCTGCTTGCTCGCGCGCACCTCGGCCACCGTTTCGGCGAGGGAGTGGGATATGACGATGACGCCGAGCACCGCGCCGCCCCGCGCATGGCAGCGCCGGCAGGCCGGGTCGTTCCGGAGCGGGATGAGGTTCGTGTGAAGCGGAGGCGGGCCGCTCTCGTGGAGGTCGACCTGGCGCCCCCCGCGGAAGGCCTGCCGCACTTGGGGAAGGGCGACCTGCGGGGTGTCCCGCTTGAACGCAGGCGTCCCGTCCTCGCGGAGCACCTCGAGCCGTACCAGCCCGTGGGAGCCCTGGAGGCTGTCGAGGAGCGCCAGCGTGCCGCGGGGCCTTCCGGTCAGCATGCTGTCCGCCAGGTCCGCTGCCACGGTCCTCGCCACGATCTGTTCCTGCTCGGCGTTCTTGCGCGCCAGGAGCCGGGCGTCCCGCCGCACGATGAGCGAGGCGAGGATGCCGAAGATCAGAAGGAAGATGCCCAGTACCAGGACGAGGAACTTGGTATGGATGCGCACCGGGGCCATCGTTGCCCATACTAAACCGCGGCACGGAGGGGGTCAATCGGAAAATCGGCCGAACAGCGCGAAAAGAGAAGAAAAAAGGTCGGGGTCAAAGGCCCCGGCCAAAGCAGGATATAAGCTTCCCGATCATACTTTGGCAACTGACGCACTAAGATCGACAAGGCCGGCATTCGCCCTGTTGTTGCCTATACCAATCTGCCTGCCCAGCGCATGAATCTCGCGGTAAAACGATTCTGTTTTACTTCCAGGCGCGGCATGGGCTATAAAGATCTCATCAGCCATACAGAAGCCGCACAAATCTATCAGCCTCTTTGGCCGCGCCTATAATCTTATCACACGATATTTTCATGATAAGATTATCAACCCTTGATACGCTCCCATTACGCGTCCGGACCGCACCCGGACACTTCACGCTAAGTGAGCGCTCATTTCGCGCTCATTTATCGCTTTTACTTTAATTATCAAACTGATAAATGAGCGCCCATATCCTGCCCATAACGCTCATTTCTTGCGA
>CAZTXN010000009.1:26121-34329 GCA_964617655.1 uncultured Nitrospiraceae bacterium | reverse complement strand
TCTCGTAAGAAGTCCTGTTAGCCACAAAATGGCACAAAAAGCTCAGAAATATCTTTTGATTCTCAAGACGTTACTTTGTGTTTTTTGTGCGTTTTGTGGCAAATCCTGAACTCTTACGATCTCATCAACATTCCCACCTTCACACCCTCTCAACGTCCCACCTTCGGCGGTATTCCGCGTCCCTGCGCGCCCTGGTCACCGCGCCGCGTTCCTCAGCTTTCCCTGGAAGCTCTCCCGCTGCTCCATGCGGCTATCGAGGTCCTGAAGGAACTCACTCCGCGTCCGGTCCCAGACCGGCGCCACCAGGATCTCCTCGGGCGCCGAGGCAAAGAGCCGCTGGATAACGATGTCCGGCGCGAGCCGCTCCAGGAAGTCCGCCACCAGGTCGAGGTACTCACCGTAGCCCAGCGTGGGAAAGGGCCGCTCCGCGTAAAGCCGCTCCAGCGCCGTGCCCTTCACGACCTGGAGCTGATGGAGCTTCAGGAAGCCGACCGGCAGTTCCGAGACCGCCTCCGCCATGGCGAGCATCTCCTCCCGCGTCTCCGTGGGAAAGCCCAGGATCAGGTGGGCGCCGATGCCGATGCCCCTGCCCGCGGTCATCGCGACGGCGCGCTCGAAGCAGGCGCGGTCATGGCCTCGGTTGATGAAACGGAGCGTCCGGTCATGGATGGACTGGAGGCCGTACTCCACCAGCACGAAATGCTCCCGGCCAAGCTCCTCGAGCAGCCGGAGCTTCTCCTCGTCCACGCAGTCCGGCCGCGTGCCGATGGCAAGCCCCACGACCCCGGGCGCCGCCAGCGCCTCGCGGTAGAGCCGCTCCAGCGTCCCGACGGGCGCATAGGTGTTCGTGAAGGGCTGGAAGTAGACGATGAACTTCTCCGCGCCGTACCGGCGCCGGAGATAAGGGATCCCCTGCTCGATCTGCCGCCGCACCGGCGCCGCGCTGCTGCATGCCGATGGGCGGAAGCTGTCGTTGTTGCAGTAGATGCAGCCGCCGACCGAGACGGCGCCGTCCCGGTTGGGGCAGGTGAAGCCCGCGTCCACGTTCACCTTGAAGACCGGCGCGTGGTAGAGGTCGCGGAGATGCTGTCCGAAGGAGCGGTAGCGCCGCACGGACGGCCGTATGGAGAGGAGCGAGGTCTGCATGGCCGGGGCCGGAACTGCCGGAATGCCGTACTATACCAGAGTCAGCGGGGAAAATCCAATAGGCGCGCGGCGGGCGGGACGGACAAGGTCGGCTCAGGCCTTCAGCTTCGCGACCGCTTCCTGGAAGGGCCCGGCCTGCGCGAGCCGTTCTGCGACCAGGTCGTTCATCCTGAAAAAAGCATTTGGACGCGGCGGGATCAGCGCGTCCAGGTCGTGGTGCGCCCGATGAGCGAGATGCCGATGTATCCGCGCAGGTCGAGGCGGTCCGGCGCCACGAGCGTCATCCTGCCCTTGTAGGTCTTGCCGTTCTTGGGGTCATAGACCGTGCCGCCGGTCCAGCGGTCATCCCCGTCGTGCCGGAACCCGCGCACGATCTGGAGGCCGATGACCGGCAGCTTCCGGAGCTCCGCGTCCGGGTTGTTATGGTCCAGCTTCGGCGTACCCGGCGCCCCGTCGGTCGAACCCTCCGGATAGTCCGGGACCTTGAGCCAGACGATCCGGCCGCAGTATGCCTCCCCGCACCGGAAGACCTCTATCTTCGCGTCCTTCTCCGCGTTGTCCCAGGCGCCGAGGACGTCGTCGGCGCCTGCCGCGGCAGCGGCCGCGGGAAGGACCGCCAGGAGCGCCGCGCAGAGCAGCGGGAACAGGAACTTCTCGGACCGCGACCTCATCTGATCCCTCCGTTCCGCACCTTGCCGGCTGTCTCCAGATCCTTCGTAGCCTCGAGGTGCTTCACCATGGCCTGCTGCAGCACATGGGGCGGCAGAGTGTCGGGCTCCTTGATCTTCCAGCCCCGGCTGGTCCGCTCCAGCCGGAACCGCACGGTCTCGGTCCTCCGGGAAGCGGTGTACTCTCCCGAGAGCCTGCCGAGCACCTGGTACTCGACCGCAATGGTCGCGGCCTTCTCCCCCCCGTTCCGCGGGGGCCGGATGCGGTAGCTCTCGATGACCACCGCGCTGTCCCAGCCCGCCTCCTCGGTCCAGGAGATATAAGGCAGCACCTTCGGCCACGATGTGCTCGTGAGCCGCGCGCCGGCCCCATCGAGCTCTACATAGGCCCGCACGGTCTCCTCGGCCGTGGCAAGGGTGTTGCGCGGCGTCCGGGCTCCGTCACCGGGGCAGCCCGCAGCTGCGAGGACCAGCGCCGTAACGAGCGCTATCCTCCCTATTAGTCCGGCACGATCGGATATCATGCATGCACCTCGGAAGGGATCATTCCGCGAAGATCCTGCCGCCCTTGGCGAACCGCTTTACGTAATATCGCTCCTTGATCGAGCTCTTCGTGACGCCCTTGCTGCTGCTCGCATGAGCGAAGGTCCCGTGGCCCAGATAGACGCCCACATGCGAGATGACGCCGTTGATGGAGGTATCAAAGAAGACCAGGTCGCCCGGCCGCAGGCCGCCGTAGGCCACCGCGCCGCTCACCCGCGCCTGCTCCCGGCTGGTGCGCGGAAGCTCGACCCCCTGCCCCCGGTAGACCCGCCGGGTGAAGGCCGAGCAGTCAATGCCGTGCTCCGAATCCCCGCCGAACCGGTAGGGCGTGCCGAGCAGGCCGCTCACCGACGCGTTCAGCCGGCCGAGGTCCAGCCTGCCCTGCCTGCCGCTCGATGCGATGGTCTGCTGCGAGCGGGCCAGGTCCCGCTCCCTGCGCTGTCGCCGGTCGCGGTCCATCGCCGTTTCCCGCTGCTCCACCGCCCTGCGCGTAGACTCGAGCTGCGCGGCAATGCCTCCACGCTCATCCTGATAGCGGGAGATCTCGCGCTGCAGCTTCCGGATGAGCTGTTCCAGGTCCCGGTTCAGCCGGTCCTGGTCGACCTCAGGCCCGCGGGAGGCGGGATGCTCCTTGAGCACCTTCAGTTCCCGCTGTGCCTGGACGAAGGCCCGCTCCTTCTGCTGCAGTTCCTCGTCCACCTGGCGCTGCTGCCGCTCGAGCGCCGCGAGCCGCTCCTGGCGGGCCGCATGCTCCCGCTCCGCCGGGGTCAACGGCTTCCATCGTTTCGGCTCCTTCTCCCGCACCAGCTTGACCGCGTCCAGCACGAGCCGGTCCGGCGTCTTGGCCTGCAGCTCGCCGTTCTTCACATCGAGCATGATGATGAGCGCCACCTTGTCCGGAGAGAGCCCGCGGTCCACGCCGTAGATCAGCCCCCGGGCGAGGACCGGCGTGGCCGCGGGGTCCCACTCGCTCTCGAGGGACTGGTAGACGAACTCCTCGGCGATCTCCCGGGGCACCTCGGAGCGGTGCAGGTCCCGGAGGGCCTGTGCCGCGGCGGCGAGCCGCTCCACGGCGACCGTGCGGGCATAGGCCACGTCGAAGAGCTCGTCCAGCTCCTCCAGCGGAGCGCCGAGCAGGAACGCGCCGTGCACCAGCCCGATGATCTCCACGGACTTCTCCTCGCCCATGTCGTCGAAGTCCGTGCGCTTGACCACGCCCTCCATGATCCTGAGAAGGTCCGCTGAGGGGCCGGCGGCCAGCGGCTCGGGCAGCCGCTCCCGGATGAGGGAGAGCATGCGCTCCTTGTCCAGGTTGATGCATTCCCGTTCGAGCAGGTCGCGGACCGGCTGGTCAGGCGCTGAGCCTGATGCGGTCCGCAGGAACGCGTCGCCGGATGCGAAGAGAAACGCGGCGGATAGGAAGAGCGATATGGTTCGTACGGAACGCTGTCGGAGCATGGCATGCACGTCTGTGTTTCCAACTGCCGTTCTTTGAATGATGCCATTATATACGACACAGGACAAGAGGGTAAAGGACTATTTCCGTCAGGTGCGGCCACGCACGAGGTCACGGGGGGGCCGGCCGCTCTCCTTGCGCAGCACTTCCTCGTCGTACGCGGCGATGACGTCGCGCCGCAAAAAGCAATATCCGCCGTTATCACAGCCTTTATCCGTGTTCATCCGTGTCAAAGATTCTTCATCACGTATCGCTGGTCCTTTGCGCGCTTCGCGAGAGAAAAGGCGTTGATCTCTTAACTCCGCACCCGCAACTCCGCACCTGGGAGGTATCCGTGTCCATCCCTGTCAATTTTCTTCTTCACTCCTGCCGCTTGAAGACCACCATCCCCAGGGGCGGGAGCGTGAGCGAAAGGGAATGGTACTTGCCGTGGAAGGGCGCGGGAACGGACTCCACGCCGCCGAAGTTGCCCTGCCCGCTGCCGCCGTACTCCGGCGCGTCGCTGTTCAGCAGCTCCTTCCAGAACCCGCCGCGCGGAACGCCGATGCGGTAGTTGCTGCGCGGCACCGGGGTGAAGTTGCAGACCACCAGGACCGCGTCGCCGCCCCCCCTCCCCTTCCGGAAGAAGCTGATGACGCTGTTATCGCTGTCCGTGAAGTCCGCCCATTCGAACCCCGCGGCGTCGAAGTCCAGCTCGTGCAGCGCGCGCTCCCCGCGGTAGGCGATGTTCAGGTGCTGGACCCAGCGCCGCAGCCCCTGGTGCGGGCCATGGTCCAGCAGGCGCCACTCCACGCTTCCGTCGTGGTTCCATTCCCGCCACTGCCCCACCTCGCCGCCCATGAAGAAGAGCTTCTTGCCCGGATGGGTGTAGAGGTAGCCCATCAGCAGCCGCATGTTCGCGAACTTCTGCCAGTCGTCGCCGGGCATCTTTCCCATGAGCGAGCCCTTTCCGTGGACCACCTCGTCATGGGACAGGGCGAGCATGAAGTTCTCGGTGAAGGCGTACCAGATGCTGAAGGTGAGCTGGCCCTGGTGGTACTTCCGGTGCACCGGCTCGCGGGAGAAGTAATAGAGCGTATCATGCATCCAGCCCATGTTCCATTTCATGCCGAAGCCGAGGCCGCCCGCATAGACCGGCCGCGAGACCATGGGCCAGGCCGTGGACTCCTCCGCGATGGTCTGGACGTCGGGAAAGACGCGGTACACCTCCTCGTTCATCTTGCGCAGGAAGTCGATGGCTCCGAGGTTCTCCTTGCCGCCGTACTCGTTCGGGATCCACTCCCCGTGCTTCCGGCCGTAGTCCAGGTAGATCATGGACGCCACGGCGTCGATGCGCAGGCCGTCGGCATGGTACCGGTCGAGCCAGAAGAGCGCGCTGGAGAGCAGCACCGAGCGCACCTCGTGCCTGTCGTAGTTGAAGATGTAGCTGTTCCAGTCGGGATGGAACCCCTTGCGCGGGTCCGCATGCTCGTAGAGGTGGGTGCCGTCGAAGTAGGCGAGCCCGTGCTCGTCGCTCGGGAAGTGCGAGGGCACCCAGTCGAGGATCACGCCGACGCCCTCCTGGTGCAGGCGGTCGATGAGATGCATGAAGTCCTGGGGCGTGCCGTACCTGCTCGTGGGCGCGAAGTAGCCGGTCACCTGGTAGCCCCAGGAACCGAAGAAGGGATGCTCCATCACGGGCATGAACTCCGCGTGGGTGAAGCCCGTCTCCTTGAGGTAGGACGGCAGCCATTCCGCCAGCTCGCGGTAGTTGAGCGACCGGTTCCCGTCCTCGGGAATGCGGCGCCAGGAGCCCAGGTGCATCTCATAGACCGACATCGGCGCGTCCAGGGCGTTCGCGCGCTTCCGGTCCCGCATCCAGTCCCCGTCGTTCCACTGGTGCGCCAGGTCCCGGACCACGGACGCGCTGCCGGTGCGGTGCGAGAGCTCCCAGGCGAAGGCGAAGGGATCTCCTTTGTCCACGCGGTAGCCCCCGTGGCGGGAGACGATGTGGTACTTGTAGAGGCTGCCGTTCCCCACGCCGGGCACGAAGCCCTCCCAGATGCCCGATCCGTCCCAGCGCTGCGTCAGCTGATGGGAGGCGTTGTTCCAGCCGTTGAAGTCGCCCATGACCGAGACCTTCTCGGCGTTCGGCGCCCAGACCGCGAAGAGCGTCCCCGAAACGCCGTCCGCCTCCATCAGATGCGACCCGAGCTTCTCGTACAGCCGCGAATGGGACCCCTCCTTGAAGAGGTAGACATCGTGGTCCGTCAGCAGGCTCGGCCCGTGGACCACCGTGCCTTTCGCTGCGGGCTCCTTGGCCGCCGGAGCGGGCGCTTTTTTTGCGGCCTGCTTCTTCGGCGAGCTCATTCCTTTTTTCTTCTCGGTCATGGAAGCACCTCAATAGGCGAATGCCGCTCTCAGCTGAAAGCTGTCAGTCGCCAGCTCATTCAAGCATCCTTCCTGCTTTAGTCAGTTACGAATGAATTTCTTCTCAAAAGGGCAAGAATAATATCACCACGAAGCCGCGAGGAGCGCAAGGACATCGAATGCGACCAACAATACAAAGACTTTTATGATTTCTTCGCGTCCCTCGCGCCTTCGCGGTCCAATGGTTGTTTCCGGCTCGTCCGGGTTAGGTTCTTCGCCGGACAAGGAGAAAGAGGGTCACCCCGGCCATGGCCGTGGCCGCGCTCAGCAGCTGGCCCATGGTCGCCTGGCCGATGATGAACCCCAGATGGGCGTCCGGCTCGCGGAAAAACTCGGCAAAACTGCGGAATATCCCGTAGAGCACCAGGAATGCAGCGGCGCCGTACCCGGGCCTCCGGAGCCGGCCCTGCAGCGCCCGGAGCAGCAGGAAGAGCAGCACGCCCTCGAGCAGGAACTCGTAGAGCTGCGACGGGTGGCGCGGCAGCGGCCCGCCGTGGGGAAAGACCATGGCCCAGGGAACGTCGGTCACCCTGCCGTAGAGCTCGCCGTTGATGAAGTTCCCGATGCGGCCCAGCCCGATGCCGATGGGGGCCGTGGCGGTCACGAGGTCCGCCACCGACAGGACCGCTGCGCCTTGCCGCCTGCAGCAGAGCACGCCCGCCAGTACCGACCCGATCAGCCCGCCGTGGAACGACATGCCGCCCTTCCAGAGCGCGAAGACCTCCCAGGGCGCCCGCGCGTAGGCGGCGAGGTCATAGAAGAGGATATACCCCAGCCGGGCGCCGACCATCAGTCCCACCACCAGCCAGGTATAGAGCGAGGTCAGGAACTCGTCCCGGTCCGCGACCGGTCCGGCCGCGGCCGGGTCCTGCCGAAGCCGCCGCCGCACCAGGAGATAGGACGCGGCGAACCCCAGGAGGTACATCATGCCGTACCAGCGCACCGCGACCGGCCCGATGCGCACGATCTCCGGGTCGATATCAGGGAAAGGGATCATTGTCCGGCTCCTTCAGGCGGCGGGCACCGGCCGCTCGCAGCAGTTGATTCAGGATATATTAAGTCTTTTTTATCTGTCCCGGCCCGACCGGGAGGTGTATAATTGTTCCAAGGCAGTATCATCGCCCTTCCTGAGGGACCGCGAACAGATGAAAGACCCTATGCAGGCACGCCGTTCTCCTCTGGCGGCGTTGCTGCTCCGTTGTTCGCTCGATACTGCCCGTTCCTCTTCCGGAGGTGAAGACCATGACGGTCAACTGTTTCGTGACATCCCCCATCCTTCTGCTGCTCCTTGCGCTTCCGGCAGAGGCAGGGAATGCGGCAGGTCCGGCGAAAACCGGCTTTTCCCAGGAGGCCTTCGTGAAACCATCCCCTGCAGAGATCAAGAAGAAGCTGACCCCGCTCCAGTACAAGGTTACCCAGGAGGACGGCACCGAGCCGCCGTTCAACAACGAGTATGAGAAGAACAAGCGGGAAGGCATCTATGTGGATATCGTGTCCGGCGAGCCGCTCTTCAGTTCTCTGGACAAGTACGAGTCCGGCACCGGCTGGCCGAGCTTCACGCGGCCGCTCGAGAAGGACAACGTCGTTCTGAAGGAGGACCGGAGCTGGTTCATGGTCCGGACCGAGGTGCGGAGCAGGCACGCGGACTCCCACCTGGGTCATCTCTTCGATGACGGCCCCGCGCCCACGGGCAAGCGGTACTGCATGAACTCCGCCGCCCTCCGGTTCATTCCCAGGGAGGAGCTTGAAGCAGCGGGCTACGGCCGGTACCTCCGGCTCTTCCCCGCAAAGTGACCACGCCGAAGCTGAAGGTCGCCCGGGGCTGCCGCTCCAGGCATCCCGAGAGCCCCTTCAGGCCGGCCCGCTCCGTGTCCAGCAGGCCCATTACTTCACCATCTCCTGCAGGCTGCTCTCCGCCTCCTTCAGGAGCCTCCCGAACCCGGACCAGTCCTCCCGGCGAAGGGCCTCGCGCGCCCTGCGCAGCCG
>CAZTXN010000009.1:0-26021 GCA_964617655.1 uncultured Nitrospiraceae bacterium | reverse complement strand
CCGCGCTGTCCCCAGAGCGTGAGCTGCTGGGAGATGTAGGCGTCCTGGTCGATCCGCGCATCCACCTGGCGGGGTCCGAAGACGAGCCGGTCGCGCGGGAAGGTGTAGACCACGACCTTGCCGTAGTCCTCGCCGTCGCAGCGCGCCGCCATCCAGGCGGCAAGGTTGTCCCGCTTCGCCGGGGTGAAGGGCAGCAGGAGGACGAACTCCTCCTTCTTCCCTTCGGGCAGCTTCATGATGAGGTAATAGGGCTCCATGGAGCGGTCCCCGTAGGACGGGATCTCCCAGAGGTCCTCCTTGTTGTAGAAGACCGCGGGATCGGTCATGTGGAAGGCCATGAACATGCGCGCCTGGATGGAGAGCAGCGCCCGGGGATAGCGGATGTGCCGCCGGAGGTCGGGCGGCATATCCGAGACCGGCCGGAAGAGCGCGGGGAAGGCCGAGGCGTAGGTGCGGGTCAGCACGTCCCCGGGGTCGACGACATAGAACGAGATGGTCCCGTCATAGGCGTCCACGACGATCTTGACGGGATTGCGGACGTAGTTGATCCCCCGCTGCACCGGCTTGGAATAGGGCAGCCTGCCCGTGGTGGTATAGGCGTCGATGATCCAGAAGAGCCGGCCGCTGTCGCCGATCACCAGGTAGGGATCCGGGTCGTAGGACAGGAAGGGCGCGATCGTCTGGGCGCGCTGCAGGATGGACCGGTTGTACAGGATCCTGCTCTCAGGCGTGATGTCCTCGGAGAGCACGATCTTGAGATGGCCGAAATGCGCCGCATAGAGCGCCCGCATCAGAAAAGAGGTGAGCCGGACGCCGCCCTCTCCCCCGTAGGTCGTATAGACGTTCCCTTCCGTCGTGGGGTAGCCGAACTCCTGCTGCTTCGTCCGCACGATCACATAGTCGTTCGGCTGCTCGCCGTAGTAGAGCTCGGGCCGCTCCACGCGCGGTCCGGCGCTCGTTACCGGCGGGATGTCCTTGATGAAGAACTCCGGGAGCCCCTCTTTCGTGATGCCGCTCACCGGCCCCAGAGCGACGCCGAAGCCGTGGGTGAAGACCAGCCGCTCGTTGATCCAGGACTTGCTCGGCAGGTCGGCGTACGAGAGCTCCCGGGGCGAGAGCATGACCTGGAGGTACTTGTCGCCCACGGCATAGCGGTCGTTGTCCACGTCGCCGAACCGGTAGTAGGTCCTGATCTGCTGGAGCTGGCTGTAGGTCTTGAGCAGCGGGTCCTCGTCCCAGAGCCGGATGTTCCGGATGGTGGTCAGGTTCCGGCGGATGTCGGCAAAGGTCAGCGAGTCGTCCGCTGCAAAAGGCCGGGTCTCGATGTTCTCGAGCCCGTAGCCGAACCGCGTCATCCGGATATGGTGCTCCAGGAAGGGCCGTTCGAGCACGAGCTCGTTCGGCGAGACCTTGAAGCTCTGGACCAGGGAGGGATAGACGCGCAGCCCGAGGACCGCGGTCCCGGCCAGCACCGCCAGGACCGCCAGGGGGACCATGACCGAGCGGCCGTAGGCGGTCACCACGACGGCAGCGGCCGCCGCGAGGGAGAGGAACGACATGACCGCGAGCATCAGCATCCGGACGTGCACGTCGGTGTAGGACGCGCCGAACAGCACGCCGTGGTCGGTCGTGAGCAGGCCGAACCGATCCAGGTAGAGGTCCGCGGAGAGGCTGACCAGGACGAGCGCGGCCAGGATGCCGAGGTGGCGCCGGACGGACGGCGCCGGGGAAGCGCTCTTCCCCGTGATCAGCAGCCCGCCCCGCGCCAGGTAGACCAGCGCCGTCATCAGGAAGGCGAGGACCAGCAGGCTGCGGATGCCGTCATTGACATCATTGAGCAGCGGATAGGTGAAGAGGAAGAACGAGATGTCCTTCTGGAACAGGGGATCGCTGACGCCTGCCGGCACGCTCGCCAGGTAGACCAGGACCTCCCGGCCCTTCCAGGTCCCGAGTCCGAAGGCCGCGAGCGACCCGATGGCGGCGACAGCGATCGAGGCCCAGCGGACCAATTTGCCCAGGTCGACCTGCTGCAGCGCCGGGATGCTTTCGCGCACGCGGTCCATCCCCGCAAGCGGGAAGCTGCCGCGTGACGCGACCGTCAGGTTCAGGTAGAGGATGAGGAAAGCCGCGGCCCCGTACCCCGCGCCGGTCAGGGCGTTCACCGTGAAGGTCTTCCAGAAGACCTGCTCGTAGCCCGCCTCGCGGAAGAAGAGCCAGTCCGCGAGGAAGGACAGGACCTCGCGGGAACCGAGCAGGAGGATGAATATGGCCGCCGCGATGACGGCAAGGAGGGGACCGCGTATGTTCCTCTTCATGGGGAGCTCCTCTTCCCGCGGCCGGTGCATTTCTGCCGCGCGTTGCTTCTGCAAGGCGAGCCGGCGATCCGCCGGCTGTTTCTTTCACTATACCAGCCGTGCCTCGCCTGTCAAGCGCTCCCTTTCCCCGGACCGCGCGCTTTTCTGTTCCCTGCTCCGTCCGGCCGTGCTATGCTGTGCTGCAGGACCGGACCGGGTCGACGCCGGACGCGCCGGCGGTTCAGCGGTTGTCCTCGTCCACCGCGGAGAGCAGCATGCCGAGGATGCTCGGGATCGCCGAGGTCACGCGGTTCCGGTTCGGGATGAGCGGCGTCCCGAGCGGGTTCTCGCTGAAGGTCTGGGCGGCCAGGGAGATGGCCCGCGTGAAGGCCAGGGCCATCTCCTGGTTCCTGCCGCCCTTTCCCGTGCCGGTGACGGTCACGGTGGTCTCTCCGCCCGCGAGCAGGCGGAGCCGCTCTCCGGGCGAGAGATTGTCCTGCAGCAGACGGGCGCGCTCCGCCAGGGCCCTTCCTGCACGACCTGCATCGCCCTGAAGTTCGGTGCTGTAGACGGAAGGCTGATATCCCAGCGTGCGCGCCTGCTCCCGGGCCGCCTCAAGCGCCTGCCGGTTGCTCCCGACGATGACGTTCCTCACCTTCCGGAACGCCGGGTCGTCGCTCTTCATCGTCTCCGGCTCCCGGCCCGCCGCCCCCCGCGCCAGGTAGGCCGCCACGCGCGGAGGAAGAACATCGGCAAGCCGGTACTTCGCGATGACCTCCGCAGCGTCCCCAAAGGTCGTGCTGTCCGGGACGGTGGGACCCGAGGCGATGACGTCCAGCCGGTCTCCGATCACAAAGGTATACGTGCGGGCATCGAGCAGCGTACCGTCCAGATCGGTGAATATGACCGGCTTCGGGCTCATCCCTTGTCCCGCAGGAGGTAGAGCAGCGAGATGTTCGCGACATAGGCGAGCAGCAGCGCAACGGCGTCCCAGCCGATGCGCAGCACGGTCTTTCGCTGAAGGCGATAGGTCATGCTGACCACCACGATCCCGGTCATGACCAGCGCGATGCTTCCGGTCACCACGTGGTTGGTCGAGACCGCCCCGTAGAGCGGCGCATCCCAGAACGCCAGATCATCCAGTGCCAGGATGAAGATGTTGAACATGTTGCTCCCCAGGAGGTTCGCGATGGCCATGTCCGCGGCGCCGATCCGGAGCGCCGCCACGGTCACCACCAGCTCCGGCAGCGACGTGGTCATGGCCACGAGGACCGATCCCACGAAGCTCCTTCCCAGACCGGTCGCCGTTGCCATAGCGTCGCCGATGAAGGGCAGCCAGGTGGCAGCAGCGATGATCACCGCAGCGTTGAGCCCGTACTTCACGGCCGCGTCCCGGACCGTAACGGACCCGTACTGCAGCTGCTCGGCGATCTCGCCGGCCCGTTCGGCGATCTTCCGCTTCTGGTAGAGATAGACGCTCCGCATGCCGACGGCATAGAAGGCGATGAGTACCGGGGTGGTGAGACTGACGGCCCCCCAGCTCGGCACCGCGGCGCCGGCGAGGATGGAGAGCGACGCAAGCCCGATCAGGATCACTCCGAACCCGGCGGAGAGGGCGTGGCCGTGCTCGGCGTGGCGGAAGATGGGCGCCTTCCGGTGCAGCATGTCCATCACCGCGATGAGCAAAAGGTTGAAGACGCAGCTGCCCATCACATCGCCCACCGCGATGTCCGGCGCCTGGGCGATGGCCACGGAGCTTATGCCGGTTATCAGCTCGGGAAGGGAGGTGACGCCGGACATGAGGATCAGGCCGATCCAGGCGCGGCCGAGGCCGGTCTTCTCGGCGATCACGTCGCCGTACCGGGCCAGGTTGGTCCCGCAGAAAGCGATCACCGCAGTGCAGAGCGCGAATTCGATCCACAGGACCGCCATGTCCCCCTCCTTCCCGCGCCCCTCCGGAGCCGGAGCGCTTCCAGAAAAACCTTAGCGTACTTTCCGGAAAAAGGCAAGGCATGCCCGCGACTCGCCCGATTGCGCCCTGCCGGGCGCACATAAAAAAGGCGGCTGGAAGCCGCCTTGCAGGGTGGAGGGGGAAGCGGACCGCTATTCCAGCACATGGATGATCCGCACCACGTCCTTCAGGAGCGTGTCCGACGGATGGACGATCACCTTCTTCCCCGCGATCTCCGCCGAGAACTTCGGCTCCTCCATGCACTTCTCATAGGCCTCGCCCAGGTCCAGGGCCATGTTCTGGACCTTCTTCTGGGAAAGCCCCTTGTCCTTTGCCAGGGTCTTGAAGTTGTGTTCCTTGCCGTCATGGAACCATGCCATGCCGAACATGCCCGGCGGCTTCCCGATGTAGACGTATACCGCCTCGTCGGCAGGGACCAGCTCGAGCCGGTCATGCATCTTGCCCACGAAGGTCTCGAGCTCGCTCTTGAACTTCTCGATCCTCACCGCTGACGGGCTCGACGGATCGAGCGCCGGCAGCTCCGGTTCCTTACCGAACAGCTTGCCAAAGAACCCCATGACCGCACCTCCTCGCGTGAATGTGAGGGGACCGTATCCAGCATCCCGTGATCGGGAGGAGCAGGCCGCTCAGCCGGCTTCGCTCCTCGCTCCTGCGCTGGTGGGGATGGACGCCTTCCTGTTCATGCTGCACCGCATGGAAGTCATTGCGCCGGCCTGAAGGACCTCTCCCTGTATTGCCGGCCGCGGCCTTTCTCCGCGGCTGTCCTCTCCTTCCACCGCACGATGTCATGATCCCCGTGACCACGCCTTCCTCGCAACATTCGACCGTCATCTGCTGCAGGCGGGCGGCGCGAACGAAAAAAGGCCGGAAGCGATGGTACGGCCATCGTCATCCAGCCTTCTCTCCCGCGAAGCCGCTCCGGAAGCTCCGCAGGCGCGTCCGACCGCACCGCTTGCACGGTTATGTCGGTGATCTCGCTTCGACAACAGCGTTACTATAGCATGAGATGGAAAAAGTTGCAATATGCTTTGCATACAAATTGATCAGGGCGGCCCGGAGGCCGCCTTGCGCGCTTTACCACGAGAGAACGTAGAGAAGCTTCCGATCAGTGTCCTCCGGCCTTCAGGATGCCGCTCGCCGCAAGCACCAGCACGAGCACCTCGGCAAGGGCGATGAAGAAGTAGGCATTGTCCTTCCTCCGCCGGAATATCGGCATGATCACCGCGTAGCAGACGATGGTCAGCCCCGACAGGATGGCGATGCCGACGAAGTTCAGGTAGTCGCCCTTCGCCGCGTTCCTCAGCCAGCCCCAGCCTGTCGGGATGTGCAGATCGCGGTTGAACACCACCGCGCGCTTTCCCCAGTGCTGCGACAGCTCCTCGATCGGCACGGCGGTCGGCAGCGCTCCGGTCAGGTAGACCAGGAAGGTGATGATCAGCAGCGCCAGGCCGATCCACATGCCCTTGTTCAGGAGCTCCGCGTAGACGAGCTGTTCTTCCGATGCCCGGGTCCGTTCGTTCGACATGGTCCCCTCTCCTACGGCCAGTTCTGGATGCCCTTCATCAGGGCGCGCGCTCCGGCGAAGAGCAGCAGTCCGATCACCATCCACTTGATCGCCTTGGGCTTCGCCTTCGCCAGGATCTTGACGCCCACGATCGATCCGAGCATGATGCCCACGATGGACGGCACGACGATCATGGGCAGGACCGCGCCGTTGTTCAGGTAGATCCAGGCAGCGGAGGTGTCGGTGATCGAGAGCAGGAACTTGCTGGTCGCCACCGAGATCTTGAGCGGCGCGCCCATCAGCAGGTTCAGCACCGGGACGTTCGCCCATCCGGCGCCGAGGCCGAACATGCCGGCCATCACGCCGATCAGCACGAAGAGCGCCAGCCCCAGGGGCGTCTTGTGCACGTTCCACTCCACGTCCTTCCCGACCGACTCCTCGCGGTAGATGCCCATGATGCCGAGGCTCTGGGAGAGCGCGTCGGGCTTCTCCACGTTCGGAAAGTCCGATTTCTTCGCCGTCGCCATGATGACCACGATGAAGAGGATCGCGACGCCCAGCATGGTGTTGACCAGGTAGGGCTTGAGCGCGAGGCCGATCATGGCGCCCACGATCGCGGCCGATGACGCGATCAGCGCCACCGGCAGAGCGAGCCGGAGGCTCGCGAGGTTGCGCTTCAGGAGGCCCGGCCCGGCCGCCAGCGCGCCGGCAAGGGCCACCATCAGGCCGGCGCCGCGGACGAAGTCGATGTGGAAGGGGAAAAAGCCGCCCACGATCGGCACGAAGAGCACGCCGCCGCCCACGCCGCCGAGCACGGCGAGGATGCCGAGGATGAAGGTGACGATGAAGAGGATGAGCGGCCAGAGCCACCAGGGCAGCGAGGACTGCTTCACCTGGTCCGCGTCATCAGCGGCGCTTCCATGGCCGCCTGCCTGCGCCTGCATCGCGGGCTGCGGCGCGTCGGCCGAAGCAATCGCTGCTCCGCCGGCAATCACCGTCATGAGCAGGAGAACAATAAGGAAGAGAGAGCCGAAGCGCTGTGCCATTGCCATTCCGATCCCTTCTTGACAATTCCAAGGCAATTGAGATGAAATGATGCTTCGTGAGGGGCGCCTATGACCGATGAGAACAGAGGACCGAACTGCTCCGTCCCGCAACAGGTCGTTACAACAGGTCGTTATGTTATTATAACGACCCCGTGCTGTCAAGTCAAAACGGGCGAAGCTCCATTAGAACATTCTTGAACGCTATAAGAAATGTTTATGACTTGGCGGGAAGCGTAAATGCGCATACAGGTCCGGTCAACTCATGATGCCGGACGGTCGTGCGATCGATCTTATATCAGACTACCCGTAGACCGGCGGCTCGCCGGGCGGGCGGGTCTTGAACCGGCGGTAGGACCAGAGATACTGTTCAGGATAGTGGCGCACCACCTGCTCGATGGCCTCGTTCATGCGGCGCGCGTCCTGCTCCGCATCGTCCGACGGATATCCCTCCAGGGGCTGCCCGAACCGCACCTCGAACCCCCTGCCCCGGGGAAGGATGCGGTTGTAGCAAGGGATGACCACGGCATCGGTCATCTTCGCGATGCGCGAGAAGGCCGTGACCGTTGCCGCCGGCACGCCGAAGAACGGGACGAAGACCGCGTCCGCGCCGCCGGGATCCTGGTCTGGCAGGTAATAGAAGGGCCTTCCCTCGCGGAGGCAGCGGATCATCGCCTTGAGGTTCGACCGCCGCTCGAAGAGCGCCGCGCCGAACCGGCCCCGCTTCTTGAGCATGCGGTCCAGCACCCGGTCCCGCGCGGCTCGGTACATGGTGATCATCGGCCGCTCGCTGCTGAGCGTGATGCCCGAGATGTCCAGGGCCAGAAAGTGAGGGGTGAAGAGGATGATGCTGCGCTTCGCCGCGATGGCTGCATCGTAGTGATGACGGTCCCGGAACCGCACCAGCCGCCGGAGCCGGGCGGGCGGGGCCCACCAGCCGATGCCGTAGGAGAGGATCGAGACGCCGAGCATCCGGAAATGACGCCGCATGAGCCTCCGGCGTCCGGCAGGACCGAGTGCGGGAAAGCAGAGCCGGATGTTCACCAGGGCCACCTGCTTCATCTTGGAGGGGAAGAGCTGCACCACCATGCCGAGCACGCTCCCGAGCAGCCAGATGACCCGCATGGGCAGCAGCGAGACGAGGCGCATGACCGCTACGCCGAGCCAGGTCGGCCAGCAGCGGGGGTGGTAGAGGGGAAGGGACGCGCGGGCTGACATAGGGTGGATGTGCGGGAGTCTAACGCAGGAAATG
Source organism: uncultured Nitrospiraceae bacterium (assembly GCA_964617655.1). Taxonomy (GTDB): domain Bacteria; phylum Nitrospirota; class UBA9217; order UBA9217; family UBA9217; genus JAKAHZ01. The sequence continues at coordinate 17,956 of CAZTXN010000009.1, read as the reverse complement.
GAAGGAGTCAAGGGAGAAAGCGGCGGCTGCCGGCATCAGCCGCTCCTCATCCCTCCACCATCCGCTCGAAGAGACCGCGGACGTCGGTCCGGAGGCGCTCGTACTCCGCGATCAGCCGCTCCCCTGCCCCATCGCCCTCCTCCTGGCACCCCATGCGCCGGGCGAGGGTGTTCAGTTTCGCCGGCTCGCGGGAGAGCATGCTCGACGACTGGTTGGCCACCACGCGCATCCTGCTCTCGAGCTTCCGCAGGAAGAGATAGGCCGCGCAGAGCCGGTCCGCGTCCTCCGGGTCCAGCAGGCCTTCGCGCCGCAGGGCCCGGAGCGCATTGACCGTGCCCGGAAGGCGCAGCCGCGGCCGCTCGCCTCCGTGGCGAAGCAGGAGGTACTGGACCAGGAACTCGATGTCCACCAGCCCGCCGCTGCCCTGCTTGATGTTGTACTGCTTCCCGTCCTCCTTCCCGAGCTCCTCCTCCATCCGATTCCGCATGTTGCGCACGTCCGCGGCGAGCGACGGACCGTGCTCCCGGAAGATGAGCCCCTCGAGCGCCGCTGCCAGGTCCCTGCCGACCGCACGGTCGCCGGCAACGAACCGGGCCTGCAGGAGCGCCTGGCGCTCCCAGGTCTCGGCCGGACCGCCGAAGTAGGCGCGGAATGCCTCGATGCTCTGGACCAGCGGTCCCTTGGACCCCGTGGGCCGGAGCCGGGTGTCCACGCGGAAGGCCGCTCCCTCCCGCGTCACGGTGGTGAGGTAGGAAATGGTCTTCTCGGCCGCCCTGCTGAAGCGCTCGAAGACGGTCTTCCCTCCCGGCTGCTCCGCCGCCCGCGCCTCGTCATAGACGAAGAGGATGTCCAGGTCCGAACCGTAGATCAGCTCCCTGCCGCCCAGCTTGCCCGCGCCCATAACGGCCAGGCCCTCAAGAGAAGCGCTGCCGCCGAACCGCTTCGCCGTCTCCGTGGCCGCCAGCCGGAGCGCCGCGTCCAGGCAGGCGTCGGCCAGCCGGGAGAGCGCGCGGCAGACCAGGGGCAGCGGCACCCCGCCCGCCAGGTCCGCCATGCCGATGCGCAGCTCCTCGCGGCGCTTGAACGTCCGGAGACCGTCGAGCTTCTCACTGAGCGACCCGGCCTGGTCCAGCGCGCTCCTCAGCGCCTTCCGCATCCGCAGAGCCGCGGTGCCCGGCGCCCCCTCGAGCAGATCGCCGAAGAGCGACGGCGTGCGCACCAGCATGCGGGAGAAGTACTCGCTGCTGCCGAAGACCGATGCCAGCAGCCGGGGAAGCCGCTCGTCCTGCCGCAGGAAGGCCTGGAAGGCGTCCCAGGACCCCTGGGCGGCCAGGAAGGACTCCAGGTGGTTCAAGGCCATGTCCGGGTCAGGCGAGGCGGCGAGCTCGCGGAAGAGGACCGGGAAGAGCTCCCCGAAGATCCGCCTTCCCCGCGGCGTCTGGTGCATGAAGGCCTGACCCTCGCGCAGCAGGGCCAGGTTCCGGAAGGCCCGGGAGGGGTGGCGGAACCCGGAGCGCTGGAGCACCGTGACGGCCTCCTGCTCAGGCGTGGCGGGATCGAGCAGCAGCGCCAGGTCCGCCCGGCCCTGCTCCTCCTGCTGCGGCTCTTCCTCGCCCAGGAGCGCGTCATAGATGGCCCGGACGCGCCGAGTATGGCCGGCGTAGTCCTCCAGGAGCTGCCGCGCTTCGGCGCCGTTCCCGAAGTAGCCGGTCCTGCGCGCCAGGTGACGGAGCTCCTCGTCCCCTGAAGGAAGGGTCTGGGTCTGGAGGTCGTTCAGCATCTGGAGCCGGTGCTCCACGTTCCGGAGGAAGACGTAGGCCTGCATCAGGTCCCCGACCTCCTGGAAGGAGAGCAGGCCCTTCTGGCTGAGGGTGTGCAGCGTCCGCATGGTGCCGCGCTCGCGCAGGCCCCGGTCCCGGCCGCCGTAGATGAGCTGGAGAACCTGGACCAGGAATTCGATCTCCCGGATGCCGCCGTAGCCGAGCTTCACATCCCGCTGCATCCTCCCCTTCTGCTGCACCTCGCGGTTGATCTTCTGCTTCATCTCCCGGATCTCGGCGATGGCGCCGAAGTCGAGGTACTTCCGGTAGACGAAGGGCGCTATGCGCTTCAGGAACTCCCGGCCCACCTCCTCGTCGCCGGCGACGAAGCGGGCCTTGATCAGGGCCGACCGCTCCCAGGCCTGGCCCCAGGACTCGTAGTAGATCTCGTACCCGCCCAGGCTCTGGGCCAGGGGCCCCCGCCGGCCCTCGGGCCGGAGCCGGAGGTCCACGCGGAAGACGAACCCGTCCTCCGTGGTCCTGCCGATGGCCGCGCTCAGCCGCTCGGCGAGCTTCACGAAGTACTGGTGGTTCGTGGTCCGCGCATCGCCCTCCCCGTCCGTCTCGCCGTCGGCCGTATAAACGTAGATCAGGTCGATGTCCGAGCTGAAGTTGAGCTCCCGCCCGCCCAGCTTGCCCATGCCGATGACCGCGAAGCCCGCGGGGACCGTGGTCCCGTCCTCCTGCGCCACCCGGGGCGCGCCGTGCTTCCGCCGCAGGCCGGCGTCGCACCAGCGCCAGGCCGCCTGGAGGCAGACCTCGGCAAGGAAGGAGAGCTCGGTCACGGTCTCGGAGAGGTCCGCGCGGCCGAGCAGGTCGCGGAGCGCAATGCGGAGCATCTCCTGCTTCCGGAACCTGCGAAGACCGCGGAGGAGGTCATCCTCCTGCGCTGCGTCCTGCAGCGCGTCCCGGAGGCGGGACTCGAGCTCCGCCCGCTCGGCGGGCATGGCCAGGAAGCGGGGATCGCAGAACAGCGCGAAGGTCCCGGCCGGGTCCGCGATGCAGTGCGACGCGAGGAACCGGCTGGCGCCGAAGAGCGTCACCAGGGAAAAGAGCGCATCCGGCGCCCGCCGCAGGCCCTCCGGAAAAAAGGAGACCGGCTCCAGCCCGGCAAGAAAGCGCTCCAGGTGGTTCAACGCCATGTCCGGGTCCGCGCTCCGGCGGAGCGCGGCCAGGAGCGGCGGCAGCACCTGCCCGTATCCCTCCTTGCCGAGCCGCATCCGGACCTCGTCGAGGTTCCGCTCGGCCTGCTTTCCGTCCTGCAGGCCGAGGGACGCGAGATCCGCGGGGGAAGGTATTTCATTGTCAGGCGGCATTTTTTCCATTATACTGGCATGCGATCCATGAAACAAGCGGAAGCCATGAACGGGAGCAAGGACAACAGCGCGTGCTTTGTCTGCGGCCGGAGCAATGCATCGGGCCTTCGGGCGGAGTTCCTCTTCGATGAGACGGAGCGGACCCTCCGCGGCCGGTTCACGCCCCGGACCGAGCACCAGGGATACGAGGGCATCGTCCATGGCGGCGTCATCGCTGCGCTCCTGGACGAGGCCATGGTCAAGCTCTCCGGCCGCACCGGCGCCCCCGCGGTCAGCGCCGAGCTCGCGGTGCGGTTCCGGGCCCCGGCGGCCCCGGGTGAGAGCCTCGCGGTCCTGGCGCGGATCACGGCCGAGGCGGGCCGCCTGGTCGAGGCCGAGGCCCGGGTGGAGCGCGGGAGCACGGTCATCGCCGAGGCAAGAGGAAAGATGCTGAGAGGGAAAGAACGATAATGGCCAGAGTACCGAAGGACGAAAGAAGGTCAAGGAAGAAGCGCACCCGAAAGGATGCGGACCTCCCGTCCCCTTCCCGCGGCCCGGGGAGTGCGGCCCCGCCCATGACCGCCACGAAGAAGATTGTTCTGAACCTCCTCCGGACCCGGCCCGGCCGCCCCCTGCTGGTGCGCGACATCATGCGCCAGCTCAAGACCGCCCCTGAGGACCGGAAGCTGCTGAAGCAGCTGCTGACCGAGCTGGCGGCCGAGGGCACCGCGGTCAGGACCCGCGGGAACCGCTACGGCCTGCCGGGGCGGATGGAGCTCGAGACCGGCCTCTTCCAGGCCAACCCGGCGGGCTACGGCTTCGTGGTCCCCGAGAAGCAGGGCAGACCGGACATCTACATCCCCGCCGCGGGGCGGCTCGACGCCATGCACGGCGACAAAGTTTCTGCGCGGCTCTCCCCGCCCCCGGCCGGGAAGAAGAAGAGGACCGCCGGCCGCCGCGAAGGAACGATCGTGCGCGTCCTGGAGCGCGCCCGCACCCGCGTTGTCGGACCCTTCTCGCGCTCGGCCCTGCCCACGGAGCGCTATGGATTCGTCACGCCCCGCGATGCGCGGCTGATGCAGGACCTTCTGGTCCGTCCGGAGGATGCGGCGGGAGCCCGGCCCGGGGATATCGTGGCCGCCGAGATCACGGTCTACCCCATGCGCGGCAGGCATGCCGAGGGAAGGATCGTAAAGATCATCGGCCGGCCGGACGACCCCGGCATCGAGACCGAAGTGATCATCGAGCAGCACGGCCTTCCGACCGAGTTCCCTCCCGCGGTGCTGCAGGAGGCCGCGGCCATCCCTACGGAGGTGACGGCCGCGATGCGGCGCGGCCGGATCGACCTCCGCAGGCTCCCCACGGTCACCATCGACGGCGAGAAGGCCCGGGACTTCGACGACGCCGTCTCGATCGAACGGACCGGTGAAGGCTGGCGGCTCTGGGTGCATATCGCCGACGTGGCCCACTACGTCCGGGAAGGCTCGCTCCTCGACGAGGAGGCCTACCGCCGCGGGACGAGCGTCTACTTCCCGGACCGCGCCATCCCCATGCTTCCCGAGGCGCTCTCGAACGGCATCTGCAGCCTGAACCCCCGAGTTGACCGGCTGACGCTCACCTGCGAGATGGACATCGACCGTGCGGGCCGCGTCACGGACTACGACCTCTACGAGAGCGTCATCACCAGCGACGAGCGCATGACCTACACCGCGGTCAAGAAGATCCTGGCGGACCGCGACCCGGCGCTCCGCGGCCGCTATGCGTCCCTCCTGCCCCGCTTCGAGCTCATGGACGAGCTGATGACCGTGCTGCGCGCTGCCCGGCGGAAGCGCGGCAGCATCGACTTCGACCTGCCGGAGCCCGAGATCATCCTGGACCTGCAGGGCCAGATGACCGACATCGTGCGGGCCGAGCGGAATATGGCGCACCAGCTCATCGAGGAGTTCATGCTCGCGGCGAACGAGACCGTGGCCGGCCACCTGGAGGAGCAGGAACTCCCGCTCATCTACCGCGTCCATGAGGAGCCGGCGGAAGACAGGCTCGCGGACCTCGCCGAGTTCCTGGCCACCGTGGGCATCACCCTGCCGCCCGCGGAGCGCGTGAAACCCCGCCATCTCCAGAAGGCCCTCGCATCGGTCAAGGGCGCCTCGATCGAGGCCCTCGTGAACACCGTGGTGCTGCGCACCATGAAGCAGGCCCGGTACGCGGACGAGAACACCGGACACTTCGGCCTCGCCGCGGCGACCTACACCCACTTCACCTCGCCCATCCGGAGGTATCCTGACCTGATCGTCCACCGCATCGTCAAGGCCGCGGCGCGGGGCGAGCTCGCATCCGCCGAACGGCGCGAAGCGCTCGCCGCCTCCCTGCCCGGCGCGGCGGCGCACTGCTCCGAGCGGGAGCGCGACTCGATGGAAGCGGAGCGGGACGTGGTGGCCATGCTCAAGACGGCCTTCATGGCGGACAAGCTCGGCGAGGTATTTGACGGGACCATCACGGGCGTGACGAACTTCGGCTTTTTCGTACAGCTCAGGGAGCTCTTCGTCGAGGGCATGGTGCATGTCTCGACCCTCGGCGACGACTACTACCATTACATCGAGAACCGCCACTGCCTGCGCGGGGAACGGAAGAAGCGCGTCTTCCGCATCGGCGACCCGGTGCGCGTGCGCGTGGACCGCGTGGACCGGGAGCGGAAAAGGATTGACTTCTCTGTTGTTGACTAATACAATTGACCCCATCGAGAATCCCGCGAGGAGAAATCCCTGATCATGCAGAACGATCGGCCAAGGATAGTGGACTATCTGCCCGGCCTCGGGACCGCGGTCCTGATCGCGGCGGTCTCGTTCCTCCTGGCCATGGGCCATGTGGCCCTGGACCCGCTCGTGCTGGCCATCCTGATCAGCATCATCACCGGCAATCTCCTCGGCCCCTCGCCGCGTCTGGCGCCGGGCATCTCCCTCTCCCACCGGCTCCTGATCCCCGCGGGCATCATCCTCTACGGCTCCCAGATGCAGGTCCAGCCGCTCCGGTCCCTCGGCGCGGGGCCCGTCCTGCTCGTCCTCTTCCTGGTCATCGCGAGCCTTGCGGTCATCTACACCATCTCCCGCAGGTTCGGCATCGGGAAGAAGATCGCCATGCTGCTGGCTGCGGGATCGGCGATCTGCGGCGCCTCGGCGATCGTCGTGCTTTCGCCGGTCATCAAGGCCGAGAAGGAGGACACGTCGGTCTCGCTCCTTGCCATCACCGTCGTGGGCCTCACGGGCGTGATCGTCTACCCTTTGCTGCAGGAGACCCTGGGACTCTCGGAGCGGTTCTATGCCATGCTCTGCGGCTCCACGCTCTATCAGGTGGGCCAGGTGAAGGCCGCGGCCTCGCTCGTGAGCCAGAACGCCCTGGACCTTGCCCTGCCGGTGAAGCTCCTCCGGGTCGGCACGCTCCTGCCCATCGCCATCGCTTTCTCCCTGGCCGCCGGCGCCTCGGGCAGAAAGCCGTATGTGCCCTGGTTCATCGTCGGCTCCATCGTCATGGCCGCCGCGGTGAACCTGCTGCCCGGCATGGAGGGCTTCCAGGCCGCTGCCGGACCCTACGTGACCTTCCTCTTTTCCGTGGCCATCGCAGCGGTCGGCCTCTCGGTGGACCTCGAAGCGATCATCGATGTGGGCCCCAAGCCGCTGCTGGTCGTCTTCCTCGGCTGGTCCGTCCTGGTCCTCCTCTTCCTCGCCGGCATGGCGCTCCTGCAGTGACGCGCGCTTCCGCGCGAAAGCTCCGTAGACGGTTCAGCTCGCAGGGGACGTCCGGAAGTGCGACCGCAGGGCGTTCAGATAGGGATGATCGCCTCGCGGTCCTGCTCGGTCAGCCCGACGTGGTAGGCCAGGACGCTCTCCGGCCGGCGGGGGTCGTAGAGGCGGGCATAGGGGTCCGCGGCCAGCAGATCGCGGGCGCGGCGCACATTGGCCGTATCATCCAGGCCTACGTTCCGGAGGCTGATGCCGTTCCGGGTCACCTGGAAGACGCGGAAGGCGCAGGGATAGGTCACGACCGACGGGTCGGCCACATAGGTGATGGTGTTCACCGTCTCGACGCGCGATGCATGGTGATGTCCCGAGATGACCATCCGGACGTTGGAATAACGCTCCAGGACCGTACGGACCTCCCGGTGGTCCCGCGCCATCCAGAGGGACCACTCCGGCTCGAGGTCCCGCGGCGTGGTGGGCCAGAGAAGCTGGTGGGTGACGACGATCACCAGCTTCCGGTCCCTGCTCGCCTTGAGCTCTCCCTCCAGCCACCGCAGCCGCTCCGGCCCTGCTTCGCCGTAGGGCGCCCCGTCCTTCGTCACGTCCAGCCCGATGATCCGCGCGCCCGGAACGGGATCGAAGGCCCAGGACGTGCGCTCGGGCCGCGGCCCCCTGCCCCGCCAGGCGCGGAGGAAGTCGGCCTTGGCGAGCTTCGACACGCCCGGAACCGGCGAGACCTCGGCATTGCCCAGCAGCACGTAGTACGGGATGTCGAGCTGATGGGTCCACTGCTGGAACACGAAGAGCGACTCGCGGTCCCGGGCGCCGGGATGGACCTGGTCGCCGCCGAAGACCACGAAGTCGAGCCGGTGCAGCCTGCCGAGCTGGCGCAGCGCGTCGATGAAGAGCGGCACGCTCTTCTCCCGGTGCTGCCAGGTGCTCTCGCCCCGCACATCGAGGTGCAGGTCCGTGATATGGGCGAAGCTGAAGGGCCGGAGGTCTCTGGCCTCTGCAAGGGGAAGGGACCAGCCGGCAGACAGGGCGATGCCTGCCTGGACCGATCTCTTGAGGAACTCGCGGCGATGCATGCTCCGTAAGGTGACACATCCCGCTCGACCTGTCAAGGCCCGGAACGATGGGCCTGTTGCTATTCCAGGACCTCTATGGTATCGTAGGTGCCATGAAGGAGATTCTGCGCCGGCTTCCGTCCGTGGACGAGCTCCTGAGGGACGGACGCGTCAAGGCATGGCTCGCCTCCCATCCCCGCGTGCTGGTCCTGGACGCGGTCCGGTCCGCCGTCGACCGGAAGCGCGAGCAGGTCCGGCAGGCGTCAGAACGGTCCGTTCCTCCGCCCGATCTCTCGCCTTCCGCGGTCCTGGACGCCGCGGAGCCAATCCTGCGTGAGCTGTCCGAGCCGAGCCTCCGGCCGCTCATCAACGCCACGGGCGTTGTGGTGCATACCAACCTCGGCCGGTCACAGCTCTCCGAGGAGGCCATCCGGCGCGTCATCGAGGTGAACCGGAGCTACTCCAACCTGGAGTACGACATCCGGGCCGGCGAGCGCGGCAAGCGCCATGCCCATATCGAGCCCCTTCTGACCAGACTCACCGGCGCGGAGGCGGCCACGGCGGTGAACAACAACGCGGCTGCCGTGCTGCTCTGCCTGAACACCCTCGCCCGCGGCAGGGAGGTCATCGTCTCCCGCGGCGAACTGGTCGAGATCGGAGGCTCCTTCCGCGTGCCCGAGGTGATGGAGCGCGGGGGCGCCGTGCTGCGCGAGGTCGGCACCACGAACAAGACCCGCCTGAAGGACTACGAGAAGGCCGTCAACGAGAACACCGGCCTGCTGCTGAAGGTGCATACGAGCAACTACAAGATCGTGGGCTTCACCCAGGAGGTATCGCCCCGCGAGCTCGCGGCCCTCGGGGCGAAGCGGAAGGTCCCGGTGATGTGGGACCTCGGGAGCGGCAGCCTCCTCGACCTGGCGTCCTTCGGCATCGGCGACGAGCCCACGGTGCGGCAGGCCGTGGACGCGGGCGTGGACGTGCTCACCTTCTCAGGCGACAAGCTCCTGGGCGGTCCGCAGGCAGGCATGATCCTGGGACGGAAGCGCTTCCTCGACCCCATCCGGTCGAATCCCCTGGCCCGGGCGCTGCGCATCGACAAGATGACGCTCGCCGCGCTCGAGGCCACGCTGGGCCAGTACCTGGACCCGGAGCGGGCGGGCCGCGAGGTCCCCACGCTCTGGATGCTCACCCAGCCGCTGGCCGAGATCGAACGGAAGGCCGGCCTGCTGGCGGGAGGCCTGCGGGCCCTGGAGATCCCGGGCCTGGCGGTCGCGGTGCAGGAGGATCTCTCCCAGACCGGCGGCGGCGCCCTGCCTACCGGAAGGCTCCCTACCCGCGTCGTCGCCCTGGGCCGGAAGGGCATGAGCGCCAACCAGATCGAGGCGAAGCTCCGGCTCGGCAGGCCGGCGATCATCACGCGCATCAAGGAAGGACTGGTGCTCTTCGATCCCCGGACCCTGAACGACGGAGAGATCGGGAAGATCGTGGAAGCGGCAAGAATGATACTGCAGGAGACAGGAGACAGGAGTCAGTAGTCAGGAGAAAAGAGCTTGGAGATGCATTATTCCATGTTCTCCTCCTGGATTCTGACTCCTGACTTCTGTCTCCTTATTCTGCAGTCTGTCTCCCGGCTCCTGAATTCTGGCTCCTGACCCCTGTCTTGTATGAAATTCATCATCCTCGGCACCGCCGGCCATATCGACCACGGGAAGTCCAGCCTCGTCAAGGCCCTGACCGGCACGGACCCGGACCGTCTGAAGGAGGAGAAGGAACGGGGCATCACGCTCGACCTGGGCTTCGCCTCCCTGGACCTCCCCTCCGGGAACCGCCTCGGGATCGTGGACGTGCCGGGACACGAGGGGCTCATCAGGAACATGCTGGCCGGCGTGGGCGGCATCGATATCGTGATGCTCGTGATCGCCGCTGACGAGAGCGTCATGCCCCAGACCCGGGAGCATCTCGCCATCTGCGACCTTCTGCGCGTGAAGCAGGGGCTGATCGTCCTGACCAAGACGGACCTGGCGGACCCGGAGTGGCTCGGCCTGGCCAAAGACGAGGTGCGGGAGTTCGTGAAGGGCACCTTCCTCGAGAAGGCCCCGATCGTGGCGGTATCTTCAAGGACGGGAGAGAACCTGGAGGGGCTGAAGCAGGAGTTGGACCGTCTGGCGAAGGACGTCACCCCCAAGTCCCCGAACGGCGTGCTGCGCCTCCCCATCGACCGGGTCTTCACCATGAAGGGCTTCGGCACGGTCATCACCGGGACCCTCCATTCCGGCTCGATCAGCCAGGACCAGGAGGTGGAGATCCTTCCGCGGGACATCCGGACGAAAGTGCGCGGCCTCCAGTCCCACGGCAAGGCCGCCCAGCGCGCCGTTGCCGGCCAGCGCACGGCCGTGAACCTCCAGGGCGTGGAGAAGGACCAGCTCCACCGCGGCGATACCATCGTCACCCGGGGCTACTTCGGCGCCACGCGCACCCTCGATGCGTCGCTCAGCCTGCTCCCCGGCTCGGCGCGCACGCTCCGGACCGGCGCCCGGATCCGGTTCTACAACACCACCCAGGAGGCCATCGGCAGGATCACTCTCCTGGGCGCGAACGAACTGCGTCCAGGCGACGAAGGGTTCGTGCAGTGCCGGCTCGACGCGCCGGTGCTGGTGCAGCACGGGGACCGGTACATCATCCGGTTCTACTCTCCCGTCGAGACCCTGGGCGGCGGCATGGTGCTGAACCCCCGGCCGCGGCGCCACCGGACGCGCACCATGGCCGGGTCCGTGAAGGACCTCGCGGTGCTGCAGCAGGGCGCCCTGGACGAGAAGCTCGGCCTGCTGATCGCCGGCCGCGCGCTCGCCGGCATGGAGGAGAACGAGATCATCGGGACCGTGGCGGCGGACAAGCAGGAGATCGCCGATGCCCTGCAGTCCCTTGTCCAGAAGAGGCTCGTCACCCGCGTGGACAGCCTCCATGTCCATACCTCCCACCTCGGCGAGCTCGAGGAGCGGGTGTGCAGGACCGTTGCCGACTACCACGCGGCCAACCCGCTGAAGCCCGGGCTGGACAAGGAGGAGCTGAAAGGCATGCTCCGCCTCCGGCTCCATCCCCGCCTGCTGGCGGCCGCGGTGGACGGTCTGGTCAGGAAGAAGCAGCTCGAGGCGGAGGGAGCGAAGCTCCGGACGCCCGGCTTCCGCGCCACGGTGAGCATCGACCAGGGGGCGGTCAAGGAGAGGATCGCCGAGGCCATCAGAAGCGGCGGCGCGCAGCCGCCGGTGCGGGAGGAACTCCCCGGGCTCTTCAAGATCTCGGACCGGGACGCCAAGGACCTGCTGAAGCTCCTGGCGGACGAGGGGCGCATCTCCCGGGTGAACGACTCCATCTACCTCTTCCGGGAGACTCTGGAGCGGATGCGGCAGGACCTGACGAAACACCTGCAGGAGAAGAAGGAGATCACCGTGGCCGAGTTCCGCGACCTCGTCAAGACCTCGCGGAAATACGCCGTCCCGCTCATGGAGTACTTCGACTCCCAGAAGCTGACCCAGCGCGTGGGGGACAAGCGGGTGCTGCGGGGATGAATCTGCTATACTAGGAGTGTTCGCCGCCGGAGCGCGGCGTCAGGGAGTGACGGCCATGCAGACCTGGAAGACGGAGCGGCGTTCGCACTGCGTCTCCTGCGGCGACCGCCTCAGCACCCGGACCCCCTCGGGCAGGATCCTCTGGCGGGCGAGCAACGTGGACGACCGCGGGATCGTCTGCATCCCCTGCACCTCCCGGACCGCAGGCGGCAGGGCCCGGAGGCCCATGCGCCAGTGAGCCCCGGTGCAGTCCTGTCCCCGGCCGCGTCCCGGCCGGGCCGTCACCGACCGTCCCATGCGCCTGCCTGCTGAGCTCCCGCACCTCGTCCGCTCCCTCCGCCGCCGCGACTTCCGGCTCTTCTGGTCCGGCCGGTCCCCGCATCCCCGCCGGGAACGGCCTAGTCCTTCCGCCGGTCCGGATCCTGCTCGGACGGGTCCCGGCGACCGGCCCGCCTCCCCTCTCCGGTCCCGACCTCGTTCCGCTCCTGCTCCCGTATCGTGATGGCGCAGACCTGCTCGTGCTCGCCCCGCTTCCGGTCAGGCTGCTGCAGGCGAAGCAGGTTGTCCAGGTCCCTGAACTTCATATCTATCCCCTCCTTCGCTCGCGGCGTTCCGCCGCTCCGCCGGTCACTGTCCCTGCGCGTTCATCATAGCGCGTTCGCGGAAAAAGGGCAAATCGCAGGTCTCGCAGACGACAGCACAGCACAGAAACCTGCAGCGTTCACAGAAAGATTGCCGGAATGCGCGCATCGGAGCAGGAACGGGCAGACAGAATGGATCAGAAAAGAGCGAACAGGCGCTGAGCAGACCGCCGGGTTCTCAGACCGGCACAACGTAGTTCAGGTGCGGCGAGGGACGGTTGATGAAATAGCCCTGGGCATACTTGATGCCTGAGGAGCGGACGCGCTCCAGGATCTCCCGGGTCTCGACATACTCGGCGATGGTCTGGATGCCCAGGTCCTCCGCAAGGCCGGCGATGCTCTTCACGATCGCCTTCTCGGCGCCCATGCCGCCGTCCATGTTCCTGATGAACTCGCCGTCCACCTTGAGGTATTCCACATCGAACATCCGTATGTACTGGAAGGACGAGTAGCCCGAACCGAAATCATCGATGGCGAAGCGAAAGCCTTCCTGCCGGAGATCCCGCACGGTCCGTTCTATCATCCGCGTATTCTTCACCGTATCACGCTCGGTGATCTCGAAGACGACGCGGTCCGGCCGGAACCCGTGCTCCCGGAGCAGCGACCGGACGCCGGCAAGGTAATCGCTGATCACCAGCGCTTTGGGCGACAGGTTGATGAAGAGCGGACCGGTATAGGCCTTCTCGTTCGCCATGCGGAATGCCTGGTCCATCAGCATGAGATTCAGCCGCGCCACGGCGCCTGTGGACTCGGCCACGGTGATGAACTCGGCCGCGGGGACCACCCGGTCCGCGGTCACGATGCGCGTCAGCACCTCGTAGGCCAGCACGGACTTCCCGTCCACGCTGATGATGGGCTGGAAATAGGGCACGATCCTCCGCTCCCGGATCGCCTCCAGCACCAGCAGGCTCTTCTCTCCCGCGCTCTTGAGCTGGAGGAGATCGGTATCCTCCTGCGGCAGGATGACCTGGTCCTTGCCGCCTGATTTCGCCTGGCCCATCATGCTGTCCGCGAGCAAAAAGAGGTCCTGCGCGTCCCGGGCATGGTGGGGATAGACCGAGATGCCCGCTGACGCGGTGATCCGTACCTGCCTGCCTCCCGGGAGCGTCACCACCGCCTGGCGCGCGGACTCGAGGAGGCGCTGGGCGACCACGTGGGCCTGCGCCTCGTCGCAGATGGGAAGGATGGCCGCGAAGTCGTCGCCCGCGTACCGCGCCGGGATGTCGCCTTTCCGGATGGTCGCCTTGAAGACGGCGGCGAACCGCCGCAGCACCTCGTCTCCCGCCTCATGGCCGTACTGGTCGTTGATGGTCTTGAAATTGTCGATGTCCGCCAGCAGGAGCGAGAAGCGGTAGTACTGCCGCTTTGAGCGTTCGATCTCGTAATTGAGAAAGTCCCAGAAGGCGTTCTGGTTGTAGAGGTCCGTGAGGGCGTCCCGCGTGGCGTATCGCTGGACGGTCTGTTCGTGCTCCTGCAGGGCACTGAGCAGCCGGAGGAGGCCGAGCACGGGGATCGGGGCGAGGACGGCGAGGAAGGCCATGATGATCCGCTTCTCCCATCCCCATCCAGGCAGGAGCAGCCCGATGACCGCCACGGCGACGAGCAGGCTGATGCTCATAAAGAGGGCGCCGGCGATCAATATGTTCCTCAATGCGGACATAGGCCTCCTGGCAGCGCGTCGGGAGGGCGCTGCCGAACGAGCAAATTGTAGCAGATAAGTGATGGTACGGCAAGGCCGCCGTACCATCCGTGCCGCGTCAGTTCCAGCCGGGAAGGACGCTGCCGATCACCGGTCGAAGCCCGTTCCCGGCTCATGCACCCTGCTTGCCAGCTTCAATAGCTTCGTGCTGATGCCGATCTGGGCTGCGCGGGACGCGCTTGCATTGATCTCGAACCGCACGCGGTTGTTCTCGAGCAAGAGATTGATCATTACCCCGCGCCGCGCATACCCGTCCGTGTCGCCGATGGTCAACACGGGGCTGGCGGCGAGACGGTCGATGATCTGTTCGAGCCGCCTCGACTGGTCCCCTGCCAGGAAGAGGACCGCGCAGCCCGCTGCGCTCTCATTCTCGCTGAGTTCGTCCACGTCCAAGACCCTTCCCCGCACCGTCTGCCCCTCCAGTTCCCGGAAGGGGCCGGCATCAGGCAGGCCGCCCAGCAGGCAGACCCGCACCTTCCCGCCGGGGATCCCGCCCGGGAAGGGCCATTCCACGAACTTGATGAAATTGAGGATGAAGGCGGCCTTGACCTCGTACTCAGCAGGCCGGGAAGCGCGCTTCTCCTCGGCACGGAGGCCCGTCTGCAGGACCGGCAGTGTGCAGAGGAGCAGCAGGGCGCAGAGCAGGGCCCAGCCGCTCTTCCGGGAGCGCTCAGAACGCATAGGTCGCCTTCAGCCGCACGGTCCGGCCGTCCTGCGCCACCCGGTCGAGAGGGTTCAGGTCCCCGGAGACCGGGTCCTCATACCGCGCGTCCAGAAGGTTCTGGACGCTGAGCGACAGTTCCTGCGTCCGCTGCTCGTTCCTGAAGAGCAGGGTCAGGTTCGTGACCGTGTGGCCCGGGGTCTTCCGGCCGGCAATCGTAAGCCTGCTGCTCGTGTAGAGCTCCTCCAGCCCCACCCAGAGCCGTGCCTGCGGGACCGGCAGCAGCAGGTGCATCTTGGCAAGATGCTTCGGCGCATTGGACAGGAGCTTCCCGGTGTTCGGGTCCTCCGCCCGCTGATAGGCATAACTGATCCTGCCGTCCGCTCCCTGCTCCCAGGTCCTGCGGAGCTCGAGCTCCGTTCCCGTGGCCGCGGCCTTCTCCTGGTTCTCGTAGGAGGCGCTTCCGAGGGCATCGTAGGTCTGGGTGATCAGGTTGCGGATCCGGTAGCTGTACCGGGTCGCCGTGGCGCGCAGCCCCTGTCCGAACGCCTGTTCGTACACCAGTTCGTAGGTCTCGATCTCTTCAGGGCGGAGGTCCGGGTTGCTCTGAAGCGAAGGCGGGGCGGCATAATGGAGCTCATAGACCGTCGGCGCGCGGAACGCCCGGCCATAGAGCAATTTCAGGGTCCCGTGCTCGACCGGCGTGAGGACCGCCGCGAGCCGTGGATTGGTCGTGCCGCCGAAAGTGCTTTCCCGGTCGTGCCGGATGCCGGCATAGAGGAGGAATATCGGCGATACCGTGATCTCGTCCTGCACATAGACCGCCCATGCCCGCGAGCGACGGTGGTCGTCCAGATACCGGTAGACCGGAGCGATATCGGCGTTCTGCTGGTCCTGTCTTCCCCTGCCCTCATACTCCGCGCCCAGGATGACGCGATGGCCGGGCAGTATCGTCTGCATGATCCGCGCGTCGATGCCGAACCAGGAGCCCGCAGCGCGGTCGCGGTTGAGCGTGCCGCTGTACCGGTAGTCCCCGTTGTAGGCATAGTAATCGTAATAGGTCCGTACCGCATACACGGCCGCCTGGTCCGTCCGGCCGCCGTACTGCAGGTCGAGATAGCCCCGTTCGTCCACGGTCCGGTTCCCCGGCTCGTTGAAATCAGCGCCATAGGAGCCCGTGGGGATCCCCTTGGTCCGCTCGCTGTAGGCAGCGGAGAGCCGGAAACCGCCGTCTGCATACCGGGCATACCCGCTCCTCGATCGGTCGTAGTCAGCCTCATCAGCGTATCCGCCGTTCGCGGCCCGGATGTCCGCAAGGGGGTCAGCGGGATCGAACTCGCGGAAATAGAGCCGGTCCCCTTCGCTCGCAAGCCCGCTCGCTGAAACAAGGAGGGAGCGTCCCCGTCCGTCATCGCTGCCGTAGCTCAACCGCGCCCCGGACGTACCGAAGCTCCCCGCGGCCGCGGACAGCTCCGCGCCGCCCAGGTCGGCGGCGCCGCGGGTGACGATGTTCACCACGCCGAAGAAGGCGTTGCTGCCGTAAAGAGATGAGCCGGGCCCCCGGGTGATCTCGACGCGCTCTATGAGATCCAGGTCGAGCAGGAACTCGGTGCCCACGGCGGCCGAGCTGTAGATCGCATCGTTCACGCGGTGGCCGTCCACCAGGAGCAGGAACCGGGTATTGTAGTCGCCAAGCCTGCCGAACCCGCGCACGCCGACATAGTGATAGTTCCGGTCGTAGGTAGTGATGAAGCCTCGCACGCTCCGCAGGACATCCGCCAGGGTCCGGTGCCCGAACTTCCGGATATCCTCGGCGGTGATGATCGTGATCGATGCCGGCGCATCCTTCACCTTCTGCCGGTACCGGGAGGCGCTCACGACGCTCTCGACCTCGACCTCCATCAATTCCTCGATGGTCAGGCCCCGGAGGTCCGGTCCTGCAGCCGCCTCCCGCGCCGCCGCCGTTCCCTGCAGGGACGGAACGAGGGCGATCTGGAGGCAGAGCAGAAGCACGCTCCAGCCTCCGGCGTCTTTACGGAATGGTTCTTTCATCGTTGTCCTTGTTCGACATCGAGCGGCATGCGACGCACTCCTGCGCTGCAACGGCTCCCTGCAAGCACAAAAAAAGGGGGCATGCGCCCCCGGTGTCTCACGATGTCTTCCCGCTCCCTGCATACGGGGACTGATCAGTCGTCCAGCACCGTGCCCGGCGACAACAGCTCGATCGACGCGGCAAGGTATTCCATCCTGCCGGAATGGAATCCGTCGAACTGCACGTTCACCCAGGCGCCGTCGGCGATCGTTCCCTGGACGGCCGCTGGCGGCCGGTGGCTTCCGGCGATGGTCAAGGAAGGCCCCGTGGACAGGGTGAAGGTCCACTGGGGAGGGCCGGTCACTGCCGATACGGTACCCGCGGCCTTCACGCAGATGCGGCCTGCCGGAAGCGTCCCGGCCTGAAGGTCGATCCCTCCGGTCCGGACGTTCACCCGCAGCCCTTCGTCCTGCGCCTTCTGGAGCAGCAGATCGAGGTTCGGCTGGAGGGCCGGCAGGACCCGGGCATAGTCAATGGTCAGGGAGACGTGGCTGGTGACCAGCGTGAACGTCCTTCCCGGGATGTCGAGTGCGGTGATCCCGCCGGTGATGCTGTGCGCGCGGCCGCTCCTCTTGATGTCCCCCGCGCTCAGCGTGGAGGCCGAGAGCGTGACCGAACAGGCCGACGGGTCCCCGAAGCCGCGCACCGTGAACTTCTTCAGGTCGAAATCGATGCCCAGGTCGTTGTGCCGGTCTTCCTGCACCTGGACCCAGACGTCCCGTGAACCGCCCCTGATGCTTGCCGTGCAGATGCCGGTCCCCTGGTCGCAGTCCAGCGGACGCTCCGCGCCGCTCTCATCGAGTGCCGCAGCAAAGGAACAGGACGAGGCAACGTCGAGCTGGTCCATCAGCCGTACGTCCCTCTGCAAAGCTATGTCGATGCGGTTGTACCTGCCGACAGCGCAATCCGCGAGGTTCGCATACCAGGCGATGTCCGTCAGGTTGGCGATATCAACGGTCACCGGAGAACCCAGGACCTCGCAGACCTCCCCGGTCCCGGAGTTGATGAGCCGGACGCTCGTGATGGTCGCCACGACCTGCTTGTAGAACGAGATATTGTCCGAGAGGAAAAGGACGACCTTGCCTCTGCCGCTTCCCGGAGCATAGTCCTCCGGAGGCCCGCCGCATGATGGTAGGAGCAGCAGCGAGAGGATCATGATCAGCGTAGTCAACACACTGATATTATTGATTCTCACCACAACGCCTCTCCAGCAACGTCACTGCAATTAATTGCAAAATTCTTCAAATAATAATTATATCTCTCCCTACCGAAATGTTCAAGTCCTTTTGGTTATGAACAAATTTTCATTTTATTAAGGTGCAAACATTATTGTTTGGAAATTTGCCCCTTTTCTCGATGGGGAGGTCCTCCGTGCCTTGAA